>DASVBE010000235.1:0-7152 GCA_036375995.1 Streptosporangiaceae bacterium | reverse complement strand
GCTGTTCGCCAAGGCCGGGCTGCAGCCGCCGGGCCCGGACTGGACCTGGCAGGAGTTCGTGGCCGACGCGAAGAAGCTGACCAACCCGGCGATCAAGCAGTTCGGCACCGCGTACGTCACCCCGGGCACGGAGGACACCGTGTGGCACTGGGAGGCGCTGCTCTGGGAGGCGGGCGGTCAGCTGCTGACTCCGGACAACAAGAAGGCGGCGTTCGACTCGGCCGCCGGGCTGGCCTCGCTGAACACGCTGCGGACCATGGCCGTCACGGACAAGTCGATGTACCAGGACCCGAGCGACTCCGCCTACAGCAACCTGTTCAACTCGGGCAAGATCGGGATGCTGGTCACCGGGCCGTGGGACCTGTCCGCGTTCCCCGACGTCAAGTACGGGGTGCAGGTCATGCCGGCCTACCCGGGGACCAGTGGCGGCCACCAGACCATCTCCGGCCCGGACAACTGGGTCATCTTCAACAACAGCCCGGCGCGGGTGGCCGCGGCCGAGCAGTTCCTGCTCTGGCTCACCGCGCCGGCTCAGGTCAAGTACTGGGCGGTGCAGACCGGCAACCTGCCCAGCCGGCAGTCGGTGGGCGACTCGCCCGCGGTGAGGCAGCAGATGAACGCCGCGCTGCCCGGCGTCGGCACGTTCATCGCCAACCTGGCCAACGTGAAGCAGGCCCGGCCGCAGATCCCGCAGTACCCCAAGATCTCCACGATTCTCGGCACCATGGTCGTGTCGGTGCTGCTCGGCAAGAGCCAGCCGCAGGCCGCGCGGACCGCCGCCGCCCAGCAGGTCGACCAGGCCCTGGCGGCGGGCTGACCGTGCGGCGGGGGGTCGTCAGCTCCGAGCAGTTCACCGGGTGGGCCTTTGTCACGCCCGCCGCCGTGATCATCGGGCTGTTCGGCGTGGCCCCGATCGTGTGGTCGGCGCTGATGTCGTTCCAGAAGAACAACCTGCTCACGCCCAGCACGCCGTTCGTCGGCACGGCCAACTACCGGCAGCTGGCGCACGACCCGGTGGTGGCCCAGGCGATCCAGCACACGCTGGTCTACACCGCGCTGTTCGTGCCAGGGACGATGGCGGCGGGGCTGTTCCTGGCGGTGGCGATGAACCGGAAGATCCGCTTCATCTCGGTTTACCGGACCGCCGCCTACGCCACCATGGCGATCTCCACCATCAGCGAGGCGATCGTCTTCATCTGGCTGTTCGACCCGTCCTACGGGGTGATCAACTACTTCCTGAGCTGGTTCGGCGTGCCGCCGCAGCAGTTCATCAACTCCCCGTCCCAGGCGCTCTACGTGATCGTGATCATGACGATCTGGGGCTGGACCGGCTTCGCGGTGGTGATCTACCTGGCCGCGCTGCAGGGGGTGCCGCAGCAGCTGACCGAGGCGGCCGCGATCGACGGGGCCGGCCCGTGGCAGGCGTTCCGCCGGGTCACCCTGCCGCTGCTCAGCCCGGCCTCGCTGTTCCTGGCCGTCTGGCTCACGATCAACGCGCTGCAGCTGTTCGACGAGGTGTACCTGAGCACCCAGGGCGGCCCGCTCAATGCCACCACCGTGCTCGTCTACTACCTGTACACCCAGGCCTTCCAGCAGTTCAACTTCGGCTACGCGTCGGCCATCGCCTACTTCCTGTTCCTCGTCATCATCGTGATCACCGTCATCCAGTTCCGGGTGGGCCGGCGGTTCACGTATTACCGATCGTGACGGCGACGTCGGCGCCCGCCCGCGGCGGGGTGCGGTCTCCGGCCGGCGGCGCGGTCCGGGGCGCGCGGCGGCGGTGGCGGCTGCCGTTCAGCCCGTGGCACCTGGTGCTGATCCCGGCCACGATCGTGCTGATCTTCCCGTTCGCGTGGCTGGTCATCACGTCGGTGGAGACCCACGCCGAGGCGCTGCACTTCCCGCCGGTGCTCATCCCGCGCCAGATCAGGCTGGCCAACTACCCGGACGCGCTGAACAGCGCACCGTTCGGCCGGTTCTTCCTGAACAGCGCGATCGTCGCGGTGGTGACCGTGCTGAGCAACCTGGTGCTGTGCTCGCTGGCCGGGTACGCCTTCGCGCGGTTCCGCTTCCTCGGCCGGACCGCGCTGTTCGCGGTGATCATGGCCACGCTCATGGTGCCGTTCCAGGTCACGATGATCCCGCAGTTCATCATCACCAAGTGGCTCGGGGTGCACGTACTGGCCGCGGTGGGGATCAACCACATCGGCGCGCTGATCTTGCCCAACGCGGCCACCGCGTTCGGCATTTTCTTCCTCCGCCAGTTCTTCCGCACGCTGCCGCTGGAGTACGAGGAATCCGCCCGGGTCGACGGGGCGAGCCGGCTCACCGTGCTGATCAGGATCGTACTGCCGCTGGCCACGCCGGCCCTGGCCACGCTGGCCGCGCTGACGTTCCTGGACTCCTGGAACAACTTCCTGTGGCCGCTGATCGCCATCACCTCCACGAACCAGATGACGCTGCCGCTCGGCCTGGCCACGTTCCAGGGCGCGCACCAGACCGAGTGGACCCTGCTGATGGCCGCCAACGTGATGAGCCTGGTCCCCATGCTGTGCATCTTCTTCCTGGCCCAGCGCCATTTCATCCGCTCGGTGGCCGCCACCGGGCTGGCCGGGACGTGAACCGGTTGGACAAACAGAGATGAGGAATCAGTGACGCAGGAGGACATCACCGCGGGAAGCCGCACCGCGCGGGAGGTGGCTTCTCAGCCCGCCTGCTGGCGGCACGCGGCCCGGCTGGCCGCGGACGTGTCGGGCTCGCTGCCGGCCCCGGGCGAACGAGTGGCGGTCGCGGGCTGCGGCACGTCCTGGTTCATGGCGCAGTCCTACGCGGCGGCGCGGGAGCAGGCCGGGCACGGCGAGACCGACGCGTTCGCCGCCTCCGAGATGCCGGCCGGCCGGCGCTACGACCGGGTCCTGGTGCTGTCCCGGTCCGGCACCACCACCGAGATCGTGCAGCTGCTCGGCCGGCTAGCCGGCACCGTGCCCACGGTGGCGATCACCGCGGCCGCGCAGTCCCCGGTGGGGCAGGCCGCCGGCGAGGTC
Organism: Streptosporangiaceae bacterium; assembly: GCA_036375995.1. GTDB lineage: Bacteria > Actinomycetota > Actinomycetes > Streptosporangiales > Streptosporangiaceae > DASVBE01. The sequence goes on along the minus strand of DASVBE010000235.1, from coordinate 4,108 downwards.
ATCGACCTGGGCTTCGCGGACGAGGAATCCGTGGTGCAGACCAGGTTCGCCACCACCGAGCTGGCCCTGCTCCGGGCGCACCTGGGGCACGATCCCGGCCCGGCGGCCGACGCGGCCGAGCGGGTGCTGGCCGCGCCGCTGCCACCCGGGATGCTGGCCGCCGACCAGTTCACCTTCCTCGGCACCGGCTGGACCTACGGGCTGGCCAACGAGGCCGCGCTGAAGCTGCGCGAGGCGGCCGGGCTGTGGACCGAGGCCTATCCGGCCATGGAGTACCGGCACGGCCCGGCCGCGGTGACCGGCGAAGGCAGCGTGGTGTGGCTGTTCGGCCCGCCGCCGGACGGGCTGGCCGCCGAGATCGCCGCGGCCGGCGGAACCGCCTGGATCGGCGAGGAGGACCCGCTGGCCGAGCTGGTCCGGGTGCAGCTGGTCGCGGTCGCGGCGGCACGGGCCCGCGGATTGGACCCGGACCGACCGCGCAACCTGGCCCGCTCGGTCATCCTCGGTACTCCGTGATCGTCGTCGTCTGCCTCAACCCGGCGCTGGACGTCACCCACCACGTCGACGCGGTGGACTGGGGCGGGGTGAACCGGCCGCACGCGGTGCGCGCCCGGCCCGGCGGCAAGGGCCTCAACGTGGCCCGCACGCTGCACGCGCTCGGCGTGGACGTGCTGGTGCTCGGGCTGGCCGGCGGTGTCACCGGGGCCGGGATGGAGGCGGCGCTGCGCGAGCGGTGCGTGCCGGCCGCGTTCACCCCGGTCGCCGGGGAGACCCGGCGCACCTTCAGCGTCGTCGACGACAGCAGGGTCACCGCCTTCCACGAGGCCGGTCCCGAGGTGGGCGAGGAGGAGTTCGCCGGGTTCCGGCGCGGGTACGAGCAGGCGCTGGCGGGAGCCACCGCGGTGGTGCTGTCCGGCAGCCTGCCGCCGGGCCTGGCGGCCGGGACCTACGCCACGCTGATCGAGACCGCGGCGGCGGCGCGCGTCCCCGCGGTGCTGGACACGCACGGGGAGGCGCTGCGGCGGGGCGCGGCCGCGGGCCCCGCCATCGTGAAGCCGAACCTGGCCGAGCTGGCGGCGCTGGCCGGCCCGGCCGCCAGCCCGGCGCCGTCTCCGCCCGCCGACGGCCCCGCGAACCTGGCCACGGCGGCAGCCGCGGCCGGACAGCTCCGCGGGGCGCAGGCCGTGGTGATCACGCTGGGCCCGGACGGGCTGCTGGCCGCGACCGGCGACGGCTGCTGGCGGGCGCGGGCGCCCGACGCGGTGGCCGGGAACGCGACCGGCGCGGGCGACGCGGTGGCCGCGGCCCTGGCCCACGGGCTCGTCCTCGGCCGGCCCTGGGACGAGCGGCTGCGGCATGCGGCGGCGCTGGGCGCCGCGACCGCCGCGGCCCCGGTCGCCGGGGAGTTCCGCCGCCAGGACTACCTCGGCGCGCTGAGCACGGTCACGGTGGAGGAGGTCCGCTGATGCCGCTGGCTACCATGGGCGAGATTATCGGCCCGGCCCGGGCCGCGGGCCGCGGCGTGGGCGCGTTCAACGTCATCGGCATCGAGCACGCCGAGGCGATCGTCACCGGGGCCGAGACGGCCGGCGCCCCGGTGGTGCTGCAGATCAGCGAGAACTGCGCCGCCTGGCACGGCGCGCTGGAGCCGATCGCCCAGGCCTGCCTGGCCGTGGCGCGCGCGGCCGCGGTGCCGGTCGCGGTGCACCTGGACCACGCGTCCGGTGCGGAGCTGGTCCGGGCGGCGTCCGCGTTCGGCCTCGGGTCGGTCATGTACGACGCGTCCCGGCTCCCGTATGCGGACAACGTCCGGGTCACCGCCGAGGTCGTCACGTGGTGCCACGACCGGGGGATCTGGGTCGAGGCGGAGCTCGGCGAGGTCGGCGGCAAGGACGGCGTGCACTCCCCCGTAGCCCGCACCGATCCGGGCCAGGCGGCCGGCTTCGTCGCCGACACCGGGGTGGACGCACTGGCCGTCGCGGTGGGCAGCTCGCACGCCATGCTGACCAAGGACGCGGTCCTCGACCTCGGCCTGATCGCCAGGCTGCGCCGGGCCGTCGGCGTACCACTGGTGCTGCACGGCTCGTCCGGCGTGCCGGATCAGGACCTGGCCGCCGCGATCCGGGCCGGCCTGACGAAGATCAACATCGCGACCCAGCTGAACAAGGTGTTCACCGCGGCGGTCCGGGACTACCTGTCGGCCGAGCCGGCGGTGGTTGATCCCAGGAGGTATGGTTCGGCCGGACGTGACGCGGTCGCGCCGGAAGTAGCCCGGTTGCTCGGTGTGCTGGAGGGAGGGGCCGGTGAGCCGTTATCGCCGGTGGAACGAGCTGCTCGAGTTGCTGGGCTCGCGGGGCCAGCTCCAGGTGGAGGACGCGGCCAAGGCGCTGAACGTGTCCGCGGCCACCATCCGCCGGGACTTCGACGAGCTGGCCAGCCAGCAGATGCTGACCAGGATCCGCGGCGGCGCCGTGGCCGAGGGGGTCAACTACGACCTGCCGCTGCGCTACAAGACCGAGCGGCATCCGTCCGAGAAACAGCGCATCGGAGCGCTGGCCGCCAGCATGGTCCGGGCCGGCCAGGTCGCGGGTCTCAACGGGGGAACCACGACGACCGAGGTAGCGAGGGCTCTGGCCACCCGTTCGGATCTAGGATCGGCGGGTCCCTCCCCCACGGTCACCGTGGTCACCAACGCGCTGAACATCGCGACCGAACTTGCCATCAGGCAGCACATCAAGATCGTGACCACCGGCGGGGTGGCCCGGCCGCAGTCCTACGAGCTCACCGGGCCGCTGGCCACCGGCGTGCTGGAGCAGGTCACGCTGGACGTGGCCTTCCTGGGTGTGGACGGGATCGACGCGGTGGCAGGGGCGACCGCGCACCACGAGGGCGAGGCGAGCATCAACCGGCTGATGGGGCGGCAGGCCCGCCAGGTGATCATCGTGGCCGACAGCTCCAAGGTGGGGCAGCGCGCCTTCGCCCGGATCTGCACCCCGGCCGAGATCGACGTGCTGGTCACCGACGCCGGGATCGCGGCCGAGGACGCGGCCCGGCTGCAGGACGCCGGGGTGGACGTTGTCACGGTATGACCTGGTGGTCCTGGGTGACTGCAATCCGGACGTGCTCGTCCTCGGCGACGACGTGGACCCCGTATTCGGCCAGCAGGAGAAGCTGGTGGACGGGATCTCGCTGGTCATCGGGGGTTCGGCCGCGATCACCGCTGTGGCCGCGGCGCGGCTGGGGCTGCGGGTCGCGCTGGCCGCCGCGGTCGGCGCCGACCCCGCGGGTGAGTTCATGCGGGACCAGCTGGCCGCCGAGGGGGTCGACGTCAGCTTCGTGGCGGTCCGCGAGGACGCGCCCACCGGGATGACGGTGGCGCTGTCCCGCGGCGGGGACCGGGCCATCTTGACCGCGCTGGGCGCGGTGGCCTCGCTGACCGCGGCCGACGTCCCGGAAGCGCTGCTGGCCGGCGCGCGGCACGTGCACGCCAGCTCGTGGTTCCTGCTCCAGGATTGCCTCGGGCCGGGGCTGGGGGCGTTGTTCTCCGCCGCCCGTTCGGCCGGTGTCATGACGTCCCTGGACACCAACTGGGATCCGTCCGGACGGTGGGCCAGCCCGGACCTGTCCGCCGCTATCGCGCAGGCCGGCCTGCTGCTGCCGAACGAGGCGGAAGCGATACGCCTGGCCGGGGCCGATGACCTGGGCGGCGCCGTCGCGGCGCTGGTCGCGGCCGGTCCGCGGGTGGTGGTCAAGCTGGGCGAGCGCGGGGCGCTGTGCGCGGACGGGCGTTTGCGATGCCTGGTCCGCCTGCCGCCGGTGGCACCGGTCGACGCCACCGGCGCGGGCGACTGCTTCGACGCCGGGCTGATCGCCGGGCTGCTGGACGGGCTGGACCTGCCGCAGGCGGCCGCGCTCGGCTGCGCCTCCGGCGCGCTGTCCACCGCGGCGCCCGGCGGCACCGCCAGCGCTCCCGGTCTGGCCGCCGCGGCGGAACTGGCCGCGGCCGCCATCCTCACCTAGCTCCAGTGGCCGGCCAGGGCGGGGATGACGGCGTCGGCGTAGGCGTCGAAGGCGGCGGCGAGGTCCTCCGGGCTTTCCGTGTCGGAGG
>DASVBE010000227.1:0-19181 GCA_036375995.1 Streptosporangiaceae bacterium | reverse complement strand
TGCACCCCGAGCGGGTGGACCGGACGACTAAGCGGCAGCGGACCACCCAGGTGCGGGCCGGCGACCTGCCCGACGGCGTGATGATCCGCCGCGACGGTCGGCTCTGGCTGCTGGCCGGCGGCCAGCTGCTCGAATGGTCGTTCGCCGGCTACCTGTCCCGGAGCCCGGTCCCCGGACCCGGGGAGCTGGCCGAGGTCCTTACCCCGCCGTCGTCGGTGGCCGTTCTCGCCCAGGGTTACCGGCCGCTGCTGCACCCCAGCGCGGGTTAACTGGCAAGCTGGCCGGCATGAAATACGTCCTCTTCTACACCTCGGCGCCGGACGTCGCGGCCAAGGCCGGGCCGGTGTTCGCCGCGCACCAGGCCCACTACGAGCAATTCCTGGCCCGCGGCGTCCTTCTGCTGCTCGGCACGTTCGAGGACGCCCAGGCGGACGGCTCGATGGCGGTGTTCACCACCCGCGAGGCGGCCGAGGAGTTCGCCGCGGCCGACCCGTTCGTGCTTAACGGCGTGGTGACCGGCTACCAGATCAAGGGCTGGAACGAGGCCATCGGCGGGAGTTAGCCCGCGGCACCCCTGATCGCGTCGGCGAACGCCTGCGGGGCCTCCAGCGGGGAGAAGTGGCCCACGCCCGGCATCAGCTGCAGCGTGGCCGCGGCGAAGAACTCGTCCAGCCGGTCGGCCCAGGCCGGCGGGAACAGCGGGTCGTGCTCGGGCCACAGCACGGTGGCCGGCACCGCCAGCCGGTCCGCCGCCGCGGGCGGCTGCTCGGCCAGCGACCTGGCCACCGAGCCGGCCCCGGCCCGGTACCAGCCGATCGACGCGGTGAACGCGCCCGGCGCGCCGTACACCGCGGCCAGCCGGTCCAGGTCCGCGCCGTCCAGCGTGAACTCCGGCCCGGACCAGTGCCGCCAGAAGTGCGCCAGGTAGTCGCGGACCGCGCCGGGCTGGCCGTCCAGCAGCTCCTGCGCCAGGGCCAGCTGGTGGAACGACTGATACCAGAACTCCCGCTGGGCCGCCGCGTCCAGGATCCGGGCCCCGATACCGGGCAGCGGCGGGGCGACGACCAGGTGGCGCACCAGCGCCGGCTGGGCCGCGGCGAGCGTCTGCGCGATCCGGCTGCCGATGTCGTAGCCCGCCACGATCACGCCGTCCAGGCTCAGCTCGGTGAGCAGCGCGGTCACGCTGGCGGCCTGCGCGGCGGCCGAGTACCCGGTCTCCGGCTCGGCCGGGTGCTTGTCCGACTCGCCGAACCCGCGCAGGTCGGGGACCACCACGTCGAACCCGTCCAGCAGCGGCACCAGCGCCCGGTAGTCGTGCCGGTCGCCGGGCCAGCCGTGCAGCAGCAGCACCGGCGGGCCGGACCCGGTGCGGTCGTACGCCAGCCTGAAACGGTCGGTTTCCGCGCTGAAGGGCACACCCGCAGACTAACCCCAGCGGTCCGGGCCCAGCGCGCATCTGCCACCGGGTGGTCCGTGCCCGTCATCAGGCAGGGCTTCCGGCGGGGCAGCCGGGAAATTCGCCGGCCGGATACGGTCACCGTATGTCGAGATCCGGGGGCGGGCTCCGTCCTGGGGGTAAAGGCGCCGCAACGGGCGGCGCAGCGGATTCGGGGAGAGACCGATGACCAGGTACATGCTGCTGCAGGACTACGCCGGACCGGCCGGGTGCAAGCCGATGACCGAGTGGGACCCGGCTGATGTGAAGGCGCACATCGAGTTCCAGATCGCGCTGAACCAGGAGCTGGCCGGGACCGGCGAGCTGGTCGACGCGCAGGGGCTGGCCGGCCCCGACCTGGCCCGGTTCGTGATCTGGGACGGGCAGGGCGCCCCGGTGGTCACCGACGGGCCGTTCCCCGAGTCGAAGGAGCTGCTGGCCGGCTACCGGATGATCGACGTCGCGTCCGAGGCCAGGGCGATCGAGATCGCGGCCCGGGCGTCGGCCGCGCCCGGTCCCGGCGGCGCGCCGATCCAGCAGGCCATCGAGGTCCGCCAGGTCCTGGGAACGCCGGGCGAGTGACCGGCCTGACCACGCCCGCCGAGAACCTGCTGCGCGAGCTAGCGCCGCAGGTTCTCGGCGTGCTGGCGCGGCGGTACGGCGACTTCGGCGCGGCCGAGGACGCCGTCCAGGAGGCCCTGCTGGCCGCGGCCACGCACTGGCCCGATGACGGGATCCCGGGCAACCCGCGCGGCTGGCTGATCCAGGCCGCCGCGCGGGCGCTGACCGACCAGTACCGCAGCGACACCGCCCGGCGGCGGCGCGAGCTGGCCGACGCGGCGCGCGAGCCGGCGCCGGCCCCGGTCAGTGGCCAGGACGACACGCTCGTGCTGCTGTCGCTGTGCTGCCACCCGGCGCTGACCCCGGCGTCGGCCGTGGCGCTGACGCTGCGCGCGGTGGGCGGCCTGACCACCGCGGAGATCGCGGGCGCGTTCCTGGTGCCCGAGGCGACCATGGCCCAGCGGATCAGCCGGGCCAAGCAGAAGATCAGGGAGTCCGGGCTGCGGTTCGAGCTGCCCGCCGACGAGGCCGGGCAGGCCACCCGGATGCGCTCGGTGCTGCACGTGCTCTACCTGATCTTCAACGAGGGGTACGCGGCCACCGCCGGGCCCCGGCTGCACCGGGTGGAGCTGTCCGCCGAGGCGGTCCGGCTGGCCCGGATGGTGCACCGGATGCGGCCCGGGGACGGGGAGGTGACCGGGCTGCTGGCGCTGATGCTGCTCACCGACGCCCGACGGCCGGCCCGCACCGGCCCGGGTGGCGAGCTGATCCCGCTGGACGAGCAGGACCGGTCCCGCTGGGACCAGGCCCTGATCGCGGAGGGCACCGCGCTGATCGAGGCGGCGATCGCCGGGCGCCGGGTGGGGGAGTACCAGCTGCAGGCGGCGATCGCGGCCGAGCACGACCGGGCGGCCAGCGTGGCGGAGACCGACTGGGCCCGGATCGCCGCGCTGTACGGGCTGCTGGAGAAGCTGACCGGCAACCCGATGGTGGCGCTCAACCGGGCCATCGCGGTGGCCATGGCCCGCGGGCCGGACGACGGGCCCGCGGCCGGGCTGGCTCTGCTCGAGCGGCTGTCCGGCCCGCTGGAGGGGCACTACCGGCTCGACGCAGTGCGCGGCCACCTGCGGGAACTGGGCGGGGACTGGGCTACCGCAGCGCAGCACTACCAGGCGGCGGCCGGCCGGGCCACGAACCTGGCCGAGCAGCAGTACCTGACCATGCAGGCGGCGAAGGCGGCGGCCAGGGCGGCCGGGGCCGCGGCCCGGGCGAGTGACCGGCCCCCGGCCGGGAACGGCTGACCCGGCCCCGCGGCGTGGCGGGGCCGGGTCAGGCCGGCTCGCGTCCGGCTAACCGTAATCCATCATCCCGATTGGCCCGCGGAAGCCTCAGTCAGCTGGTGCCGACCCAGTGGCCCGCGCACACGTTGGCGTAATGATGGGTGGTGAAATGCTGGTGATGCTGCGGGAAATACCATTCGACGGCCTTGTACATGAATGTCCCATCGCACATGCCACGGTGAAATCCGACGATCCTGACATTCTGGATACGGCCGTTCGAGACCGGCTGGTTCGGCGGCACCCACACCGCGCGGCCGGTGCCCTTCGCGCGCAGGCCGCCCCAGCTGCGCCAGGTGATCCGCTTGACGAAGCTGGTCGGGTCGCCGCCGAAGTCGATCCGCCGGGGCCTGACCTTGCCCAGGCCGGTTGCGCGCGAGAAGTTGCCCGAAGCCCGGCCCAGGACCGGCTGGTGGACGGCGGGGGCGGGGGCGGGTGCGGGAGCCGCGCCCGCCTGGCTGACGGCCACGCCGGTCAGGCTGAGCACCGCTGCGGCCGGCACCACGGCGACCGCGAGCAGACGGCGGGAAGCGCTCCGGGCGCGGGTTGTTGCGGCAGTGGGCATGAGTTTCACGGCGTTCCCTTTCCGGCGTTTGCGCGGGGTTTTCGTTTCACCCGACTCTGAAACGCCGCACCCTGCCCGCTGGTTGCAGGAAATTCCTGGGAGATCTCTATGCCGGCGGGCCGGCCGCCCAGGGCTGGCCGGTTTATCCGCTCGCGGACGGCCCGGGCGGGCCGTAAGTTGTGCCGCGTGGAGGCTGATGCGGGTGCGGGGCAGGGCCCGGGGCCGTCGGTCCGGGCCGGTCTCTAGGCGCCGGACGGGCCGGCCCCCGCGGCCTCGCCGGGGGTGGCGCCGGTCATGCTGCGGGCCTGGGCCTCGGTGAGGATCTGGGCGATGCCGTAGCCGGTCCAGGCCGAGCTGTTCTCGATGTCGTCGCGCAGCATGGCGGCCTGGTACTCGATCGACACCGGCCCGATGGCGACCAGGTCGGCGCGCTCGTTCCGCATGATCAGCATGTAGCTCATGCCGGGTATCTTCCCGGCCGCGGCGGCCCGGTGCTAGCCGGCGCCCAGGTCGCCGGGGAACCCGGCGGCCAGCCGCGCGCCGGGCTGGTCAGCCCGCGGGCGGCCCGTCCTCCGGCACGGTTTCCGGCGCGGTGAGGACCGTGCCGCCGCTGCGCCAGTACTCGCCGCCGGCCCGGGACAGGAACTGCTCGTCGACGAGATACCGGCGCAGGGCGGCATAGTCGCTGTGGATCGCCCCCAGGAACAGGCTGACCCGGCGCTCGTCGTAGCGAACGCCGGGCTCGAACGCCTGCGCGATCACGTCCAGCAGCAGCCGCCGCCGGGCCTGCTTGGCGGGCATGGCGACCTGGCCGCCGCTGATGAACACCTTCAGCTTCGGGTCGTCCGCGACCGCCGCCAGCACGGCATCAGGATTCAGCTCAGGCATAGCCCCTATTGTCAGCCGATCCGTACCGGCAGGCTGCGCGGCCCGCGGATCTGCCCGGTTGACCACGTCACCGCCCCCGGGTCGGCCAGGCTGAACTCCGGTATCCGCTCCAGCCACGCGGCCAGCGCCACCCGCAGTTCCATCCGGGCCAGGTGCGACCCCAGGCAGCGGTGGATACCGAGGCCGAACGCCGCGTGCCGGTTGACCGCCCGGTCGATGACCACCTCGCCGGCCCGCTCGAACTGAGCCGGGTCCCGGTTGGCCGCCGGGAACGACAGCAGGATCCAGTCGTCCGCCTTCATGTCCACGCCGCGCCAGCTGACGTCCCCGGTGACCAGCCGGGCCATGGTGACCGGCGCGTACGCGCGCAGGAACTCCTCCATCGCGGTGGGCAGCAGTTCCGGCGCGGCGGCCAGCCGCCGCCGGTCCCCGGGCACCCGGGCCAGGTGCCACAGCGACGACCCGATCGCGCTCCACGTCGTGTCGATGCCCGCGATCAGCAGCAGCGCCATCGTGCCGACGACGTGGTCCGCGGTGAGCTTCTGCCCGAAGATCTCGGCCTCGAGCAGATACGTGGTCAGGTCCTTGCGCGGCCGGTCCAGGTGGTCGTGCACCTGCTCGAGCAGGTAGTCGAACAGCCGGCCGATCCGGGCCTCGCGTTCCTCGGAAGCCAGGTTCACGCCCTCGAGCAGGTCGTTCACGAACTCGCGGAACTGCGGGCCGTCCTCCGGCGGGAAGCCGAGCATGTCCGCGATCACCCGCACCGGGATGTGCTGCGCGTAGTCCCGCGCCGCGTCCACCGTCTCCGCGGCCCCGAACTGGTCGATCAGCGAGTGGCAGAACGCCCGGGTGGCCGGCTCCAGGCGGGCGATCGCTGTCTTGGTGAACGCGGGCAGCAGCAGCTTGCGCGCGTCGTGGTGGAACGGCGGGTCGGACGAGATCGGCGGCGACCCGCCGATCGGCGCGATGTCCCTGGGCGGCCGGAAGTTGCTCATGATGATCGCCCGCGACGAGAAGTGCTCGGTGTCGTAGGCGATCGCCGCGACGTCCTCGTACCGCACCGGGAGCCACCCGCCGCCGAACCGGCCGGTGTGCGCGATCGGGCAGCGCTCCCGCAGGTCGTCCTGGATGGGATAGGGGTCGGCCGCCCACTCCGGCTCCAGGTGCGAGAAGTCGGTCGCCCAGTCCGCCACCGGGCCGGTGATGGGCTCGTTGAAGGTCCCTTCGGGCTCCACCTGCTCCTGCTCGGCCAGGTTGCGCGGGAACCGCTCGTCCACGGCCATCTCAGGTCTCCTCGGTCAGGCTGATGGCCCGTTCCGGGCAGTTGGCCACGGCCAGCCGCGCGGCTTCCGCCTGGTCCGCGGGCACGGTCCCGTCGCCCAGGACGGTCCCGTAGCCCTCGTCGTCCTCGCCGAACAGCTTGGGGGCCAGGTCGTAGCAGCGCCCGTGTCCCTGGCACACCTCAGAGTTGATCTGGACCTTCACTGCGGCTCCCCGTACGTGTGGCGTCTTCTGGGATGAATCTTCCTGATTCAGGCCCAGGTTCATCAAGAGCCGGGCATGACAGAAGGGTTACGCTCCAGCCGCCGCTGGCCGTGCCCGGCCCGGTAAACGGTTTGACGGCCCGGCCCACCGGTGCCGACGATGGTGGCCGGTGCCCATCCCCGGGCCCGCGCGCTGCGATGCGCAGCCTGACGACGAGAGGAGGCGCTTATGTCTGACCGGTCCGCAAGCCACGTCACGAAAGGAAGTCAGGCTTGTCGTTTCCCCGTTCGTTTCAGTGCGGGCACTGCGGCGTAGACGTCTCTCTCGACGCGCCGGGAACCTCGCACCGTAATCACTGCCCCAGCTGCCTGTGGTCCCGTCACCTGGACCGTAACGTCCCCGGCGACCGGAAGTCCGGCTGCCCGGGAGGCATGGAGCCGATCGCGGTCACGGTCCGCGGCGAGAACCGGTGGGTGCTGATCCACCGTTGCCTTCGCTGCGGCCGGCTGCGGATGAACAAGACCGCCGCCGATGACAACGTCCTGCTGCTGATGCAGCTGGCGGCCCGGCCGCTGGCCACGCCGCCGGGCCCGGCGCTGCGCGCGGCGGGGCCCGGGTTCACGTCCGCGGAGCAGGCCGGGTAGCCCCGCTCAGGCTGGGGGCGGCGGCCAGCAGCCGCTGGGTGTACTCGTGCTGCGGGTGGCCCAGGATCTGGCCGGCCGTCCCAGCCTCGCAGATCGCGCCGTCGTGCAGCACCAGGACCTGCTCGGCGACCGCGGCGACCACGCCCAGGTCATGGGTGATGAAGATGACCGAGATACCCAGCCGGGCGCGCAGGTCGCGCAGCAGCTCGAGGACCACGGCCTGCACGGACACGTCCAGCGCGGAGGTGATCTCGTCGCAGACCAGGATCTCCGGCTGGCCGGCCAGCGCCCGGGCGATCGCGACCCGCTGGCACTCGCCGCCGGACAGCTCGCCGGGGTAGCGGCGGGCGGTCTGCGGCGGCAGCCGGACCGCCGCCAGCAGCCGGCTGACCTCGGCCGCGGCCCCGGCCCGGCTCAGCCCGCGGAGCACGCGGGCGGGCCGGGCAATGGCGCTGGCCACGGTATGCCGGGGGTTGAGCGCCTCGGCCGGGTTCTGGAACACGATCTGGATCCGGCGCCGCTGGCTCCGTGGCCGCCGCCGGGCATCCGCGGGCAGTGCCGCGCCGTCCAGCCGCAGCTCCCCGCCGGCCAGCGGATGCAGCCCGGCGATCACCCGGGCGATCGTGGTCTTCCCGCTGCCGGATTCGCCGACCAGCGCCACGCAGCCGCCCCGCGCGAGCCGGAACGACACGTCCCTGGCCGCCACCACGGTGTGCTGCCGGGTCCGGTACTCGGCCCGCAGCCCGGTTGCCTCCAGTACTGCCGGGGCCTCCCCGGCTGGGACCTGCCCGTCCGTGGCGGGCAAGGTCTCCGGGGCCGGCCGGACTGCTGGGGCCAGCACCTCCGGCACCGGGCCGGCCGGCCGCGGGGGAGTGGCCCGCCATTCGAAGCAGCGGGCCAGGTGCCCGGCCCCGGTCTGCTCCAGCGGCGGCAGCTCGGCCGCGCAGCGGGCTACTGCCTGGGCGCACCGGGGCGCGAACGCGCAGCCCGGCGGCCGCTCGCCGACCGCGGCCACGGTGCCGGGCATCGGCTGGAGGGCCCGCGGGCGCAGATGGTCAGGGGTGGAGGCGAGCAGGCCGCGGGTGTACGGGTGGCGCGGCCGCCGCAGGATCTCGTCCACCGTGCCCTGCTCGACGATCCGGCCCGCGTACATGACCGCGATCCGGCTGGCGATCTGGCTGACCACGGCCAGGTCGTGGGTGATGTACAGCATCGCGACCTGCTGCTCGTCCCGCAGCCGGAGCAGCTCGGCGAGGATCCGGTCCTGGGTGATCACGTCAAGCCCGGTGGTCGGCTCGTCCAGCACGACCACCTCAGGCCCGGACGCCAGCGCCACCGCGATGCACACCCGCTGCTGCTGGCCGCCGGACAGCTGGTGCGGGTACCGCCGCCCGAACTCCGGCCCCGACGGCAGCCCGACCCGGTCCAGCAGCCCCGCCGCGGCCGCCTCCGTCCCGCCGGGATCAACGCGATCGATGTGACGTGGTACGGGTTCTATGCCTGGCAATGTCATATCGACGGGCTTGCGGAGGGGGTGTGCGCGGAGCATGTCCTCGATGGCGGCGGCGACCCGGAGCGACGGGTTCAGCGACTGGCCCGGGTTCTGCGGCACGTAGGACACCAGCCGGCCCCGGGCCCCGCGGAACGCCTGCTCGCTGGCCAGCGGCTGGCCGGAAATCTCGATGTCGCCCTGGGCCGCCAGGACCTCGCGTTCCCGGTAGCCGAACAGGGACAGCGCGGTCGTGGTCTTGCCCGAACCGGACTCGCCGACCAGACCGAGGATCTCCCCGGGCCGCAGGTCCAGGCTGACGTCCTCGATGATCGCCGCCCCGCTGGCCAGCTCGACCCGCAGCCCGCGGGCCCGCAGCACGGCCCGGTCCGCCCCGTGCTGGCCAGTACCGTGCTGGCCAGTACTGCTGCGTTCCGGCGCGGTCATGGCCGCCCCCGGGACCGGCCCAGGCGGCGCACGTAGGCGTCGCCGACCAGGTTGACCCCGATGATCAGCAGGGCCAGCATCGCGGCCGGGGCCAGCACCGCGAGCGGGTTGGTGGCGAAGATGCTGCGGTTCTCCGACACCATCAGGCCCCAGTCGGCGGTCGGCGGGCGCAGTCCCAGGCCCAGGAAGTTCACGCTGGCGATGAGGATGATCGACCAGCTGAACCGGATGCCCAGGTCGGCCACGACCGGCGCGACGATGTTCGGCAGGATCTCCCGGCGCACGATCGCGGGCGGCCGCTCGCCGCGGGCCACCGCCGCCTCCACGTAGGCCCGGGTGGCCACCTCCGCGGTCGCGGTCCTGACGATCCTGGCTACGCCGGGGAACAGGACCAGCGCGGCGGAGCCGACCAGCACCACCGGCCCGTTGCCGAACGCGGTCACCGCCAGCAGCATGATCAGCAGCGCCGGGAACGACAGCACGACGTCGACCCCGCGCATGATCAGCGGGTCGAGCGGAGTCCGGGAGTATCCCGCGACCAGCCCCGCGGTCACCCCGATCAGGTACGTCAGGACCGTGGCCGCGCCGCCGAGCAGCAGTGTGGACCGGCCGCCGTAGAGCACCCGGCTGAGCACGTCCCGGCCGAGGAAGTCCAGGCCCAGCGGCGCGCCGGGCCCGCGCGGCAGCCCGGGGATGCCGATCGTGTCGGTGGCGCTGTGCGGCGCCAGCAGCGGCCCGGCCAGCGCCACCGCCACCAGCAGGACGAGCAGCACCGCTCCGGTCGCGCCGCCCCAGTCCCGGGTCAGCACACCACGCCAGCGAACCTGGCCCCGGCGGAGCTCTGGTCTGGCCGTCATGACATGGCCGTCCGCAGCTTGGGAACCAGGAACACCACGATCAGGTCCGCGACGATGTTGATCACGATGTACAGCGCGGCCAGGATGATCGCCGCGGCCTGCACCTCGGTCACGTCCCTGGCCGCCACCGCGTTGACCAGGTACGTGCCGATCCCCGGGTAGGCGAACACGCTTTCCACCACGATGATCCCGCCCACCAGGTACTGCAGGTTCTGGGCAATGATCTGCACGCTGGGCGCCAGGGCGTTGCGCAGCGCGTAGCGCAGGATGACCCGCCGCTCGCCGATGCCGTTCAGCCGGGCGAACCGCACGTAGTCCTGCTGCAGCACCTCGATCATGCCCGCCCTGACCTGCCGGATGCCCGCGCCGACGGCCACCGCGAGCAGGGTGAGCACGGGCAGCACCAGGGCCCGGGGCTGGGACAGCGGCGACTGGCCCGGGCTGAGCAGGGCCACCGGCGGCAGCAGGTGCAGCCAGGTGAAGAACACGTAGATCAGCGCCGAGCCGGTGACGAACTCCGGCAGGCCGCTGGCGATCAGCGCCGGGCCGGAGATCAGCCAGTCGGTTTTCCGCCGCGCGTACAGCCCGGCCAGCGTGCCGAACAGCAGGGTCAGCGGCACCAGCAGGATCGCGGTCAGCCCGGCCAGGATCGCGCTGTCGGCCAGCGGGCTGCCCAGCGTGGCGGAGATCGCCGCATCCGGGCGGCCCTCCGCCCGGGCCACCGCGGACTGGCCGAAGTCGCCGTGCGTCATGCCGCCCAGCCAGGCCAGGTAGCGGACCGCCACCGGCCGGCCGAGGCCCAGCTCGGTCTCGAGCTTGTGCGCGGCCGGGCCGGTCGCGTTCCGGCCCAGCACCACCTGCGCGGCGTTGCCGGGCAGGATATTCGTGGCCAGGAAGATCAGCATTGAGGCAACGAGCAGGGTGAGGATCCCGGTGGCGAGCCGGCGGGCGACGAACCCGGCCACCGGGTGCCGCCCGGTGTCCGGCCGGGCCGCCTCCGGCGCGGCCGGCGGCGGAAGGCCAGGGGCGCTTTGCGTGCCTAGCATGGGCGGTTCCCGGAATTGTCCGGCAGGGCGATGATCCGCGGGCAGCCGGACCGTCCGGACCTGGCGAGTTTGCCCTGATCCGGCGCGGTCATATCCACTGTTACGGAATGCTCGGCTGACGGGGACAATACAAGCAGGCTGGACACCGCGTCCAGCCATGACCGGCCGGGCGTTCCCCCGCTACTGCGCGGCAGCAGCCCCGGACCGGGACGGAGGGCTACGATTCCCTGATGACCCCTTACATTGTCCGCACGGGTCAGCCCGGCGTTACCAGGGATCCGACGGTCCTTGCCATTCTGGCCGCCGCCCGGCGGCTCTTTCACACCCCCGGCTACGCGAGCACCAGAGTGTCCGATATCGGCAACCTTGCCGGGGCGTCCCGGGCCACCGTGTACAACCATTTCCCGAACAAGGCCGCGATCTTGTTCCAGCTGGTCCGCGACTACATGGTGGGCTACCAGGAGATCGGGGCGCGGCTGCGGGCCCGGGTGGACCCCAGCGAGCCGTTCTTCAACCTGGTGCGGAACATGGTCCGCGAGGCCATGCTCTGGCGCATCCAGAACGCTGACCTCCGGCCGGCCATCGAGATCGCCAAGCAGATGCCGGACAGCGGCTGGAAGGAGGCGGACGAGGCCGCGGACAAGTCCATGTCCGGCTGGCTGGCCACCGTGCACCGGGCCGGCCGCGAATGCGGCCTGACCCGTCCCGACATTGATATCGATTTTGCCGCGAAAGCGCTGTACTCGATGATTGAGGTCAGTCTCTCCACGCTCGATCCCGCATCGCCCGGCGAGGATGTCGAACGGCTGGTCGACCAGCTGGCCCGGCTTCAGTGGCATGCCATCTACACGATCGAGCCGGAGGATTCGCCGATTGCCATAAAGGTGGCCCCGTTCCTGGTCCGCAGCTGATTCACCGCTCAGAAACGGACAAGACGCACCGCCTCGGCCGCCCGTTCCAGCGTCTCGTCGATATCGGCCTCGGTGTGCTCGGTGGACACGTACCAGATATCGCGTGGGGTCGGCTTGGTGTAAACGCCGGTGCTCCACAGCGCGCGCTTCAGCTCCATGATCTTTTCTGTGCTGTTCCGCCAGCCGTCGCGCATCGTGCGCAGCGGGCCGGGGCCGAAACCGATGCCGAACATCGTGCTCGTGCCCTGCACATAGCCGCCGAGCGGGGCGATGAGCTGGGCGATCCCGGCCCGCAGCCGCCGCGACAGCCGCTCCATCTCGGCGTGCGTGCCCGGCTCGGCCAGCCGGTCGAGCACCACCGGGATCGCGGCCAGGCACAGCGGGTTCGTGTTGTACGTGCCCGACTGGAACACCCGGCGGTCCGCGATCAGCTCCATCAGGTCCCGGCGGCCGCCGATCACGCTGACCGGTACGCCGCCGGAGACCGCCTTGCCCATGCAGGTGATGTCCGGGGTCACGCCCAGCACAGCCTGCGCGCCGCCCAGGCTGATCCGCACCCCGGTCTGCACCTCGTCGAAGATCAGCAGCGCGCCGTGCCGGTCGCACAGCTCCCGCAGGCCGGGCAGGAACCCGGCGGCCGGCTCGATCACCCCGTAGTTGCAGGCGATCGGCTCGGTCAGCACCGCGGCGATCCGCCCGCCCTGCCCGGCGAACACCTGCTCCACCGCCGCCAGGTCGTTCCAGCCCAGCACGACAACGTCCTGGTAGGTCCGGGCGGGCTGGCCCTGCGACATCGGCACGGCGGCCGGCCGCTCCGCCGGGCCCGCCTGCTCGGCGCCTGGCGCATAGGACACCGCGATCTGGTCCGACCAGCCGTGGTAATGCCCCTCGAACTTGATGATCAGCGACCGCCCGGTCGCGGCCCGGGCCAGCCGGACCGCCGACTCGACCGCCTCGGTCCCCGATTGCCCGAACCTGACCTGCTCCATGGACGGCACCAGCGCGGTCAGCCGCTCCGCCGCGGCCAGCTCCAGCGGGTGGCCCGCGCCGTAGATCGTGCCCAGCCGGGCTTGCCGCGTCAGCGCCTCGACCAGCCGCGGGTGCGCGTGGCCGAGCACCAGCGGCCCGTAGCCGAGCAGGTAGTCGACGTACTCATTGCCGTCCACGTCCCACATCCGCGGGCCGGCGCCGCGGGCGATGAAGATCGGGTGCGGGGCGACCAGAGCCCGGTCCGCCGACCCCACCCCGCCCGCGACGACCCGCGCGGTGGCCGTCATCAGGGCGCGGGACCGCGCCAGGCTGCGCAGGCCGGGCTGTCCAGTCATGAGATCGCCTCCGGTAGCTCATGCCGCAGCAGGTCCGCTGCGACCTTCGGGTGGGCCGGGGCCAGCAGGCCCGCGGCCGCGAGCACGTAGCCGCGGTCGATCACCACCCGGGCCCGCCGCGGCGTGAGCGCCGCGCCGGGCAGCCGGGCCAGCGCCGCGCGGACCACTTCTTCCGGCTGGCCCGCGGCCCGCAGCAGGCCGCCGCCGGCCACCAGCACCCGGCACCCGGTCAGGTCCGGGTCGCCACGCCGCACCTCGGCCCGGCCGCCGGGGCCCGGCCGCACCACCCGCGTCCCCGCGTGCCGCTGCAGGGCCCGGGCCAGGCAGGACACCGCGAGCGCGCGGTCCAGCCGATGCTGCGGGCCGTAGCCGAACACCGCGGCGGGCTGCGCCTGGCGCCGGGCGCAGGCCGCGGCCAGCCAGCCCGGCCCGAAGACCGGGGCCGGGAACTGCGCGGCCAGCCAGCCGCCGTCCGCGGCCAGCACGCCGGCGGCGCTGGAGCGCAGCCCGAGATCGCCCTGCACGGTGCGCATCACCGGCCGGCTGACCAGCGGGGCCCGCGGGGCCGGCCGCCCGGGCACCGCCGAGTACACGTCAGTGGTCGCCCCGCCCACGTCGGTCACTATCGCCCCGGGACCTTCCCTCGCGCTTCCGGCCGTCTGCGCGCACAGCACCGCGGCCCGCAGCACCGCGTCCGGCGTGGCCATCCGGACCAGCGCCGCGAACCGCGGCGAGGCGGACAGCCGCTTCCCGGCGATCACGTGCCGCAGGAACAGCCGCCCGATCTCCTCCCGGGCCGGCCCGGTCCTCGTGCGGCCCAGCTCGGGCAGCACGTTGGGCACGACCGTGACCGACGCCGCGCCCGGGGCGAGCAGCCCGGCCACCACCCGGGCCACCGCCCGGTTGCAGGCCACCACCACGTGGGCGCCCGCCAGCGACCCGGCGATCGCCGCCGCGTTGTCCAGCACGCGCTGCTGCTGGCCGTCGTCGGTGCCGCCCGCGAACAGCACGATCTCCGGGGCGAGCGCGCCCAGCCGGGCGGCGTCCGCCCCGGTCAGCCGCCCGGCCAGGACGGCCAGCAGCCGGGCCCCCGCGTTCAGCGCCGCGGTCTGCGCGGCCAGCGCGGTCAGCTCGGGGACCAGGCCGACCGCGGCCATCCGCAGCCCGCCGCCCGCGCTGGACGCGGCCAGCTCCAGGGCGACCGTGGCCGGGCCGCGGACCTGGCCCAGCGCCGCGCCCGCGGCCTCGTCGTAGCTGTCCATCAGGTCGCCGCCGGACGGGCACTGGCCCCGCCCGGCGATCACCGCCGCGTCCAGGTCCACCGCGAGCACCTTGGTGAAGGTGCTGCCGAAGTCGGCCAGCAGCGCCACGTTCACGCCGCGGGGCCGGCCGGGGCCCCGGTCAGCGCCGCGACCAGGTCCTCCACCGCGGCCATCGGCGTGATGCCAAGACCGCGCAGGTCCTCCCGGACGTCCACGGGGATCTCGCTGCCCGCGATGTCCTCGTTGAGCACGCCGCCCATGTACACCGGCAGCCGTCCCAGGTCCGCGGCGTGCAGCTCGCGCATCAGCAGCTGGCCGAAGGACCGGGCCACGCCGTTGTGCGTGGTGATCACGATGGCCTGCGCGGCGCTCTCCACCGCGGCCCCGGCGATGTCTTCCGGGTCCCGGTTGACGCCGATGTCGATGACCCGCGCCCCGGCCTCGGTGAGCGCCGCCTCCAGCAGGAACTTGGCGAACTCGTGCACGTCGGTGGAGGCCAGCACGACACGCAGCCCGGCGGCGCCGCCCGGCCCGCCGGACCGGGCCCGGATCGCGGTCAGCAGCCGCTCCCGCTCGGCCATGGTCTGGTGCACCAGGTCGGTCTCCAGCACCGGGCGGCGGCCGCGCGGGTACGTGTCGTCCCGCGGGCCGGCGCCGAACAGCTCCTCGCAGGCCGCCGCGCCCAGCTGCTTGAGCACGACCAGCACGGCCGACGGGTCGCCGGTGTCGATCCCGGCCGCGGTCATCGCGGCCAGCGCCGCGTCGCAGAACCGGCGGCCGCCGGCCACCAGCTCGTCCCGCCGGGCCTCGATCGGCGCCCAGTCGATGGCCGCGCTGACCGACGGCAGGTACTCCTCGAGCCGCCGGTTGATCGCGTGCACCTGGGCCACTTCCTGCCAGGTCGGGATCCGCTCGACCTCGGTCACCGGCACCGCGATCGGCGCGCCGCCCAGCCGGTAGCGGTAGTCAACCGCCTTCATGAACAGCACGTCGGTGGCCACCACGCCGGCGTTGGCGTCGAAGTCGGCCCGGTTGCCGATCGTGTCGCCCTGGATGAACCCGGCCGGCACCGGGTCCGGCCGGAACGCCGCCAGCGCCAGCGTGACCGCGGCCTTGGTCACCGGGTCGCTGGTCAGCCCGCCCCACGAGCACGAGTACGCGGCGCCGATCAGGTCCTCGCACACGTACCGCTCGAGCATGGCCCAGCCGACGTAGTTGGCGTAGTCATGGAACACGCCGGGGTAGCCGTCCTCCAGGTAGGAGTCGAAGCACACGCCGGCGGCGCGGTGCGCGGCCAGCACCCCGCCTGCGGTGACCACCGCGGTGACCTGGCCGGCCTCGTCGGTCCAGTACGGCCACCGCCAGGTGTACTGGGAGAGCACCCCGATGTGGGTGATCCCGGCGGCCAGCGCGTCGGTGACGTTGTCCAGCGACCCGGGCCCGCCGATCGTGTTGTCCGCCGCCTCGGGCTGGATCGGCACCGTGTGCGTGGTCTCCCACCAGTCCTGCCCGGTCATCAGCAGCGGCCCGGTCTCCTGCGGCGCGGACAGCCGCAGCCGCTTGGGCAGGCCCATCCGCCGCTCGGCCAGGATGTTGAACCGGTCCGGCGGCCGGATCCCGCGGCGCAGGCTGTCCTCGTAGATGCTGCCCAGCGCCTCCCGGGTCTGCGGCCAGGTGGCCAGCCCGATGTTGATGCAGGTCGACGAGATCCCCTCGGCGGCGGCCCGCTCCCGCCAGGCGCGCTCCGAGGCCACCTGCTTCTCCGCCAGGTACAGCGACGGCGCGATATCGATCCGGGCGCCGAGCGCCCGGCCCTGCGCGGCGGCGTCCCGCCCGCTGGGCAGGTCCGGCGGCAGCAGGCCGGCCAGGGAGATCTCGGTCGTCATCGCAGCCTCCTAGCCCGGCATGACCCAGCCGCCGTCGACCTGCAGGATCTGGCCGGTGGTGTAGCCGCCGCCGGCCGAGGCCAGGTAGACGACGGTCTGGGCGATCTCCTCGGGCTGGCCGAGCCGGCGCAGCGGGGTGTGCCCGATCGCCTCGTCCAGGTGCCCGGCCGGGATGTTCCAGTCCGCTTCCCAGTCCGCCTCGATCATCCCGGGGGAGACCGCGTTGACCCGGATGTGCGGGGCCAGGTCGCGGGCCAGCGCCGCGGTGAACCCGCGGACCGCGCCCTTGGCCGCGCAGAACGACACGCTGACCGAGTTGACCAGGTTCTCCGGGTTGGACCCGTTGCCGTAGGAGCCGGCGAAGTTGATGATCGACGCCACCGGCGACCGGCGCAGGTGCGGCAGCGCGGCCTGGCAGGCCAGCAGCAGACCGCGGACGTCGACCGCGAACAGCTCGTCCCAGGCCGCCGCGGTGGTCTGCGCGAACCGCACCGCGTCCGCCGCGTCGATCCGGCCGAACGCGTTGACCAGCACGTCCAGCCCGCCGAGCCGGTCGGCGGCGGCATCGATGAAGCCGCCCACCGAGCGGGCGTCGGTGACGTCGGCGGACCCGGCGAACGCGGTGCCGCCGCCCGCGGTGATCTCGTCCGCGACCGCCGCCGCGGCGCCCGCCGAGGACCGGTAGCCGACCGCGACCGCGGCGCCCTCCCGGCCGCAGGCCCGCGCGGCCGCCGCGCCGAGCACCCCGCCGCCGCCGAGCACCGCCACCCGGTAGCCGTAGAGCCGCTGAGCCGGCCCGCCTGGGCGGCCTGATGACTGTGGCGCCGGCCCGGACGCCGACGGCGCCGTCTGCTCGTCTGAACCGCTCATGCCAGCCAGCCGTCCTGCAGGCGCCAGTTGTTGTAGCTGAACCCGGCCCCGGCCTTCAGCCCGCGCACGTTGTTCGCGGCCGCGTCCACGTACGGGAGGTTGCCCCAGACCAGGTAGCCGCCCTCGTGGAACTGCTGCAGCTGGCACTGCCGCCACAGCGACGCGGCCTGCGTGGGGTTGGTCGCCCCGATCGCCTTCGCGATCAGCCGCTGGGCCGCGGCACCGCCCGGCTGGGAGCCCCAGTGCGTGTCCGGGTAGGGCGCGTCCGGGGTGTACTCGGACCGGTAGGCGACCAGCAGCGAGCCGACCGGCTGGTCCACCTCGTAGCCGAACGGCCGGGTCAGGAAGCCGCCGGCCGGGGTGAAGTAGGTCGCCGCGCTGCGCACATCCACGTTGATCTTCAGCCCGGCCTCGGCCGCCTGCTGGGCCAGGATCGTCGAGGACTCCACCATGCCGGGCAGGAAGTTGCAGGTCGGCAGCGTGACGGTGGCCCCGGCCATCCCGGCCTTCTGCAGCAGCGACTTGGCCTGGTCCAGGTCCCGGTCCCGCTTGACGTCGGCGGCGTAGTACTGGGTGTTCGGCGCGAGCAGGTCGTAGGCCACGTCGCCGAACCCGGCCCACGCCCCGTCGATCATGGCCTGCCGGTCGACGAGCAGCTTCATCGCCGTGCGGACCCGGTTATCGGCGAACGGGCCCTTATCCACCCGCATGGCGAACATGTAGCTCTGCGCGGCCACCGGCGACTCGAGGATCTGCACCTGCTTCGCGGTGAGCTGCTGCCGTGCGGTGACCAGCGGCAGGCTCGGGAACAGGTTGATCTTGCCCGCCAGCAGCGCGCTGAACAGCGCGTTCGTGTCGGTGAACGACGAGTCGACGACCAGCTGGTCGACGTACGGCTTGCCGGACTCCCAGTAGTCCTTGTTGGCGGTGAACACGCTGTGGCTGCCCGGGGTCAGCGACTGGTACGTGAACGGCCCGGTGCCGACCGGGTGCCTCGCGGTGCTCTTCACCGTCGCGCCCTGCTGCACGACCGGGAAGTCGAAGTAGGCGAAGAGCGTGGGGAACTGCGCCACCGGCGTGTTCAGCGGGACGTGCACGGTCAGCTTGCCGTCCTGCCGGACGGCCTTCAGGTCGACCAGCCCGGCCAGGAACCCGCTGGAGTAGTTCAGCGACGGGTTGGACCACACCGACTGGAAGTTGTAGGCGACGTCCGCCGCGGTGAACGGCTTGCCATCGTGCCAGGTGACCCCGTCCCTGAGCCGGAACGTCCAGGTCTTCGCGTCCTTACTGGACTCCGCGGACAGCGCCAGCCCGGGGATCAGCGGGGTGACGTTCGGGCCCAGGTAGAACAGCAGGTTGTAGAGGTTGTAGTCGCGGACGAAGTCCGGGGTGCCGACCGACGTGCCGGGGAACAGGTTCTCCTCCTGGCCGCCGGACAGCACGCCGACGGTGAACGTGCCGCCGCGCTTGGGCGTGCCCCCGGGCAGCTCGGTCAGCCCGTGCGGCCTGCTGCTGGTGCTGCTGCCCCCGCTGGCGCCGCCGCCCGTGCCGGACGGTGACGACGAGCCGCCGCAGGCGCCGAGCAGCACGGCCCCGGAGACCAGCGCGCCGGCCTTGGCCGCGCCGGCCAGCAGCTCCCGGCGGTTCGGGCTGACCAGGCCGCCGCCCGCGGCCCTTTCCGGTGATCGGTCCATACCTGCCCCCTCACTGCAGGTGCCCAGTGGCGCCGCCGGCCCGCGGGGGGAAGGGCCCCAGGCCCGGCTTTCCGGGGAGAATAACAGCGCGTTAGACACGGTGTCTAGAATGCTGCGATTCACTATCAAATTCGGCCTTAGTGCGGCCGGGGGGCTAGCCTAACCCGCCAGTCTGCAGTGTTAGCCGCTCGCTGCGGGCCGCTGCAGACGCGCTGCCTTCCCTCCTCGCTCTCTCGGCGCTCCTTCGTCGCGCCTCATCGCTCGTCAGGAAAACAGCGCGGCGGCCCGCCGCGAGCCAGGGCCGGCTCCGCCGGCCGCGATAGGCCGGCCCGGGCGGCGTGGCCCGCGGGGACGCACCGTATCCAATCCTGAATAGTCAGCGAATCGGCGGGACAGCTCCTGGTGTCACTAGCCAACCGTAGAATCGGCCGGTGACTTCCGGGAGCGTGCAGGGGAGCGAGCCGCTGGAGGTGCTCCGG
>DASVBE010000206.1:0-11595 GCA_036375995.1 Streptosporangiaceae bacterium | reverse complement strand
ACGTTGATCGCGACCAGCACATAGGTCACCCACGGGGTCCGGCGGACCGGGTTGACGTCGTGGACCGGGATCACCACAACGCCATCGTGCCCCAACTCCGCCGCGGCGTTTCATGATCACGGCGGATTCCCGGTGTCCCCGGGGCACGAATCTAGCCGCGATCATGAAATGCCTGCCGCTGGCTCACAGCCGGGCCGTCCACCCGATGACCAGCCTGCGCAGGGACGGCCTCCCTGGACCAGATATTTCGGATTTGGGCGGATACACCCCTGCACCGGGCATCCGCCGTGATCATGAAGCGCGGCCTGGCCCGGCGGGGCTGGTTGATCCCTGGCTCCGAATATCAGAGCCGGTGGTCCGGGCGGCCCCGGCCTGAGCCGGCCGCAACCGCACCCGGGCAACGGCGTCCCGGGCGAGGTGAGAACGGCCGCGGGCCGCGTCGGGCGCCCGGCTGTGGGCCAGGCACCATGCCGGCCCCGCCGGTTTCCGCGAGTACGGCGGCGCCACCGCGCTGGCCTTCAGCCCCGGCGGGCGCACGGTGTTCGTCACCGGCGACACCCACAGTCCCGGCACGCCCTCTGGCACCGGCTATGCCACGATCGCCTACCAGGCCGCCGACGGCACCCAGCGGTGGGCCGCCAGTGACGGCCCCCTGGCCCGCACCGGCGGGGCCGCCGCAGTGGCCGTCAGCCCTGACGGGCGCACGGTGTTCGTCACCGGCCACGACACGGTCGCCTACCGCGCCGCCACCGGCGCCCAGCTATGGGCCAGCCCCAGCCTGGGCGGCGGCTACGCCACGGCGCTGGCCGTCAGCCCAGACGGGCGCACGGTGTTCGTCACCGGGCCCGTCACCGGGCCCGGCACCGGGAACAGCATCCGTGCGGTCTTCACCGCGGCCGCCTTCGGTGCCGCCACCGGCACCCGGCTGTGGGTCAACCGCTACCGCGGCCCCCGCAATCTTGGCGGCTCTGGCCAGTCGGTGGCCGTCAGCCCGGACGGGCGCCGCGTGTTCGTCGCCGGGTACACGGCCTGGCTCATCCCGCACCGCCAGACCCACCGCTACACGATCATCGCCTACCGCGCCTGACCCGCTGCCACCCGGCGCACCCTCCGGCCGCAGCCCCTGCCCGCGGGCCGCGGTGGCGCTGCGGGGGAGCGGGGCTCACTAGGATCGGCTGCATGTTGCGCTGGCTGACCGCGGGGGAGTCGCACGGGCAGGCGCTCGTCGCGATCTGCGAGGGAATGCCTGCCGGGGTGCAGATCAGCACCGCCGACGTGGCCGCGGCGCTGGCGCGGCGGCGGGCCGGGTACGGCCGCGGGGCCCGGATGAAGTTCGAGCAGGACGAGGCCGAGATCACGGCGGGCGTGCGGCACGGGCGGACGCTGGGCGCGCCGGTGGCGTTCCGCATCGCGAACACCGAGTGGCCGAAGTGGGACACGGTGATGTCGCCCGACCCGGTCGACGAGACCGTCCTGGCCGAGCAGGCCCGCAACGCGCCGCTGACCCGGCCCCGGCCCGGCCACGCCGACCTGGCCGGCATGCAGAAGTACGGCCACGACGACGCCCGCCCGGTGCTGGAGCGGGCCAGCGCCCGGGAGACCGCGGCACGGGTGGCGCTGGGCGAGCTGGCCCGCCGGTTCCTGCGCCAGGCCCTCGGCATCGACATCGTCAGCCATGTGGTGGCGATCGGGACGGTCCGCGTCCCGGACGGCACCGCGCCCGGGCCGCAGGACGGCGAGCGGGTCGACGCCGACCCGGTCCGCTGCCTGGACCCGGCCACCAGCGCGGCGATGGTGCACGAGATCGATATCGCCCGCAAGGACGGCGATACCCTCGGCGGCGTGGTCGAGGTCCTCGCCTACGGGGTGCCGCCGGGCCTGGGCAGCTATGTGCACGCCGACCGGCGCCTGGACGCGCGGCTGGCCGCGGCGCTGATGAGCATCCAGGCGATCAAGGGCGTCGAGGTCGGCGACGGCTTCGAGACCGCCCGGCGCCGCGGGTCGCAGGCGCACGACGAAATCGAGAACGGCCCGGACGGGCTGCGGCGGCGGACCAACCGGGCCGGCGGGATCGAGGGCGGGATGAGCACCGGCGAGGTGATCAGGGTGCGGGCGGCGATGAAGCCGATCTCCACCGTGCCGCGCGCGCTGGCCACGGTGGACGTGCGCACCGGCGAGCCGGCCAGGGCGATCAACCAGCGCAGCGACGTGACCGCGGTGCCCGCGGCCGGGGTCGTGGCCGAGGCCATGGTCGCGCTGGAACTGGCCGCCGCGGCGGCCGAGAAGTTCGGCGGCGACTCGGTCGCCGAAACCGCCCGCAACGCCCGCGCCTACACCGGCGCGCTGGTGATCTCATGAGCGGCCCCGCGGCGATCCTGATCGGCCCGCCCGGGGCCGGGAAGTCCACCGTCGGCCCCGTGCTGGCGGCGCGCCTGGGCGTCACGTTCCTGGACACCGACGCCGGCATCGAGGCCGAGGCGGGCAAGCCGGTCAGCGACATCTTCGTGGAGGACGGCGAGGACGCGTTCCGTGCGCTGGAGCGCACCGCGGTGGCCCGGGCGGTGGCCGGGCACCCGGGCGTGCTCGGTCTTGGCGGCGGCGCGGTGCTGGACGCCGGGACGCAGGAGCTGCTGGCCGGCCAGCCGGTGGTGTACCTGGAGACCAGCTTCGCCGCCGCGGTCAAGCGGGTCGGGCTGGACAGCGCCCGGCCGCTGCTGCTCGGCAACCCGCGCGGCCAGCTCAAGACCCTGCTGGAGCAGCGGCTCCCGGTGTACGAGCGGCTGGCCTGGCTGACGGTGCGCACCGACGACCGGTCCCCGGAGGACATCGCCGGCGAGATCGCCCGCCGCGTCGCCGTCGCCGTCGGCGACGGCGCGAGCCCGGGCCCGCCGCGGTGACCAGCACCGGAACCACCCGCATCGCGGTCGGTGGCGAGCGCCCGTACGAGGTGCTCGTCGGCCACGGCCTGCTGGGCGAACTGCCGCCGCTGCTCGGCGAAAGAACCCAGGCCGTGGCCCTCGTGCACGCCGCCGGGCTGGCCGGCCCGGCCCGCACGGCCGGGCACGCCCTGACCCAGGCCGGCTACCGGGTCTGCGTGACCGCGGTACCGGACGGCGAGGCGGCCAAGGACGCCGCGGTCGCGATCGGGCTGTGGTCCTGGCTCGCGGAGCAGAAGATCAGCCGGACCGACGCGCTGGTCGCGGTGGGCGGCGGGGCCGTCACCGACCTGGCCGGGTTCGCCGCGGCCAGCTGGCTGCGCGGGATCCGGCACGTGCTGGTGCCGACCACGCTGCTGGGCATCTGCGACGCCGCGGTCGGCGGCAAGACCGCGATCAACATCCCGGCCGGGAAGAACCTGGTCGGCGCGTTCCACCCGCCCGCCGGGGTGCTGGCCGACCTGGACCTGCTGGCCACGCTGCCCGCCGCGGAGTACCGCAGCGGCCTGGCGGAGGTGATCAAGGCCGGGTTCATCGCTGACCCGCCGATCCTGGACCTGGTCGAGGCGGATCCGGCGGCCGCGGCGGCCGCGGGCGGGCCGGCTGAGCGCGAGCTGATCGAGCGGGCGATCCGGATGAAGGCCGCGGTGGTGTCCGCCGACCTGCGCGAGGCCGGCCAGCGGGAGATGCTCAACTACGGGCACACCCTTGGCCACGCGATCGAGCGGGCCGAGGGCTACCGGCTGCGGCACGGCGAGGCGGTGTCGATCGGGATGGTGTTCGCGGCCACGGTGGCCGCGCTGGCCGGCCGTCTCGGCCAGGACGCCGCGGACCGGCACCGCGCGGTGCTCACCTCGGTCGGCCTGCCGGTGAGCTACCAGCCCGGCGCCTGGCCCCGGCTGCGGGAGACCATGTCGGTGGACAAGAAGACCCGCGGCGCCCGGCTCCGGCTGATCGTGCTGGACGGGCTGGCCAAGCCCGGCATCCTGGAGGACCCGCCGGAGGAACTGCTGGCCCAGGCGTACGCGGAGGTATCGGGCCGATGACGCCTGTACTCGTGCTCAACGGGCCTAATCTCGGCCGCCTCGGCTCCCGTGAGCCAGAGGTATACGGCACGTCGTCGCTGGCCGACATCGCCGGCGCGTGCCGTGCGGCCGGGACGGAACTCGGCCTCGAAATCGACTTCCGCCAGACCGACGACGAAGCGGAGCTGGTCGGCTGGGTCCACCAGGCGGCCGACGACCGGACCCCGGTCGTGCTCAACCCGGCCGCGTTCACGCACTACTCGTACGCCCTGCGGGACGCGCTGGCCCAGCGCACCGCGCCGCTGATCGAGGTGCACCTGTCCAACCCGGCGGCCAGGGAGACGTTCCGGCACACCTCGGTGGTCGCCGGTGTCGCCGACGGCACGATCGCCGGCTTCGGCGCGATGTCCTACCTGCTGGCCCTGCGGGCCATCGCCGCGCTCCTCGCCCCGAACCCAACGTGATCGAAATGCTGTTGCCTGCCTTCTATGCCAGGCAACGGCGCTTCGATCACGGAAATGGGCGGCGGGACGGCCGGGCTAGCTCCGCTGGCGCGGCGGGATCTAGGCTGAACGGGTGACCATGCGCATCGGGATGGGGCTTAACTACGCGGGCGGGTTCGCCGAGACGGTGACCGAGCTCGCCGACTTCGAGAAGGCCGGGCTGGACATCGTGTTCGTGCCCGAGGCCTACAGCTTCGACGCGGTCAGCCAGCTCGGCTACATCGCGGCCAAGACCGAGCGGGTCAATATCGCCTCGGGCATCCTGCAGCTGTACACCCGCACCCCGACGCTGACCGCGATGACCGCCGCGGGCCTGGACTACGTGTCCAACGGGCGGTTCATCCTCGGCCTCGGCGCGTCCGGGCCGCAGGTCATCGAGGGCTGGCACGGCGTGCCGTACGACGCCCCGGTCGGCCGGACCAGGGAGATCATCGAGATCTGCCGCTCGGTCTGGCGGCGCGAGCGGCTGACCTACGAGGGCCGCTACTACACGATCCCGCTGCCGCCCGACCAGGGCACCGGCCTGGGCAAGGCGCTCAAGCTGATCAACCACCCGGTCCGCGACCGGATCCCGATCGTGCTGGCCGCGCTCGGCCCGAAGAACGTCGAGATGGCCGCGGAGCTCGCCGAGGGCTGGGAGCCGATCTTCTTCTACCCGGAGAAAGCCGGCGCGGTCTGGGGCGCCCCGCTGGCGGCCGGCGCGGCCCGCCGCGACCCGTCGCTGCCGCCGCTGGACGTCATCGCCCAGGCCCCGCTGGCCATCGGCGAGGACGTGCTGTCCTACCGGGAGCTGGCCCGGCCGGGCTTCGCGCTGTACATCGGCGGGATGGGGGCCAAGGGCCGGAACTTCTACAACGACCTCGCGGTCCGGTACGGCTTCGGGGCCGAGGCCGCCGCCATCCAGGACGCCTACCTGGACGGCAGGAAGCAGGAAGCCGAGTCGCTGGTGCCCGCCGAGCTGCTGGCCGGAACCTCGCTGATCGGGCCGCGGTCGCTGGTCGCCGAGCGGATGGCGGCGCTGGCCGAGGCCGGGGTCACTACACTGAACGTGGCGCCGATCGCCGCCACCCACGCCGAGCGGGTTGCGCTCATCGAGCAGGCCCGCGATCTGGCGGGCTGAGCCGGGAGCAGGCCCATCCAGGGCGCCGGAAACGCCGTTCGCCATCGGGCTATCAGCACCCGCCCGGGGTGTGCTAAGTAATGACCGGCAGTCCGGATGCACGGCCGGCGGCGGAGGTCACGTTGCTTGATGATCAGGTCACCGCGGGCCTTGCCCGCGAGGCGGCTGACCTGCTGAGCATCGCCGACGGGGCGGATGTCCGGTCGCTGCACCGGCTGTCCGAGCTGTCCGTGCGCCAGGTGGCCGGCTGCTCGGGCGCGACCGCCGCGCTGTGGCGGGACGGCGAGCCGGTCGAGCTGGCCGCCACCCACCCCGACCTGTCCGCGCTGTTCGACCTGTGCCAGGAGGCCGGCACCGGGCCGTGGGCCGAGGCGCTGGCCACCGGCGACACCGTGTACTGCGCGGACACCCTGGAGGACGACCGGTGGCCGGGCTACACCAGCGCGGCGCTGCAGCGGGGCGTCCGGTGCAGCGTCACGCTGGTGCACCTGTTCGGGCCGATGACGGTCACGCTGACCATGTTCGGGGCCCGGCCGCGGGCCCTGGACCCGGCCAAGGTCGGGGTGGCCGAGCTGCTGATCGCGTTCGGCGGTGCCACGCTGGGCAACGCCTCGATCTACGGCCAGACCCAGCGCACCGCGCACCACCTGCGCGAGTCGGCCGAGTCCCGGATGGTCGTGGACCAGGCCAAGGGCATCCTGATGCACGCGCTGGGCTGTACCGCGGCCGAGGCGTTCGACCGGATGCGGCAGATCTCGCAGACCCGGCACGTCAAGGTCACCGACGTCGCCGCGACCATCATCAAGGCGCACCGCTCGGTCACCCCGTCCGGCCCGCCGGGGGACACCGGCCAGCCGGGGGACGCCGGCCGGCCAGGCAAGGATCAGGACAGCGAGCGCCCCGGACCCGGCCAGCCCGCCGCTGGCCGCCGGGCCCGGGGCAGCCGGAGCAGTCAGGCCGCGGCGGGGAAGCCGTCCGGCCCCAGGCCGTCGCCGGGCAGGCCGGCCGCGAGACGGCCGCCGGGCAGCGACCGCTCGTAGACGGCCACGGTCTCCCGGCCGATCCGGTCCCAGGAGTACCGCGACCGGGCCCGGTCCGCGGCAGCGATCCCGAAGCCCTGCAGCAGCATCGGGGTGCTCAGCAGGTGCCGGATCCGTGCGGCCAGCGCGGCCGGACGGCCCGGCCGGACCAGCACGCCGGTGGCGCCGTCGACGACCTCGTCCTCATGCGCGCCGCCCGCGGCGGCCATCACCGGGGTGCCGCACGCCATGGCCTCCAGCGGGGCCATGCCGAACGGCTCGTACAGCGCGGTGTGCACCAGCAGGTCGGCGGAGCGCAGCAGGGCGGGCATCCGGGCCTGGCTGACCTGGCCCACGAAGACCACCCGGCGGTCCACCTGGAGGCTCGCGGCCAGGCCCATGAGCTGCTTGTACACCGGGTGCCCGGCCAGCCCGGAACGGGCCGGGCCGCCGGCGATGACCAGCTCGCAGCCGGGCACCTCGGCGAGCGCGCGGATGATGCCGGCCACCGCGTCAGGGGAGACGAGCGGGTCCACCGCCAGCAGCCGCGGCTTGCTGCTGCGCCGGGCCACCGGGCCGTCGGGCAGGAACTGGCTGGTGTCCACGCCGTACGGGACCACCGTGACGGACCGGCGCGGCACGCCGAGCCGGGTCAGGTCGTCCTGCTCGCCGGACGAGCGGACCAGGACGGCGCGCACGTTGCGGGCGATCAGCGCCTCCATCTTGATCCGCCGGTCCAGGCCGGCGCCGCCCTCGCCGGCCGCCGCAGCCGTGCGCGGCCGCCATGGCAGCCGGCTGGCCACGTGGCGCTCGGACACGCCGAGCGTATGGAACGTCTGCACGACCGGCACGCTGACGTCGCGGGTGGCGGCCAGCGCGGCCAGCCCGCTGGTCCAGTAGTGGGCGTGCACGACATCGGGGGTACTGCGGTTCCACTGCTTCGCCAGCTGGCCGCTGAACGCGGACATGTGCGCGAGCACCTGATCGGGCGGGAGCACGGCGGCGGGGCCGGCCGGCAGCCGTTCCAGCGTGACGCCGGGGACCAGGCTGGTCCGGGCCGGCTGGGAGCCGGCGTCCCGGCGGGCGTAGACGGTCACATCGTGCCCGAGGCCGGCCAGGGCGCCGGCCAGCGGCACCAGGCCGTGGGCCGGCCCGCCGCAAGGGGCGGTGCGGCCGCGGGACGGGGTGAGCTGGCTGGCCTGCTCGGCCACGAGAGCGATCTTCATAACGCTGCCTCCTGTGAGAACGCCACGGCAGCGGGTGCAGATTGCGGAGTTCTTCGGGAAGCCGTACGAAAGGGCCACCGCGTCACGCGGTTGGGCATCCGGGCAGGCTGCTCCGCAACCACGCCGTGGCGGCGTGGGGGAGTGCCTGCGTCGTAGGCACCGTTACGGCCCCTATTATGTCCCGCGACCAGCCTGCGCAAACAACTGGGGCGCATTTGGAGCGCAGCCCAGCGGCCGCGACCCGGAGCCGGTAACCTCGCCGGGCCGCTTCCGCGGCCGTGACCAGGGACGATGCCCAGGGCTGGAGACCCGACCTAAACTGAGCACGGCGGCGCACCGCCCGGCCCGCAGGCCGTGGCGCGGGCCGCCCTTCGACAAGGAACCGGACTTCATATGCAGGACCTGAGCGGCGCTCCGGGGTCTGACAGCGAGATTGCCGCGTTCCGGGCCCGGGCCGGCGCGCTGCGGCAGTCCGCCGCCCTGCCCGGCGCCCCGCTGCCGCAGCTGCTCGAGGCCGCGTTCGCCGAGCTGGACGGGGCGATCGACGCGGCCGCCCGGCTGCGGGCCGAGGCCGTCCCGGCCGGCGACCAGGGCGCGGACACCACCGACGCCGAGCGCCGCCTGCTGCGGGCCATGTTCGCCAGCGCGCCGGTGCCGATGTTCCTGCTGGACCGGGACGGCACCGTCCGCCGGGCCAACGCCCGCGCCGGGGAGCTGCTCGGCTCGGGCACCGGGTACGCCACCGGCAAGGCGCTGACCGCGTTCGTGGACCTGCCGTCCCGGGCCGCCGTGCACTCGCAGCTGGCCGCGGCGATCAGGACCGGCAAGGGCCGCCGGGTGGCCTGCTCGCTGCTCGGCCGGGACGCGGTGATCAGCGCCGTGCTGCTGCTCGACGTCATCGACCGCGGCGCCGAGCCCGGCCTGGTGATGGCCGCGGCCATCCCGGTTCCCAGCCGCCCGGCCGCGGCCCAGGACAGCGCCGGGGGCGACGCCAAAGCCGGCACCAGGGCCGTCGCCCGGGCCGGCGCCAAAGCCGCCCCGGCCCCGCCCGCGCCCCCGATCCCGGCCGGCGACGCCATCACCCCGGCCCCGGACGGCAGCGAGGCCCTCCGCGCCGTCGAGGCCATCACCCACCGGCTCGACCTGGTCACCGCCGCGACCCGCCTGCTCCTGGAGAACGCCACCTTCAGCGAGAGCGTCACCCTGCAGCGCTGCGCCCGCCTCCTGGCCGGGGAACTGGCCGCCTGGGTGATCGTCGACGTGGAGCGGCGCCAGCGCCTGCGCCGCCAGGTCGTGATGGGCCCGGGCGGGCCCGACGCCGAGCAGATCGCCAGAGTTGTCGGCGGCATCGACCCGCAGCCCGGCTCGGCCCCCCGCCAGGTGCACGACACCGGCAGCTCGATGCTGCTGGCGCACGCCGGGGACGTGGGCATCATGGGCACCGGCCCGGACGGCGTACCGCTGCTCATGCAGCTCGGCGCGACCTCGCTGCTGAGCGTGCCGCTGACGGACGGCGAGCACAGCTACGGCGTCCTGACCCTGGCCCGCCGGGGCGACGAGCGGCACTTCGAGATCGCCGACCTGGGCCTTGTCGAGGAGCTCGGCGAGCAGCTGGCGCTGGCCATCAGGGTCGACCGGATGTTCCGCCGCCGGACCGAGATCGCCGACATGCTGCAGGCCAGCCTGCTGCCGCGGGAGCTGCCCGCGCTCCCGGGCATCGAGATCTCCGCGGCGTACGTGGCCGCCACCGACGGCATCGACGTGGGCGGCGACTTCTACGACGTGTTCCGCACCCCGGACGGCTGGGGCCTGTCCATCGGCGACGTGTGCGGCAAGGGCGAGGACGCCGCCGCGGTGACCGCGGCCGCGCGGCACGGCATCAGGACCATCGCGCACTGGAACGCCAGCCCCGCCGAGGTCCTGCGCCAGGCCAACGACCTGCTGCTGAGCCAGGAGTACGACGGCCGGTTCGTCACCGCGTGCGCGGCCCAGCTGTGCTGGGAGGGCAAGGAGCTGAAGGTGGTGATCGGCGGCGCGGGGCACCCGGCGCCGGTCGTGGTCCGCCAGGACGGCCGGGTGCAGATGCTGGCCGGCGGCGGCATGCCGCTGGGCATCTTCCCCGACTCCGAGGCCAGCCAGGAGGAGGTCACGCTGACCCAGGGCGACGTGCTGTTCCTGTACACCGACGGGATCACCGAGGCGCGCAACCTGGAACTGGCCTACTTCGCCGACCGCCTGGAGGACGAGCTGTCGCTGCTGGCCGGCCGGTCGCCGCAGGAGATCGTGACCGCCATGCAGGCCCTGGTACTCGAGTTCAGCGCGAGCGAGCTGCGCGACGACATGACGATGATGGTGCTGCGGGCCGGCGAACCGCCGCTGCCCGGGCCCGCCTAGCCCGCCCCCGCAAACTCAGCCGTTGGCGACGTCGTCCTCGGTCACCGCGCGCAGGGACGGCCGGGTCGCGGCGTCGTCACCCCGCGGCGCCGGGCCGCCGAGTTCCGCGTCCCGCAGGATCGCCGAGGCCAGCGCGGCCGGGTCGCGCAGCACGTACGGCGGGTAGGGCAGGTGCTCGTCGTCCTGGCGCCCCGGGCCCGGGCCGGCCCCGCGCCGCACAACGCCGGGCCGGTGGCGCACCGTCACCCGCCGGATCCAGCCCCGGTTCCGGGGCGGCATCAGCAGGCCAGCCACGGCGGCGGCCATCAGGATCCAGCCCACGGCGTGGAGGTTCACCCAGGACGGGCTGGCCCGCAGGGCGAACGCGAGGATGGCCCCGGTCGCCAGCAGACCCAGCCCGGTCGCGGTCTTCATGGTCCTCCTAGCCTACGGCGCTCGTCAGCCCGTCCTCCTCCGGGTCCAGCAGGCAATCCCGCAGGTAGGTCAGCGACTGCGCCATCAGCCGGGACACGTGCATCTGGGAGATACCCAGCCGGGCGCCGATTTCCGCCTGCGTCATGTTCCCGTAGAACCGCATCAGCAGGATCCGCTGCTGCCGCTCGGGCAGCTCATGCCAGTGCGCGGTTACTGCGGCCATATCCAGAGTGTGCTCCACCTGAGGGTCATCCTCGCCGAGGAACTCGCCGAGACTGCCCGATTCACCTTCGCCGGTCACCGGCGCGTCCAGCGACCAGGCGCTGAAACCCTGGTCGGCCTGCCGCGCGTCGGCCAGCTGATCCGGGGTCACCTTCAGGTGGCGGGCCAGCTCGCCGTCGTCCGGGGCCCGGCCCAGCTGCTGGGTCAGGTCCCTGATCGCAGCGCGCATCTCCAGCGCGAGCTCCTGCGCGGACCGCTTCACGTGCACCTGCCAGCACCGGTCACGGAAGTGCCGCTTCAGCTCGCCGCTGATGCTCGGGAACGCGTACGCGGCCAGGCTGCCGCCGACCTCGGGGTCGAACTTGTTGATCGCCTTCATCAGGCCGACGTAGCCGACCTGCATCAGCTCGTCGGCGGAGTCCGCGCCGCTGTAGTACCGCCGGGCGCAGGAGCGCACCAGCGGCTGGTACCGGCTGACCAGGATCTCGCACGCGGCCGACCGCTGCGGGCTGCTCAGCGGCAGCGAGCGGACCAGGTTCAGCAGCTCACCGTCGTCGTACTGCGCCAGGTCGCCGGGCCGGGTGCCGGGCTGACCTGCGGTTGCCTCCGTCATCGTGACCTCCGTGCCGCCAGAGGGGATGGCTGGCAGCCGCAGCATTCCCTCTCGCCGGCGGATAAACATCACCGACGATGGGCAGAGGCCCCGATGGAGGTGCCGGATTATGGATGACGATTC
>DASVBE010000194.1:0-13592 GCA_036375995.1 Streptosporangiaceae bacterium | reverse complement strand
CGGCCGAGCGTCCCGGCCACCGCGACCTGGTCGCCGGGCCGGGCTCCGCCCCTGGTCACCGGGGCGGCCCCGGCCAGGTCGCCGAGTGCGGTGACCCCGA
This sequence comes from Streptosporangiaceae bacterium, assembly GCA_036375995.1. Classification (GTDB taxonomy): domain Bacteria; phylum Actinomycetota; class Actinomycetes; order Streptosporangiales; family Streptosporangiaceae; genus DASVBE01. The sequence goes on along the minus strand of DASVBE010000194.1, from coordinate 13,492 downwards.
TCATGACCGTGTCCGCGCCGCTGATGTCGCCGCCGGCCACGATCGCACCGGTGCTGGCGGCTTCCTCGCCGAGCCCGCGGGCCAGATCGAGGACCCACTCCGCGGCGGTTTCGCCGGGCAGGGCCAGGCCGACCAGCAGGGCGGTGGGCACCGCGCCCATGGCCGCGATGTCGGCCAGGTTCCTGGCCGCCGCGGTGCAGCCGAGGTCGTACGCGGTGGTCCAGTCCCGGCGGAAATGCCGTCCCTCGATCAGCAGGTCGGTGCTGGCCACCACCCGCCCGTCCGGCGCGCGCAGCACGGCCGCGTCGTCGCCGAGCCCGATCAGCTGCGCCGGGCCGGACGGCAGCACCGCCGCGATCTTCGCGATCAGGCCGAACTCGCCTGCCTCGGCAACGGTAATAGGATCCTCCCGCGCGTCCGCCATGCCCCGGGGGCCCTTGCCCAGGGGGCCAGGCCGTACCTAAGGTAGCGTGGCGATCACGTTGGCGCCGTGGCAGACCGCGCCCTGGAGGACCGATGGTGCACGCGTACATCCTCGTTCAGACCGAGGTCGGCAAGGCCGCCGAGGTCGCGGGGGCCATTGCCGGGATCAGCGGCGTCACGCAGGCCGATGACGTCACTGGCCCGTACGACGTCATCGTCCGCGCGGAGGCGGACAACGTTGACGATCTCGGCAAGCTGGTGGTTGCGCAGATCCAGTCGGTAGCAGGCATCACCCGGACGCTGACCTGCCCTATCGTCCACATTTAGGCCCGCTGCGCCCGGGCCGCTGCGCCGCTGTCAGCCATCAGGTTTTCGTGCCGCCGGCCATCCGGCAGGTTCGCTGCAACTGCGCCAGCACCATTGCCGTTGCAGTCACACTGCAGCCAGCCGTTGCAGTCACACTGCAGGCCGCCCGTTGCAGGCACACTGCAGCCGGCCGTTGCAGTGACGCTGCAACGGGGCTACCGCCGGATGACGAGGCCGGCAGCTGCTACTGCAGTCACACTGCAGCCGGCCGTTGCAGTGACACTGCAACGGGGCTACCGCCGGGTGACGAGGTGGGCAGCTACGGCGGCGGTGCGGGGTCCCAGGCCGATTTCGGCCGCCTGGCTCAGGTCATCGGCCGTGTCCACGTCCTGCCGCAGGCCAGGAATGCCAGGCAGGTCGAGGCAGGCCGCTCCGCCGTTCGCGTGGCGGCCCGCCGAGCCGGGGCCGAACGCGGGCCGGAACTCACCCCTCAGGCCCACCGCGTACATCGTGGTGCCTGTGCCTGCCGCGTCCGGCACGAACGCGGCCGGCTCGGGTACCGCGCCGGCCGCGGCCAGCGCCGCCCCGATCTCGGCCGGGCGCAGCGCGGGCAGATCGGCGGCCAGCCCGGCCCGGCCGCGGCCCGGCCACCGCTCCGCCGCGAAAGCGGCGCCGAACTCCAGCGCCGGGTTGAGCCCCGCAGCGGGCCGGTCCGGGATCACCACCGCGCCGAGCGCGCCGAGTTCGGCGGCGGCCGCGGCGTCGTCGGTAACCACGATGGCTACCGCCACCGCGGGGCAGGCCAGCAGCGCGCTGACCGTGTCCGCGGCCATGGCCAGGGCCAGCGCGCCGCGCCGCGGCCCGGCCAGCCCGGCCAGCCGCGACTTGGCCCGGTCCAGCGGCTTGACCGGGATCACCAGCGCCCAGTCCGGCGGCGGCGGCGTGGTCATGCCGCTGGTCCTGCCTCGACACGGGCCGGCGCGAACCGAAAGACTGGCGGCACAAAGACCGGGAGGTGGCCCAGATGGCTGAGCGCGCGGACGGCAGTTACTCGCCGGGCTGGCGGCTGATCTCGAAAATCATCCTGCGGCCGCTGATCCCGGCGCTGATGAAGAACGACTGGCGCGGTCAGGAGAACTTCCCCGCGACGGGCGGGATGATCCTGGCCGCCAACCACCTGTCCTACTTCGATGTGCTCGCCCTGTCCCTGTTCGCCGACCGGGCTGGCCGCTACCCGGTCTTCCTGGCCAAGTCCTCGCTGTTCAGCATCAAGGTACTCGGTCCGATCCTGCGCAAGCTCGGCCAGCTTCCGGTGTACCGCGGCCAGGCCGACGCGGCGCTGGTCCTGCGGGACGCTGAGCAGGGCCTGCGCGACGGCGCGTGCGTCATCTTCTACCCGGAGTCCACGGTGACACGGGACCCGGCGCAGTGGCCGATGGTGGCCAAGTCCGGGGTGGCCCGGCTGGCGCTGGCCACCGGGGTGCCGGTGATCCCGGCCGCGCACTGGGGCGCGCAGCGGATCCTGCCCTACGGCAGCGTGATCCCCAAGATCATTCCCAGGAAGCGGGTGCAGGTGCTGGCCGGCCCGCCGGTGGACCTGTCGGCGTTCCAGAACCAGCCGGTAACGGGGGAGGTGCTCCGGGCGGCCACCGCCAAGATCATGGCGGACATCACCGGGCTGCTCGCCGAGATCCGCCACGAGGAACCGCCGGCCACCGCGTTCCACCCGGCCGTGGCCCGCCGCCAGACCCGCCAGGAGCTGCGCAAGCTTGCCGAGGCCAACGGCGCCGCTGAGGACGGAAGTTCCGCCCGGGATACGCAGCCCGCGGCGGAACCCGACCCAGCCGAGGCTCCGCCCGCGTGAAAGCGGCGGTGATGGGCGCCGGCTCCTGGGGAACCACGTTCGCCCAGGTGCTCTGCGACGCGGGCACCCCGGCCACGCTGTGGGCGCGGCGGGCGGAGCTGGCGGAGGCCATCAACGAGACCCACCAGAACGCCGACTACCTGCCCGGCCTGCCGCTGACCGGCGAACTGCGCTCGACCGCGGACCCGGCCGCCGCGCTGGACGGCGCGGACCTGGTGGTGCTCGCGGTGCCCGCCCAGACGCTGCGCGAGAACCTGGTCCGCTGGCAGCCGCTGCTGCCCCGCGGGGCCCTGCTGGTCAGCCTGATGAAGGGCATCGAGCTGGGTACCGGCAACCGGATGAGCGAGGTCATCGGCCAGGTTGCGGACGTGCCCGCCCGGCAGATCGCCGTGGTCAGCGGGCCCAACCTGGCCCGGGAGATCGCCCAGCGGCAGTACGCCGCGACCGTGGTCGCCTGCCCGGACGAGCAGGCCGCCCAGCAGCTGCAGACCGCCTGCCACACCAGCTATTTCCGCCCGTACACGAACCCGGACGTGGTCGGCTGCGAGCTGGGCGGCACGGTGAAGAACGTGATCGCGATAGCCGTGGGCATCGCCATGGGCATGGGCCTGGGCGACAACACCCGGGCCATGCTGATCACCCGGGGACTGGCCGAGACCGCCCGGCTCGGCGCCGCGCTGGGCGCCGACCAGCACACGTTCGCCGGCCTGGCCGGGATGGGCGACCTGGTCGCGACCTGCAGCTCGCCGCTGTCGCGGAACCGCGCGTTCGGCGAGAAGCTGGGCCAGGGCGCGTCGGTCAGCGGGATGATCTCGGCGAGCAGGCAGATCGCGGAGGGGGTGCGGTCCTCGGAGTCGGTGCTGGAACTGGCCCGCAAGCACGGGGTAGAGATGCCCATCGCGGAGGTCGTGGCGGGAGTAGTCCGCGATGGCCTGGATATAGGCGAGGCAGCCGTGCTGCTGGCCAGCCGGAGCGCAAAGCCGGAACGCTATGGCGTCTGAGGAGGAAACGGTGGATCAGCGGAAGATCAGGGTGGCGGTCGTCTTCGGCGGACAGGGCCCCGAGCATTCGGTGTCCTGCCTGGGCGCGGGGAACACCCTGAGCGCGATCGACCGGGACCGCTACGAGGTGATCCCGATCGGCATCACCACCGACGGCCGGTGGATACAGGTGCCCGACCAGCCCGAGCGTCTGGCGCTGACCTCAGGCGAGCTGCCCTCGGTCGAGTCCGCCGCGGCGGAGGTGGAGGCCGCGTCAGCGGCCCATGCGAGCGCAGGTGCAGCGCCTCCCAGCGGCCTGGCGCGAGCCAGCATGCACAGCCTCCCAGCGGCCCGGAGCGAGCTAGTTGGCACGGTGCTGAGCGACGTCGACGTGGTGCTGCCGATCATCCACGGCCCGTTCGGCGAGGACGGCTCGCTCCAGGGGCTGCTGGAGATGGCCGGGGTCACGTACGTCGGGGCGGGCGTGCTGGCCAGCGCGGTCGGCATCGACAAGGAGTACATGAAGCTGATCTTCGCGGCCCGCGGCCTGCCGGTGGTGCGGCACGTGGTGGTACGGGAGCGGGACTGGCCGCTGCCCGGCGCGGGCGAGGCCACCCCGGAGAGCAAGCGCGTGCTGGACGCGATCGCCGAGCTGGGCTGGCCGCTGTTCGTGAAGCCGGCCCGGGGCGGCTCCAGCATCGGCACCTCGAAGGCGTCGGACATGGGCCAGCTGCACGAGTCCATCGAGCTGGCCCGCCAGTTCGACCGCAAGGTCCTGGTCGAGGCCGCGGTGGACGGGGTGGAGATCGAGGTCTCGGTGCTCGAGGGCGTGGCGGGCGGCCCGCCGGACACCAGCCTGCCGGGCCAGATGATGATCGAGGGCGAGGACGAGTTCTACGACTTCGGCACCAAGTACCTCGACCCCGAGGACCGGATGGCGATACCGGCGCCGATCCCGGCGGCCGCCGCCGACGAGATCAGGCGGCTGGCCGCGGAGGCCTTCGAGGCGGTGTCCTGCGAGGGCCTGGCCCGGGTGGACTTCTTCTACACCGCCGACGGGAAGATCCTGATCAACGAGATCAACACGCTGCCGGGGATGACGCCGACGTCCTACTTCCAGAAGCTGTGGGAGGCCAGCGGCCTGCCGTTCGACCAGCTTCTCGACCGCGTCATCCAGACCGCGCTGGCCAAGCGCCCGGGGTTGCGTTAGAGCTGCCTAGCTGGGCGGATGGGCGGCGCCCGGTGGGGCGCCGCCCGCCGCCTGGCTCGGTGCTGCTACCTGGTGCTACTTGCTGACCAGGCCCCGCTCGCCGTTCACGATGGCCTTGAAGTCCGAGCCCGCCCGGAACTTCGGCACCGAGGAGGCGGGCACCTTGACGGACGCGCCGGTGGCCGGGTTACGGGCGGTGCGCTCGGGCCGGACGGTCTTCTCGAACACGCCGAACCCGGTGATCGATACCTTGTCCCCCCTCGCGACCGCGGCCTGGATTGTTTCCAGGACCGCGTTAACGGCCTCAGTGGCGGTTTTCTTGTCGCCCATCCGGCCGGCAATCGCGTCGATCAGGTCACGTTTGTTCATTCCTCACTCCAGACGGTCCCCCTACCCAGGTCGCGCGGACAGGGCTACCGGGCTCGCGACCTCTGACCTGCCTGAAATTAGGCGATGTAGCGTCGTTGCACAAACATCTTTGCTGAATTACCGCGTGTCGGCAAGCAATCACCGGGAGGCACCGGACGGCCAGGCAGGCCCCGGAGCATGATCCCCGGGCCAAATTGAATCGGGTTATATTACCGTTCGCTCGGCGTATTTAGCCGATCAAGACCGGCACCCCGCCCCGTTCCGTGAGCCGCTCCGGACATAGCCGGCAAACGGCAATTCGCCCGGAATTCCCCCATCGATAGGCATACGTACGGTAATAGCCGAGTAATCCGCCCAGAAGATCCGTCAGCCTCCCAGACCGCAACTCAACCCCCAAATCGGGCACTCCGCAGCGGAGGTTACCTTCTTGTTTCGTCAGGCCGCCGGGCGGGCTGGGGCCAGTCCACCGGGTGGCAAGGTCCATACTGGGGTTGTCACGCAGGCTGGAGCTGGGGTCAGGCTGGTGACGGCGGCTCAGCTCGGCTGGCTGCGCACGTGAGCCTGCCCAGTGCCGGGAGCCTGCTCAGTACCTGGCACCACCAGTTCCCGAGTCATGAGGTCCGCCCGTGAAGGTAGCTGTCATTAAGGAAGCCGCGCCCTGGGAGCGGCGGGTTGCCCTGGTGCCCGAAGGCGTCGCCAAGCTGTGCGGGGCCGGGCTCGAGGTGCTCGCCGAGGCAGGCGCCGGGGACGGGTCCTGGCTGGCGGACGAGGCTTACGCCGAGGCCGGGGCGACCGTTCTGGCCCGGGACGAACTGCTGGCCGCGGCCGATGTTCTGCTGATGCTCGGGCCGCCGGACGCCAGGGTGACCGCCGCGCTGCGGGCGGGCCAGCTGGTGCTCGGCCTGCTCGCCCCGCTGACCAGCCCGGACCTGGTTGCCGAGCTGGCCAAGGCGGGAGTAACCGCGATCAGCCTGGACCTGCTGCCGCGCACCCTGCCCCGGGCCCAGCCGATGGACGCGCTGTCCTCGCAGGCCAGCATCGCCGGTTACAAGGCCGCCGTGCTGGCGGCGGGCGAGTTCGGCCGGTTCTTCCCGCTGCTGATCACCGCGGCCGGCACGGCCCGGCCGGCCAAGGTCCTGGTGCTCGGCGCCGGGGTGGCCGGCCTGCAGGCGATCGGAACCGCCCGGCGGCTCGGCGCCGTGGTCACCGGGTACGACGTCCGGCCCGCGGCCAAGGCCGAGGTGGAGTCGCTGGGCGCCACGTTCCTCGAGCTGACCTCGGTGGGCCCGGCCACGGGCGAGGGCGGGTACGCCCGGGAGCTGACCGGCGAGGAGCGCCAGGCCCAGCAGGACGAGCTGGCCGGGCACATCGGCCGGCACGACGTGGTGATCACCACCGCGCAGGTGCCCGGGCGGCGGCCGCCCGAGCTGGTCAGCGCGGACGCGCTGAAGACGATGGCGGCCGGGTCCGTGGTGGTCGACATGGGCGCCAGCGACCTGGGCGGCAACGTGGCCGGCTCCGCGCCGGACCAGACCATCGTGACCGAGAACGGGGTCACCGTGATCGGCGCCGGGCGGCTGCCGTCCAGCATGCCCGCGGCGGCCTCGGCGATGTACTCGCGTAACATCAGCTCCCTTCTGCTGTACCTGGTCAAGGACGGCGAGCTGGCCCTGGACCTGTCCGACGACCTGCAGGCCGGGGTGGTGGTCACCCGCGACGGCAGCGTCGTGCACCCGGCCCTGGCCACGCCCGCGGGAGGTGCTGCCGATGTCGACGGCGCTGCTGACTGACATCACGATCTTCGTTCTGAGCCTGTGGGTCGGCTTCGAGGTGATCAGCAAGGTGCCTGCCACCCTGCACACCCCGCTGATGTCCGCGGCGAACTCGATTCACGGCATCGTGCTGGCCGGCGCCATGCTGATCGCGGTGACCGCGGATAACGCGCTCGGCTACGTGATCGCGTTCATCGCCGCCGCGTTCGCGGCCATGAACGTGGTCGGCGGCTACGTGGTGACCGGCCGCATGCTGAAGATGTTCCGGCGCAGGCCCGTTCCGGCCGCGGACAGCAAGCCCGCGGTGACCGCCGCGGCCCGGCAGAGCGGCTCTGGGTCATGACCGGGTTCGACATCGCGATCCAGCTCATCTACGTGGCCGCGGCGTCCTGCTTCGTATTCGGCCTGCACCTGATGAACAACCCGGCCACGGCCCGGCGCGGCAACCAGGTCTCGGTGGCCGGGATGGTCGCGGCGCTGGCCGCCACGCTGGCGCTGATCATCCACACCGGGGCGATCTCGGCTACCGGCTGGATCGTGATGATCGCCGGCGCGCTGGTCGGCGGCGGGGCCGGGCTGTACTCCGCCCGGACCATCCAGATGACCGCGATGCCGCAGCTGGTCAGCGTGTTCAACGCGGTCGGCGGCGGGGCCGCGGCCCTGGTCGGCATCCACGACTACATGCGGCTAGCCGGCGCCGGGCAGGGCGTGGCGGGCTGGATCACGATCACCACCGTGCTCGACGTGATCATCGGCGCGGTGACGTTCTCCGGGTCGATCGTCGCCGCGGGCAAGCTGCAGGGCGTGATCACCTCCGCGCCGGTCAGCTTCCCCGGCGCGCGGGCGGTCAACGTGGCGCTGGCCGCGGTGGCGCTCGGCGTGGGCGGCTACCTGATCGGCACGCCCAGCGTCGCGCTGCTCAGCGTGATCATCGTGGTGTCCCTGGTGTTCGGCGTGTCGATGGTGATACCGATCGGCGGTGCCGACATGCCCGTGGTGATCTCCCTGCTGAACGCGTTCACCGGCACGGCCGTGGCGATGGCCGGGTTCGTCATCGACAACTGGGCGATGATCATCGCGGGTGCCCTGGTCGGCGCGTCCGGCGGGATCCTGACGAAGCTGATGGCCGACGCGATGAACCGGTCGATCGGCAACATCATCGTGGGCGGCTTCGGCACCGGCGACACCGCGGTGCCGGTGCTGCCCGGGGCCGGCGCCGGGGTGCGGGCGATCGAGGCCGACGACGCCGCGATCCAGCTGGCCTATGCGGCCAAGGTAATCATCGTGCCCGGCTACGGGCTGGCCGCCGCGCAGGCCCAGCACGCCGTGGCCGAGCTGGCCGAGGTGCTGGAAGCACGCGGGGTCGAGGTCAGCTACGCCATCCACCCGGTCGCGGGCCGGATGCCGGGCCACATGAACGTGCTGCTGGCCGAGGCCAACGTGCCGTACCCGCAGCTCAAGGAGATGGACGAGATCAACCCGGAGTTCGCGCGGACCGACGTGGCCCTGGTCATCGGGGCCAACGACGTGACGAACCCGGCGGCGCGCCGCCCGGGCACGGCGATTTCCGGGATGCCGATCCTGGACGTGGACCAGGCGAAGAACATCATCGTGATCAAGCGGTCGATGGGCCAGGGGTACGCCGGGATCGACAACGAGCTCTACGCCAACCCGAAGACCTCGATGTACTTCGCCGACGCCAAGAAGGCGCTGGCCGGGCTGACCAGCGCGGTCAAGACGCTGGTGGGGTGAGCCCCCGGTGAGCACCCGCGAGGCGGACGTCGATGTGGGGACTGCTTCCGTAACTCTTCCCGGGCCCTCAGCAAACGACGGTGCTGAGCTTTCCCCGGCCCGCGTCGCGCGGGTCGGTGAGATAACCGTGCGGCGGCTGCTGCCGCTGCGGCGGCGGCGGTCGGTCGGGCCGTGGTGCTTCATTGATCACTACGGGCCGGTGGCGGTCGACGGCACCGCCGGGATGGACGTCCCGCCGCACCCGCACATCGGGCTGCAGACGGTGACCTGGCTGATCTCCGGCGAGGTTCTGCACCGCGACAGCCTGGGCAGCGAGCAGCTGATCCGGCCCGGGCAGCTGAACCTGATGACCGCGGGCCGCGGCCTCGCGCACGCCGAGGAGTCGCTGCGCGGCCGCGAAGCCGACCCGCGCAACCTGCCCGCGCGCAGCCCGGACCTGCACGGCGTGCAGCTGTGGACGGCGCTGCCGGACGCCAGCCGGCAGGTGGCCCCGGCCTTCGAGCACCACGCCGAGCTGCCGGTGTTCGGGTCCGGCGGGCTGCGGGTGACCGTGTTCCTCGGCGCGCTGGGCCCGGTCAGCTCGCCGGCCACGGTGTTCTGGCCGGGCGTGGGCGCGGAGATCGCGGCCGGGACCGGCGCGGCCGAGCTGGGCGGGCCCGGGCCGGCGGCCCCGGAGGCCGCGGGTGAGCTGCCGCTGCCGTCCGGGCACGAGCATGTGATGTTTGTCTCAGCCGGGTCGGCACAGGTGGCGGGAACCGTGCTGCGCACCGGCGAGCTGCTGTACCTGCCGCCGGGGCGCGACCGGGTGGCGGTGTCCGCGCCGGCCGGCAGCCGGCTGTTCCTGCTCGGCGGCCGGCCGCTCGGCGAGGACCTGCTGATGTGGTGGAACTTCGTGGCCCGCACGCCTGAGGAGATCGCCGCGGCGGCAGCGCGGTGGGCGGACGGCGGGTACGGCACGGTGCCGGGTTACCGCGGCGCGCCGCTGGCCGCGCCGGTGCTGGACGCGGCCCGGCTGCGGCGGCCGGGCTCTTCGCGCTGACCCGCGGCGCCGCGACCTGGCGCGCTGGGGAGGATTCACGGGCGGCCGGCGGGGTAGCAACACCCGGCCTAGGGCGTTATTTTCATAAAAACAGTCGGCATAGTAGGTATTTCCTCGGCCCGCGCCCGGGTCCCCCTCCCCCCTCCTCTTTCCCCTGCCGCAAGGGAGCTGCCATGGCCCTGCCGGACTTCTTCGTGGCCGGAGCGCCGAAGGCGGGCTCGACCGCGCTGCACGCGGCGCTCGCCCGGCACCCGTCGCTGTTCATGTCGGCGGTCAAGGAGCCCAAGTTCTTCCTGACCGACGGCCCGCCACCGGACAAGGGCGGCCCCGGGGACGCCCGGACCTACCGGGAGCACGTGTGGCGGCGGGCGGACTACGAGGCGCTGTTCGCCCCGGCCACGGCCGGCCTGCTGCGCGGCGAGTCGACCCCGTTCTACCTGTACGACCGGGCGGCCCAGGCACGGATCCAGGCGCTGCTGCCGGACGCGAAGCTGATCGCGATCCTGCGCGACCCGATCGAGCGGGCGCACTCGAACTGGGCCCACCTGTGGTCGGCCGGGCTCGACCCGGTCGACGACTTCGTCCGGGCCTGTGCCGAGGAGCCGCGCCGGATCGAGGCGGGCTGGGCGGACTTCTGGCACTACACCGCGCTGGGCCGGTACGGCGAGCAGCTCGAGCACCTGTACCGGCTGTTCCCCCGGGAGCAGGTGCACGTCTTCCGCTACCGGGCGCTGCTCGAGCGCCCCGCGGAAGTGCTGGACGGGATCTGCGGGTTCCTCGGCGTGCCCCGCGGCGTGGTCACCGAGGTCCCGCGGGAGAACGTGACCGCGCACCCGCCGCTGACGCTGCGCCACCGGGCCCTGCGGCTGGGCGCCACCGCCGCCCACCGGCTGCCCGGCCGGGCCGGGGTGGCCGCGGCGGACGTGCTGGAGCAGCGGCTGCAGCGGGACGCGCCGCCGCGGCAGCCGCTGACCTGGGAGCAGCGTCAGGCGCTGATCCCCGTGTTCGAGGCGGACATCCGGCTGCTGGAGCGGATCACCGGGGAGAGCTTCGGCGGCTGGCTGGCGCCGCGGGGCGACTCCGGCGGCCTGGTCGGGGCCCGGCCGTCCGGCCAGTCCCAGGCCCGCAACGGCCAGCCGCGGGCGTACTGACCGGGCCTGGCGCTAAAGCGGCCCGGCGCTCGCCAGCCAGCACCGCTAGCGGAGCTCGGTGACCAGCTCGTGCGCGCCGTCGGCGCGGGTGGCCTCGTAGTACCAGCGCTCGCGGCCGTCGCCGAGGTCCACGATGTCCAGGTAACGCAGGCCGCGGTCGTGGGGTGAGCCGGCCACGCCCGCGGCGCTGACCGCCTGGAGCGCGGCCGGGTCCCGGCCGGCCGCCAGGCCGGTGCGCTCCTCGTAGTTCTCCGCGGCGGTGGCCCGGCCGTCGTAGTAGGCGAGCACGGACTCGCTGGTCAGGCGCACCGCGGAGACCCGCACGCCGCGGGCGTCCCACTCGCCGGGACGGGGCGCCAGCGCGGTGCCGTGCCAGGTCCAGTCCACGCCGTCGGGGCTGGTCGCGTAGTCGGTGGTCATCCGGTCGGTGTGGGCCGGGTCGGTGAGCGGGTGCACGGACGCCCACAGGTGCCACTGGCCGCCGTAGTGGACGATGACCGGGTCCTTGACCGCGGACCGCTCGTCGCCGGGCAGCACGACCTGGCGATCGCGGGCGTCGAATCCGGCCGGGTCGCTGGCTTCGAGCAGCTCGACCCGCCAGTGCTTGGTCCCGGTGGTGGCGCAGCTCAGGTACAGCCGCCAGGTGCCGTCCGGGGTGAGCACCAGCGCGGGCCGCTCCAGCGACTCGGTGCCCATCTCGTCCTTGCCGATGGTCAGGACCGTCTCGAAGCTGACCCCGTCGGCGGACCTGGCCACCGCGACCGCGTACCCGCGGCCCTCGCCGATCGGGCGGCGCAGCCGGTAGGCCAGGTAGACGCCGCCGTTGCAGGCGACTGCGCTGGGTGCGCCGGCCCACGTTCCCGGCTCGCGGCCGGGCGGGGGCACGGCGACCGCGGCGCGGTCAGGCCGGGGCAGGTCGGCGGTGGCGAGGGCGGTGGCGGTGGCCGGCCAGGCTTCGTCGATCACAGGGGAACAATAGTGAACGCCGGCCGGGCGGTACGGCACCCGCCGCTCGAGGCGCGCCTCAGGCCACCGCTTCCGGGACGCGGTCCAGGGTGATGCCGAAGTGGGTGGTGTAGGCGGCAAGCACGGCTTCGTCGGTGGGCAGGGCGGTCTCGGTGCGGGTGCCGTCCCTGGTCTCGATCAGGGTCCGGCCGCTGAGCGAGACCCGTCCTGACGGGGTGAGCCGGGAGCAGATCGTGGACTGCCGGAAGTGCGAGCCCGGCCAGGTCTGCTGCCACCAGCAGGTCGGGGCGAACTCGTCCAGGTCCCTGGTCCGCGTCTCGATCCGGTACTGCGGCGTGCCGTCGCGGAGCACGTCGAGATCGCCGTCGGCGGCGGGGACCAGGCGGAACACGCCGCCCGGGTCGTCCTGACCGTCCCGGCTGGCGGCGTCGAGCGGGTAGCTGCTGTGGCTGCCGAACCCGACGTCGGCCAGCCAGGTGCCGCCGCCGGGCACGTCGGCCAGCAGGGCCAGGTGGTCGAACGGCGGGCCGAGCTTGCCGCCTGCGCCGTAGACCCGGGCGGCGACCCGGCGGACGCCGAACCCCAGGGCCTCGAGCAGGAGCGCGAACGCGCCGTTGAGCTCGTAGCAGAAGCCGCCGCGGCGGCGGCCGACCACCTTGGCCAGCAGGTCGCCGGGGGCCAGCGAGATGGGCTCGCCCAGGTGGATGCTGAGGTTCTCGAACGGCACGGCGAGCAGGTGCGCACGGTGCAGCCGGCGCAGCGCGGCGGCGTCCGCGGCCGCGGGCTCGGGCACGCCGATCCGGGTCAGGTAGGCCTCAATCTGCGCGGGGCTCACTGGATCAGCGTGCGTCATGCCCCGGGGTGGCGGTCAAGCCCGGCCCGCCCGGTTGTCCCGGTTCCGCGCGGCGCGGGCCGCCCGGTAGCGTCGTCTAGCGCGGCCTTGCGCCGCAGCATGCCCGTTTACCAGCCATGCCAGGAGGAGACCGAGATGCCTACCCGTACCGCCCGAACCGCGTGGAACGGCACCCTGCTCGAGGGCTCCGGCCAGGTCGAGCTGACCACCTCGGGGGTGGGCACCTACGAGGTGTCGTTCCCTAAGCGAGTCGCCGAGGCCGAGGACGCGCACGGGACGACCAGTCCGGAGGAGCTGATCGCGGCCGCGCACTCGGCCTGCTACGCGATGGCGCTGTCCAACTTCATCACGCAGGCCGGCGGCACGCCCCAGGCGCTGGACGTGCGGGCGGACGTGACGCTCGGCCCGGACCCGGCCGGCGGATTCATGATCACCGGGATCAAGCTGACCGTGCGCGCCGAGGTCGACGGCCTAGACGAGGCCGGGTTCGCGAAGGCCGCCCAGGGGGCCAAGGAGGGCTGCCCGGTGAGCAAGGCCCTAGCCGCGGTGGACATCACGCTGGACGCAGCCCTGGAGAGCTGATCCGCCGACGGGCGAGCCAGCCAGCCGCCGGCGGAGCCGGACAGCGAGCCAGCAAGCACGGCGGGACCCGGGCGTTCCGCCCCAGGTTACGGTGATGTGCGTGACCGGTGACGAGGATGCGCGGGCGGCCAGCCTGCGGGCCGCGCAGGCCAAGGCGGCCGAGCTGTTCGACGCCGTGGGCCGCCGGGGCCTGATCGCCCCGGGCGTCACCGAGCGGCAGGCCAG
>DASVBE010000173.1:0-2938 GCA_036375995.1 Streptosporangiaceae bacterium | reverse complement strand
AGCCTCGACGACATCATGGCCGCGACCAGGACCAGCAAGTCGCAGCTCTACCACTACTTCGCCGACAAGGACGCGCTCGTCCTCGAGGTGATCCGCCGCCAGCTCGGCCGGGTGATCGCCGGGCAGGAGACCGAGCTCCGGGAGTTCCGGTCGTGGGAGGGCATGCAGCGCTGGCGCGACCACATGGTCGAGCTCACCCGCGTGACCGGCGGCGTCGGCGGGTGCCCGCTCGGCTCACTGGCCAGCGAGCTGGCGGACCGCAGTGAGCCGGCCCGGGAGGTACTGACCACCTGCTTCACCGAGTGGGAGGCGTACCTCGTGGACGGCTTCACCGCGATGCGCGAGGACGGCCTGCTCTCGCCCGGGGCGGATCCGGCCGAGCTGGCGGTCACGGTGATGACCGCGCTGCAGGGCGGGCTGCTGCTCGCGCAGACCACCCGTGATGTGCGGCCGCTCGAGCTGGCGCTCGACATGGCCATCGCCCACGCGGGGCGCTACCGCACCGGCTGACCGGCGGCGCCTGAGGGCCGCGGGCTGCGTGGTTCAGTGCTGGCGCTGCGGGATCGCGCGCATGACCGCGAGCATCTGGGGCGGCTCCAGCGCAGGCTCCGGCAGCGGCGTGGGGCCCTCCCGGGCCGGCCGCAGCGCATCGGTGATCAGCGTCAGGTACCGGCGCCAGACTTCCGGGTTGACCGGCTCGGCGTACCCGGCCGCCGAGCTGAGCATGAACTCGATGAACACGATGTCCGTGGGCCGCAGGTCCGGGCGCAGCTTGCCGTCCCGCTGGGCGCGCTCGACGAGCTGGGTGACCAGCGGCTGCATGCGGGCCTTGCCGCGCTCGACCCGGTCCCGCCCGTAGCTGGCGAACATCAGGATCTCGCGCAGGCCGTGGTCGGTGGCGAGCTCGGTGCAGGCGCTCTCCAGGAAGGCCACCAGGCCGGCCCACGAGTCCGGCTCGGCCAGCGCCTTCTCGGCCAGCGCCACCATGGCCTGGATGCGCTCCTCGAACAGCGCCTCGACCAGGGATTCCTTGTCCGGGAACCGCCGGTAGACGGTGCCCACGCCCACCCCGGCATGCTGCGCGACGTCGTCCAGGCTGGCCTGCAGCCCCCGGCTGGTGAACACCTCAGCCGCGGCGCGCAGGATCCGCTGCCGGTTCCGCTCGGCGTCGCGGCGCAGCGGGCGCGGAGCGGGAGCCTCCCGCGAATCTGCCATCTCTTCCCTTCCTGCCAGCCTGCGAGCCTCCGAGACGGAACGGAGGTTGCGTCTCCACTTCATCCTAGAGTACGGTAAGCGGAGGCATCACCTCCATATGGAGGTTGTAGTTCCGGATAGGTGAGAAAGATGAGCGAATTCAGCGCCAGCGCCAGCCCGCGGCCGGACGCGCCCGCCGCGCAGGCCGGCCCGGCACCCGACCCCCGCCGATGGCTCATCCTGGGCACCGTCGGCCTCGCCCAGCTCATGGTCGTTCTGGACGCCACGATCGTGAACATCGCGCTGCCCTCCGCCCAGCAATCCCTGGGCTTCAGCACCGTGGACCGGCAGTGGGTGGTGACCGCCTACGCCCTCGCGTTCGGCAGCCTGCTGCTGTTCGGCGGGCGGCTTGGCGACCTGATCGGGCGCAAGTACATGTTCCTGTCCGGCGCGCTGGGCTTCGCCGCCGCGTCGGCCGTGGGCGGTGCGGCGACCAGCTTCGGCATGCTGATCGCGGCCCGCGCCGCGCAGGGCGTGTTCGGCGCGCTGCTCGCGCCCGCAGCCCTGTCGATCCTGGCCACGACGTTCACCGACGCGAAGGAGCGCGGCAAGGCGTTCGGCGTCTTCGGCGCGATCGTGGGCGCGGGCGGCGCGATCGGCCTGGTGCTCGGCGGGATCCTGACCGAGTACCTGTCCTGGCGCTGGTGCCTGTACGTGAACCTGGTCTTCGCCGGCCTGGCCGTCGTCGGGGGCGTGCTGCTGCTGCGCCAGCAGCCCTCCCGCAGCAAGCCCCGGCTGGACCTGCTGGGCGTTGTGCTCGCCTCGGCCGGCATGTTCTGCGTGGTCTACGGGTTCTCCAACGCCGCCAGCCACAACTGGCACACGCCCTCCACCTGGGGTTTCCTGGCCGCGGGCGGGGCGCTGCTGGCCGCCTTCGCGGTCTGGCAGTGGCGGGCGGCCAGCCCGCTGCTGCCGCCCCGGGTGGTGCTCGACCGTAACCGCGGCGGCGCCTACCTGGCCGTGCTGATCGTCGGCGCCGGCATGTTCGGCATCTTCCTGTTCCTGACCTACTACCTGCAGCAGTCGCTGGGGTACTCCCCCATCATCACCGGCGTCGCCTTCCTGCCGATGATCGCGATGGTGGTGGTTTCGGCCAACCTGTCGAACGTCGTGCTGATGCCGCGTTTCGGCCCCAAGCCGCTGGTCACGACCGGCATGCTGCTCGCCGCGGCCGCGCTGGTGTGGCTGACCAGGATCGGCGTCGACTCGGGTTACGCGGAGTCCGTGCTCGGCCCGCTGCTGGTGGCCGGCCTGGGCTTCGGCTTCACCGTCGCGCCGTCGATGAACACCGGCACCTTCGGGGTAGCGCCGCAGGACACGGGTGTGGCCTCGGCCACCCTCAACACCGGCCAGCAGATCGGCGGCTCGATCGGCACCTCGCTGCTGAACACGATCTTCGCCAGCTCGGTCGCGGGCTACCTGGCCAGCCACCTGAGCCCGGCCACCCTGGTGCACGGGCACCCGGCGCCGTCCCTCGCCGAGCACGCCCTGGTGCACGGGTACACCACCGGTTTCTGGTGGGCCGCCGGGATCTTCGCCGCCGGCGCACTCATCTGCGGGACCCTGCTCCGCCGCGGCACGCTGAGCACCCCCGCCCCCGGGCCGACCGCCCCGGCCAGCGCCGGCGTCCCCCAGCCCAGCGAGACGGCCGACGCCTCCCGCTAGGGACCGCCAGGCTCCCGGC
>DASVBE010000139.1:0-3860 GCA_036375995.1 Streptosporangiaceae bacterium | reverse complement strand
CTCCGCGACCGGGCGCATCCCGGTCATCGCCGCGCCCATCGCCACCCCCAGGATCGCCTGCTCAGAGATCGGCGTGTCCCAGATCCGCTCCGCCCCGAACTCCTCGAACAAGCCCGCCGTGGTCTTGAACACACCCCCGGCCGCGCCGATATCCTCCCCCAGGCACACCACCGACCCATCGCGGCGCAGCTCCCGGGCAAGCCCCTCCGCCACCGCCGGTCCGCGCTGGAGTCGGTGCAGCAGTTCGCGGCGTTCAGCGAGACCATGAGCAACTACCGCGCGCAAGAGGCGCAGATCAGCCTGTCCCAGGCGGCGGGACGGCTGGGCTGGATCTCCGTGCTGCTGGCCGTGGTCGCGCTGGTCATGGGCGCGATCCAGATCTACGTAGCGGTCGCCCCTTAGCCCTGGCTCAGCTCCTTCAGCGCCAGCTTGGCCAGATCGGGCACGAACTTCGCGGCGTCGATCGTACCCAGACCGGTCACCAGGTCATAGCCGGGTCCCGCGGGGAAGCCCTGGACCGTCGTGCCGCCGTGGGAGTACGTGTTGCCCGGTCCCTGCACGTCGATGATGCCCGGGTCGTGGCCGGCGGCCAGGTGGTAGAGCAGCGGGCTGACCGGGCCGAGCGGCCGCCCGGCCCGCTGGTCGGTCAGCGCCATGACGGCCGCGAACAGCGGGGCGGCCAGGCTGGTCCCGCAGACCACGTTCCACTGCCGCGAGGACCCGACCGAGCCGGGCGTGGCGTACATCTCCAGGCCGCTGTCGCAGGAGGCGTCCATGGAGATGTCCGGGATCTCCCGGGTCCGGCCCCCGGTCCCGGCCTGCGCGTCCTGCCACGCCGGCCGGGGGAACACCGCGGACCGGCCGCCGCCGCTGTGCGGCCACGACGTGGCCGGGGCGGTGGCCGCGCCGGGCGGCTGCGCGCCCAGCTGGGTGCCGCCGACCGCGACCACCAGCGGGTCGCTGGCCGGCCAGCCGATCTGCGGGGTGGGGTACAGGGTCTTGCCGTTCAGCATCAGGCCCGCGGCGCCAACGTCGCCAGTGGCCGCGACCACCGTGACCATGTTGCTGGGAGCGGAGGCGTCGACGAAGGCCGACCGCAGGCCGAAGATCGACTGGCGGGACGGGAACGTGCGCTCGGTGGCCCCCAGGCTCATGCTGATCACGCTGCCCAGGTGGTGCCGGATCACGTACTCCTCGGCCTGGACGATCTCCGGGAAGCCGGCCGTGCCCTCGGTCTCCGCCTTGGGCGTCTCGACCAGCAGGATGCCCGCGCCGGGCGCCAGCAGGTGCGCTGACTCGACGTCCAGCGTGGTCTCGACGGCGGCGTTCTCCCGCGAGCCGACGGGCCGGAACGGCGGCACCGGCCCGGCCGGCGCGATGACGCGGAACGACGGCGGCGCGGGCAGATGCCAGGCCTTGTCGTAGGCGGCCAGATCCTGCCTGATGGTCGGCGACCCGAACGGGTCGACGATCACGATCGTCTGGCCCTTCCCGGTGATGCCCTGGGAGTACAGCGGGCCGGTGTCGTAGGCCGCCACGAACTGGGCCGGGCTCAGCCCGCCCGCGATCCTGGGCGGCGCGCCGGGCTGGCCCGGGACCACCGCCCCTGACGACCCGGCCGCGGGCGCGGACGGACCCGCCGCGGGCGATCCGGGCGAACCCGGCGCGGCCGGGGTCAGGACGTTCGCGGATGGGCCGTTGGAGCAGGCCGCCAGGGCCAGCACGGCGGCGCACCCGCCCGCCAGCACCAGCCGGGCCGGATACGCGGTCATCAGCGTGCCTCCTCGCGGGCCAGCCGCACGAGATCGGGCACGAACTTCGCGGCGTCGATCGTGCCGAGACCGGTCACCAGGTCATAGCCCGGTCCCGCTGGGAAGCCCCGGACCTCCAGACCGCCGTGCCGGAAGGTGTTGCCTGGGCCCTGCACGTCAATGATGCCGGGGTCATGCTGTGCGGCCAGCCGGTAGAGCAGCGGGTTGATCGGGCCCAGGGCGCGCCCGGCCGCCTGGTTGGCCAGCGCTACCACGCCCGCGAACAGCGGGGCGGCCAGGCTCGCGCCGTAGTTGACGGACCAGTCATATCCCGGCTTGGCAGCGACCGAACTGGCCGTGGTGTACATCTCCAGGCCGCTCTTGGGGGAGGCGGCCAGGGAGATGTCGGGGACGGCCCGCCACCGGCCCGCGACCCTGGCCACGGCATTCTGCCACGGCGGCCGCGCGAACACCGTGGACCGGCCGCCGTTGCTGTCCGGCCAGGAGGTGGCCGGCGCGACCGGCGCAGCGGGCGGCTGGGCGCGAAGCCGCGTGCCGCCGACCGCGACCACCAGCGGGTCGCTGGCCGGCCAGCCGACATGCGGGGAGCGGTACAGGGTGTTGTCCGTCTTCAGATCCGTGGCGCCGTAGTCGCCCGTAGCCGCGACCAAGGTGACCAGGCTGCCGGGCCGTCCCGCGTCCAGGATGGCCCGGTGAAACGGCCGGAGCGACGGGAAGTTGGCCTCGGCGTCGCCCGCGCTGATGCTCATGACGCTGGCCAGGTGGTGCTGGATCACGTACACCATGGCCCGGGCAAGGTCCGTCAGCGAAGGCATCTCAACCAGCAGGATGGCCGCGCCGGGCGCCATCACGTGCGCCGCCTCCACATCCATGGTGGTTTCCCGGACGGCGTGAATCTGGCTCCCTGCTGCCCGGAATGGCGGTATCGGGCCTTCCGGCGTGATGACCTGGAACGACGGCGGCGCGGGCAGCTGCCACGCCTTGTCGTAGGCGGCCAGGTCCTGCCTGATGGTCGGCGACCCGAACGGGTCGATGATCGCGATCGTCTGGCCCTGGCCGGTGATCCCCTTGGCCAGCAGCGGGCCGGTGTCATAGGCCGCCACCAGCTGGGCAGGGCTCAGCGCACCAGGGATCTTGGGTGGCGCACCCGGCTGGCCGGCGATCACGCGGCTCGGTGACCCGGCGTCTGGTTCCGTGGTGCTGCTGACCTGACCCGGGGTGGGAGAGCCAGACGGGCCCGGCGAGGCGTGCGTGGTGGTCGTGGATGAGCCGGCGGAGCAGGCCGCCAGGGCCAGCACGGCGGCGCATCCGCCCGCTAGTGCCAGCCGGGCGGAACACGCCGCCATCAGAGGGTGCCCGTACCAGGCACCAACGCCCGGGCCGAGCCCGGGGCAAAGCGCAGATCAGAATCGGCAGTCCAGCAGCCGGCAGGCAGTATGTGGCTCGGCTCCACCAGGGACACCGCAGCCGCGCTGGGTGACATGCCGGCCAGTTTATGGTCGGGCAAATGGTGCTTTGCCATCAGAGGGTGCCCGTACCAGGCACCAACGCCCGGGACCAGCCCAGGGCAAAGCGCAGATCAGTATCGGCAGTCCAGCAGCCGGCAGGCAGGAAGTGGCTCGGCTCCACCAGGGACACCGCAGCCGCGCTGGGTGACATGCCGGCCAGCCTAGAGCGCGGCTGATAGTGCTCTGCCCAGCGCGAGCCACGCCAGGTCGGGTACGAACTTTGCCGCGTCGATCGTGCCCAGACCGGTCACCAGGTCATAGCCCGGGCCCGCGGGGAAGCCCCGGATCGTGACGTGGCTGGCGTGGAAGGTATTTCCCTGGCCCTGGACATCCACGATGCCCGGGTCGTGCTGCGCGGCCAGCTGGTAAAGCAGCGGGTTGATCAGGCCCAGCGGCCGCCCGGCCAGCTGGCCGGCCAGCGCGACCACGCCCGCGAACAGCGGGGTGGCCAGGCTCGCGCCTCCGTTGGGGCTCCACTTGTCGGCCTTGGGGAAGCCGATCGAACGGGGGGTGGCGTACATCTCCAGGCTGCTCGTGGGCGAGCCGGCCAGGGAGATGTCCGGGACGGCCCGATGCCGGC
>DASVBE010000076.1:0-2986 GCA_036375995.1 Streptosporangiaceae bacterium | reverse complement strand
CCAGCTCGCCGGCGCGCAGATCGGGGTGTGGGCGCACGACTCCTGGTACTCGCTGAACCTCTACAAGCGGCTCGGCTACCCCGGCAAGTCGGTCCGCATCGGCTTCATCCACTACAACACCACCGGCGAGGTGGACCGCCTCATCGCCGCCCTGGAAGCGACCCGCGGCTAGCCCCCGCTGCCTCCCCTCGCAGCCACAGCGCCGCTGTTTCTGGCTGGGTGGCTGCGAGGGGCGGGCTGGCGGCGGGTCAGGCCGGGGTGCCGGTAAACGTCTCGGCCAGCGTGCTCAGGTTGATGTTGCCGCCGGACACGATGCAGACGACCTTGCCCGAGCCAGCGCGGCCGGACAGCGCCGCGGCCAGCGCGAGCGCGCCCGCGCCCTCGGCGACCACCCGGGCGCGCTCGGCGAGCAGCCGGACGGCGGCCGCGACCTCGGCGACCGGGATGGACAGCGCCCCGTCCACCAGGGGACGGACCAGCGGCCACATGGTGTCGAGCACCCGGCGGCTGCCGGACCCGTCCACGAACGAGGCCTGGTAGTCGACGTCAACAGGTCCGCCGGCCGCGACGGCGGCGGCCAGCGCGGCGGCGGTCGCGGGCTCGGCGGTGAAGATCCTGGTGCCCGGCCGCAGCGCCTTGACCGCGCTGGCGATGCCGGCCGTCAGCCCGCCGCCGCCATAGGGGATCACCACCGCGTCCGGGGCGGGCAGGTCGTCAAGGACCTCCAGCCCGATGGTGCCGTTCCCGGCCATCACCCCCGGGTCCTGCACCGGGTGCACGAACAGCCCCTCGACCCCGTCGACCCGGCTGGTGACGATCGCGTTCCACCAGTCGTCGTAGGGCAGCTTGAGCACCCGCCCGCCGAGCCGTTCAATGGCCGCGAGCTTGGCCTGCGGCGCGTGCTCGGGTACCGCGATGGTGGCGGGCACGCCGAGTTCCCGCGCCGTCCACGCGACTCCCTGGGCCATGTTCCCGGCGCTGGCGGTGACCAGCCCCGTCCGGCGCGCTTTTTCCGGGGCGAGCATGACCGCGTTGGTCGCGCCGCGGATCTTGAACGAGTTGACCGGCTGGAGGTTCTCCAGCTTGAGGTAGATCTCGGCCGGGGCCTCGACGTGCAGCCGCAGCAGGGGGGTGCGGACCGCCGCGCCGGCGATCCGCTCGCGGGCCGCCTCGATCGCCGCCAGCTCGATCACAGCTCGACCTCCGTGCCGATGCCGTGGCGCGCTGCCGTCGCGACCGCGCACTGGGCCGCCGCGAGGTCCTCGACCGCCAGGCCGAGCGAGCGGAACATCGTCAGCTCGCCCGCGTCACGGCGCCCGGCCGCCGTCCCCGCCAGCACCTCACCCAGTTCGGCCCGGACGTGCTCGTCGCCGGTGATCAGGCCCTCGGCGATCGCGAGCCGGAACTCACCCGCCTCGTTGCGCAGCGACTCCCGGCTGTCGCAGAACAGCGCGCTCGCGGCCACGGTGGCGGTGTCGATCTCGCGGTTCTGCGGTGAGCTGGCGCCGACCGCGTTGAGGTGAGCGCCCGGCTTCAGCCACTCGCGCCGCAGCACCGGCTCGCGCGCGCTGGTCACGGTCACGACCACGTCGGCGTCGCGGATCGCCTCCTGCGCACTGGCCGCGACGGTGACACCGGCCAGCCCGGCTGCGCTGGCCGCATCGGCTGCTTCTTCCGCGTGCGCGGTTGTCGGCGCGTACACCTGCACTCGCTCGAAGGCGCGCACGCCGGCCAGCGCCCGCAGGTGCGCCCGCGCCTGCGTGCCCGCGCCGAGCAGCGCGAGCGTCGCGGCGTCCGGCCGGGCCAGCGCGGCGGTCGCGACCGCGGTGACCGCGGCGGTCCGCACCGCGGTGACCGCGGAGGCGTCCAGGATCGCGGTCGGCACCCCGGTCTCGCCGTCGAATAGCGTGACCAGGCCCTGGTGCGCGTCGAGCCCGCGGGCGGGGTTGCCCGGCATGATGCACACCGCCTTCAGCGCGAACGCCCCCGTGCTGGTGCCCCGGCCGTCGCCGTGGCCGCGGCTCCAGCCGGGCATCAGCCCCATGAAACCGGACGCATCCGGCGGCATCATCACCGACCGCAGCGGCATGAACGTCTCGCCCCTGGCGTGTCCCGCCAGCACCGCCGCCATCGCCGCCGCGCACGCGTCTGGTTGCAGTGCCGCCAGCACGTCGCGGTGGCTGAGCACCAGCACCCGCATCAGCCCATCGCCCTTTCCACCATCGCAGCCTCCTGTCTGGTCAGCGGGTTGCGCAGCGCCTCGCCGACGACCGCCAGGTGCTCCGGCCGGCCGGGCCCGACGACGATCTGGCCCACCCGTTCGTCGGCGAGCAGCCAGGCGAGGGCGAGGCCGCCCATCGAAATGCCGCGGTCCGCGGCGATCGTGGCCAGCCGGTCCAGCGCGTCGAAGATCGGCCCGCTGACGAACTCGCGGTACGGCTCGGGCCGCTGGGTCATCCGGGAGCCGGGCGGGAACGGCTCGCCGCGGCGGTACTTGCCGGTCAGCCAGCCGCCGGCGAGCGGGCTGAACGCCAGGTAGGAGACGCCTCGTTCGGCGCACAGCGCGAGGACGTCCTGCTCTTCCGCCCGCGCCAGCAGCGAGAAGCTGTTCTGGACGGCGCTGGGCGCCCCCGCCGTCAGCGACTCGTCCAGCTGGGCGGCGGTGAAGTTGCTCACCCCGTAGGCGCCGATGGCACCGTCGGCCCGGGCCTGCTCGAACGCGCCGAGGGTCTCGGTCAGAGGCACGTCCGGGTCGAAGTCGTGCGCCAGGTACAGCTCGACGTGGCCGACCCCGAGCCGTTCCAGGCTCGCGTGCAGCTGCCGGGCGATGCGTTCCGGCTTCAGGCCGTGGTCCCCGCCGGCCCGCATCGGGTTGTAGGTCTTGGTGGTGAGCTGCGGCCGGACGCCGCGGGAGGCGATCCAGCGGCCGATCGCCGTCTCGCTGCGGCCACCGCCGTAGGCGTCGGCGGTGTCGAAGTGGGTGAGG
>DASVBE010000241.1:0-8802 GCA_036375995.1 Streptosporangiaceae bacterium | reverse complement strand
CCGGTCCGCAGGGACCGCTCCCACAGCACGACGCCCGGCACCCCGGCCGGCCGCTCCCGGTAGGCCATTCCCCCATCATGCCCGCCCACGCCGACAGTACGGCCTGGTGGGGCTGCCTGGCAGGCGAAGGGTCGTGCTGTCCTCCGCGCGGAAAGCCGTGCCGTGTTGCAGAATCGCCTGATATACGCGCGGGACGGCGGTGCTCCTGCTGGCCAACGCCGCCGCCGCGCTGCCCGGCCGGGCCGCGGCCCGCACCCGCCCCGCGGTCACCCTCCGCGCCGAATGAGGCTGAGCGCCCGGCGGACCGGCCTCCAGAGACGGCCCGCCGGGCCGTCTCAGCCGGGGTAGGCGCGCTGGTAGGCGGCCGCCGCCGCGGTGAAGCAGTCCAGCGGGGCGCGGAGCACGCCGGCCCCGATCTGCCCGCCGTCCTTGCCGGCCAGGCCGCCGTCGATCACCGGGACCGTACCGGTGCCGGTCACCTTGAAGATGTCGATGCCGACCGGGCTGCCCCGGAAGCCGAAGTACGGGATCAGGAAGTCCGGGTGCTCGGCCGTGGTGATGCCGTACATCGCCGAGTTCAGCTTGACCATCTCCTCGGCCGACCCGCCCTGGTAGGCCTGCAGGCCGAAGGCGGCCGCCTGGGCGAACCCGCCGAGCCCGACGGTCTCGGTGATGTGGCTCTCCCCGCCGATCCACTGCACGTCGTCATCGGTGAATCCGTCGAACAGCACCGCGTCGACGTGCGGCAGCGGGCCGAGGAACCACTCGTCGCCCAGGCCGCTGACCCGGATCGCGAAGTTCCGGCAGCTGATCGTCATCGCGGTGACGATGCTGGCGGCCGGCACGTCCCTGGCCGCGTCGGCCATGGCCTTGGCCGCGGCCATGGACAGCCGCAGGAACGAGTAGTCGCTGGCGAAGAAGAACCGCAGCGCGGTCAGCGCCTGCTCCTTCGAGACATCGACCGCGTACTCGATGAACTGCGGGGTCAGCGTCCGGGTCAGCAGCGTGGTCGCGGCGGTGTTGCGGCTGTGCAGCTCATCGCCCATCCGCAGGGCCCGGCCGATCAGCGGCTTGAGCGGGATCCCGCCGGACGCGCGGATGACGTCCCGCAGCACCGGGGCCAGCTCGTCGCGGAGGAAGTCCAGGCCGGCCCGGACCTCGTCGTTCCACGACCCGTAGTTCAGCCGGTGCCGGGACTCGCCCTCGTAGAAGTTGCAGTACGCCCGGTTGCCGCGGGCGGTGTTCTCCACCACGAACACCGGCATCGACGCGGTGTAGATGCCCGCCACCGAGCCGACGCAGCCGTGGTCGTGGGTGGCGGCCAGGGTGATCTGGCCGTCGGCCAGCTTGGCGTCGGCGTCATCGAAGTCCGCGGCCAGTCCCTCGTACACCGCGCCGGCCAGCACCGCGCGGCGCTGGCCGCCGTAGTATTCCGGCCAGGGCAGCGGCGGGCCGGAAGTCAGGATCGTGGCCGGAGTCATGCCGGGGATCGCCTCGCCGGCCGGCTGCACGTCGACCAGCACCGGCTCGGCCCCGGTCATCCGGCCCACCGCCTCGGCGTTGGCCTTTTCCCGGTCGGTCATGGCCGCGCTCACCACAGCCGCAGGTACCGGGCCTGCTCCCACTCGCCTACCACGGTGTTGTACTCCTCCCATTCGGCCCGCCGCAGCTGCGCATAGGACTGGTGCAGCTCGCTGCCGAGCACCTGGCAGGCGAACTCGCTCTGCTCGAACGCGGTGACCGCCTCGCCCAGCGTCCACGGCAGCCGGTGCACCCCGGCCGCGGCCAGGTCGGCCGGCGTCATCTTGTAAGTGTCGGTGTTGACCGGGTCGCCGGGCTTCAGCTCCCGCCGGATGCCGTCCAGCCCGGCGGCCAGCACGAGCGCGGAGCCGAGGTAGAAGTTGACCGCGCTGTCCGCGGTGCGGACCTCCAGGCAGCGCCGGTTCATCGGCAGCCGGCACATCAGCGTCCGGTTGTTGTAGCCCCATGCCTGGAACACCGGCGCCCAGGAGATCTCCTGCATCAGCCCGCGGGGCATCAGCCGCTTGTAGGAGTTGACGGTGGGCGACAGCACGGCCATCAGCGCCGCGCCGTGCGCCAGCACGCCCGCGGTGAACCGGTAGGCGACCGTGCTGTACACCTTCTCCCGGTCGCCGTCGTGCCCCGGGTCGCCCGCGATGCCGTTGTCGAACAGGTTCTTGCCGGTCGTGACGTCGGCCAGGCTGACGTTCAGGTGCGCGCCGGACCCGAAGCCCTCCTGGAACGGCTTGGGCATGAACGAGGCGAAGCAGCCCAGCGTCCGGGCCACATGCTTGGCCATCAGCCGGAAGACCAGCATCCGGTCGGCCATCTGCAGCGCGTTCGTGTAGCCGAAGTCGAACTCGTACTGGCCGTCGCCGCCCTCGTGGTCGAACGAGTACACGTCCCAGCCGAGCTCGTTGATGTAGCCGACCATCGGCTCGAGGAACGCGTCGGCCAGCACCGTGGTCTCCAGGTCATAGCCCCGGGTCGGCGCGTTGTGCAGGTCCTCGGGCACCCACGGCCGCACGCCGTCCGCGGTGTCCCGCAGCACGTACAGCTCGGGCTCCACGCCCATGTTCATCCGGAAGCCCATCGCGGCCGCCGCGTCCATCTGGTTCTGCAGGATGCGGCGGAAGTCGTGGCTGTACGGCTCGCCGTGGAAGTACAGGTTGGCCGGCGCGACCGCGTACCGGCCGTCCCACGGCAGCACGGTGACCTCGTCCAGGTCCGGCACCGCGGATACCTCGTCCTCGTTCGGGCCGAGCTCGCCCATCCCGTCCAGCGCGCCGACGGTGTACAGCTCGGACCCGCCCGCGGCGTCCCTGAGGTGCGCGATCGGCACGCACTTGGCCTTGGGCACGCCGTGCACGTCGGTGTACGCGCCGAAGAAGTACCTGACGCCGCGGGCGGCCAGGTCCTGCTGGAGCCGGTCGAGATCGGTCACGCCTGTTTCCCCTGTCGTTGTCATCCGCTGACCGCCTGGTAGCGCAGCAATTTCCCGTCGCCGATCGTCAGCAGCACGCCGCGGAGCACGCCCTCGCCGTACTCCGAGCCCACGTTGATGGCCGTGGTCCGGCCGATCTTCACCGAGCCGCCGGACTCGTGGATGTGCCCGTGCAGGCTGAGCAGCGGCTGGGCTTCCTCGATCGCCTCACGTACGGCCACCGAGCCGACCGGCGCGGTGACCTGGGCGCCGGCCGAGGTTTTCACCTTCAGGTCCTGGCCGATCAGCGGCGCCGTGTCCAGCCGGGAGTTGTACGGCGGCACGTGGATGTTGAAGATCGCCGTTTCCGGGTTCTCCAGCCGGCCGATCAGCGGCGCCAGGTGCGCGCGGATCTCGTCCTCGGTGTACTCCCGGTGGGTGTTCCACGGGGTGATGTTGGTGTAGCCGGTGCTGAGCATCTCCATGCCCGGGGCCAGCTCGACGATCTCCCCCTCGACGAACCGGACCCGGCCGTCGCCGTGCGCCAGCAGCACGTCGTCGACCTCTTTCGGGTCGTCGTTGCCCGGCGCGTTGTAGATGATCACGTCGCTGCCGTCGAGCTTGCTCTTGGCCAGCTCGATCCACTGCTGCACGGTCCGCTGCATGACCCGGCCGAACAGGTCCTCGACCGCTTCCGGGTGCTCGGCGTAGTGCCGGTACTCGTCCGGCTCCATCCGCTCGGTGTACAGCCCGCTGTTCGCGGCGCGCTGCTCGAAGTCCGCGATGCTGCCCTCGTCGAGCTGCTCGGCCTGGCCGTGGAACTGGGCCACCCAGCGCTGCCCGCCCGCGCTGACGACCGGGACCACGATCTTGGCCGAGATGTCGCCGCCGAGCAGCAGCGTGTCCGCACCGTAGAACTTCGCGGCGTTCACGAACTTGCGGAAGCACACCAGGGAGCCGTGCAGGTCAGAGGCGAAGAACACGGTCCGCTCGCGCTCGCTGCGCGACGGGCCCGGCTCCTTCTTCCGGCGCAGCAGCGGCATCAGTACGTGGCCTCCTTCTCGTCCACGTCCTGCCACCACTGCTTGCGCTCGCCGATCCGGTCCCGCAGCCGCCAGCCGCGGGTCTTCGGCTCGGCGTCGATCGCGGCCAGCAGCAGGCCGGCCCGCTCGTCGATCCGCGCGGCCGCGTCCGCCCCGAACCGGGGCTCGACCGCGGCCGCGCCCTGGATCCTGGCCAGGTTGGCGGTGGCGGTGTGGTGGAACCCCCAGTCCCTGGCCATCAGCCCGGCGATCCGCGGCGCGTCGATCTCCGCCGCGCAGTCATCCGGCTCCTCCAGCCCGCCCGCCGGGCCGGCACCCGCCACCCCGTGCGTGGCCAGCAGCACGCCCGCGTCCAGCAGGTCCGTCGTCGTCATCCGGATCACCTGCAGCTTCTGCAGCAGCAGGTCGTCCGGGCAGATCGTCATCGGGTGCTTGTCCATCCGCCCGGCCACCTCGACCGTGTGGCAGAACTCCATCCGCTCCACGAACACGTCGATGTCCACCCCGGTGCCCGGGTGGCTGAAGGTGTACCGCCGCCCCTCCATGGCGATCAGCAGGTCCCGGTCGATCACGTAGCCGCGGGCCTCCAGGAACCGGCGCATGCCCTTGCGGTGCCCCTGCGGCACCACGAAGTCGATGTCCTTGGCGGGCCGGTCCAGCGCGTCCATCAGCCCGGCGGGGCCGGCGCAGTGCAGCCGGATGCCGGCCGAGCCGACCACGCGCAGCGTCACACCGTCGGCGGCCGCGGCGGGCACCAGGGCCAGCGCCTCGGCCTCCAGCTGGTCCCAGCTCGTCATTCGATCGGGATCTGCTGGAAGGCCAGGCTGATGTTGATGCCGCGGCGCCGCCGGTACGCCTTGGCGGCCAGGTACCACGCCGTGCCCGCGATGACCGCGCCGAGCGTGATCCACGCCTCGACCGGCATCTTGGACGGCTTGATCAGCGGGCCGGCCGCGTTCGCGTCCTCCCACAGCAGCCAGAACGCGTAGCCCATGAACGCCGTCGCGATGCCGCCGGACAGCGGCATCACCGGCACGCCGAGGATCTTGAAGTTGCGGGCCGGCGACGACTCGTACAGGGACTTGCGGATCAGCGGGAACACGACCGCGGCCACCATGACCGTGCCCCAGATGACCAGCAGCACCTCGATGAAGGTCAGGAAGGCCACCGCCTGGTAGGCGATCAGCCACATGAACACGACCGCGCCGGCGGTGGAGATGCCGATCGCGACCACCGGGGTGTGCGTGGTCTCGCTGACGAAGCCGAGCCTGTCCGGCGCCACCCGGTCGAACGACCAGGCGATCATGCTCCGCGTGGTGTACGCCATCTCGGCCGGGATCCAGAACCAGATCCAGGCCGCGAACGTGGCCAGGATCACCGCCGAGAGGATCACGTTGTGGCCCAGGATGCCGGCCAGCACGGCGAACCACGGCGCGGTCGCCGTCGTCGGGCCCGAGCCGGTCAGCGCGTTGTAGGCGACCGCGCCCTGGAACGCGTGCCCGAAGTCCTTGTCCGCCAGGATCGCGAACAGCGCGATGACCAGGCCGGTGGCCACCACCGCGCCGAGCATGCCGAACAGCTGGGACCGGCGGACCTTCTTGATCTCGCCGCCGATGCCGACCGACTGGACCGCGCCGAGCAGTGGCAGCAGCGGCCAGATCAGGAACCTCGCGCTCTCGCTGAAGCTGGTCGGCGCGGTCGCGAAGCCGCCCTTGGTGGCCGAGCTGACCACCTTGCCCGGGTCCAGCCCGGTCAGGCTGGTCAGGTTGGACTGGAAGCTGTTCCTGCTGCCGAAGATCATCACGACCGCGATCACCGCCAGCCCGGCCACCGCGATCACGAACAGCACCCGCTGCACGGTGAAGTAGCGCCGGGTCCCGGAGACCAGCAGCAGGCCCGCCACCACGATGATCAGCGTGCCGATCCAGAACACCCCGGCGGGCTTGGCCACCGTGGCGCCCCAGCTGATGAGCGTCGAATTGCGGGACACCATGCCCACGGCGCCGAAGAAGCTGGACAGGCCCACCTGGACGATGAGGCCCGCGGCCAGGGCAGCGTAATAAAGAAGAATGATGGTCTCGACGACGGACATCACGAACGCGACGCCGGGATTGATGGTGCGGGACAGGAACACGTACACCCCGCCCGACCTCGGGAACACTACCGACCAGCAGTAAAAAGCGGTCGCGACGAAGATCATCCCGGCCGCGGCGAGCAACGTGGCGATCCACGGCTGGGCCCCCGGGTACAGGCTGGGCCCGTAGAACTGGTTGTAGGCGATGGCGATGCCCACCGACACCAGCCCCACGTTGAAGATGAACACGTCCAGGCTGCTGCCGACCCGTACTAGTCCTGACGCCTTACGGGAGAAGACGCCGGGTGCGGTCGGCTGGCCCGCGGTCGCGGCCTCGGCCATGATGCCTCCTGCGTGCCGGGATGCACGGAGCGTAAGGCAGCACCAGAGCGAACGTCAATTAAATCCCGCGCCGACCGCTCGAATATCGTCGCTCTGCATTAGATACGGATCGATATTCGTTGATTACGGTAAGCTGAGCGCGGGTCACGCCCTCCTGCGCCGGCGCCGGCGGCGGGGACGTGCGCGAGGTGAACGGCCTGCTCTGAGTGGTCACAGCCAGGGCGGGCGGCCCGGGCGGCGGCAGCGGTCCCGCTGCTGCCGTCCGGGCCGGCGGCGTTTGACGGGCTGCGTACCGCGAATTTACGGTGACGCTGTATTCGTGGTGACACTGTAGGCACGGAGACGCTGTGCCGGGCGCCTGGCCGGCGCTGGAGGGCTGATCGGGTTTTGCGGTGCTGCTGATCGTCATGTACGAGACGCGGACGTGGCGGGTCAATCCCGGCGAGGTGTTCACCTTCGGCCGGGCCGCCTCGTCCTCCGCCGTGCTGCCCTCTGCCGATTACGCACTGTCACGGCGGGCCGGCAGCTTCCGTTTCGATGCCGACTGCTGGTGGGTGCACAACGAGAGCGGCTCGGCGCTGCTGTACCTGACCGGCGACCGGGGTTTCCGGGTCGACCTGCCGCCGGGGATGCGCGCCCCGCTGCAGCAGTGGCATGTCAAGGTGCGGCTGCACGGCGTGCACGACGACTACACGCTGCGGCTGCGGCTGCCCGACCTGGACGACGTCGAGGACGTGCCGCAATCCGGCGACGGCGCGGGCAGCCGGCCGGCTTCCCGGCGGCCGCCCCGGCCGGAGAGCGTGGTGACGAGCACCCACCAGCTGCTGGCGCTGTCCGACAGCGACCGGCTGGTGCTGGCCGCCCGGTTCGAGGACTACCTGACCTGGCGGCACGCGGGCGCGCCCGCGCCGCGCAGCGCGGCCGAGGCGGCCCAGCGGATCGGCTGGCAGCCGCACACCGTGACCAAGCGGTGCGAGAACATCAGGATGCGGTACGTCCGGGCCGGCGTGCCCGGGCTGCGCGGCCCGCGGGCGCTGGAGGAGCTCATCGGGATGCTGATGTCCACCGGCACGCTGACCTCCGACGACCTGCGGCTGCTGCCGGCACCGCCGCCGAAGCACGAGGACACCCAGCCGGCCAAGATCGTGCCGATCCGCTCGGTGCCCAGGCGGGACTGATTCCCCGGCAAGACTGAGGGCCCAGCCTGGTCCCCAGTCCAGGCTGAGCCCTCACTTCGCAGGACGCGGCGTGGGCTGCCGCGCTGCGGTCCCCCTCAGGTGTGCGGTTCTGCGGTCCTCCGTGACCCGCGGCCGGCCAGGCCCCGGTAACCGGCCGGTGCCGCCGGTCAGCGGTGGCGGGCAACGTCGATGACGAGCCGCGAGTCCTGGCCGGGACCGGACAGCAGGCGCACCCGGAACGGCCGCTTGCCCTTGACCCCGACGCCGATGTCGGTCACGCCCTCGAACGAGCCAGCCCCGGCGACCTGGCGCAGCACCCGGTAGCCGGACACGTTGACCAGCTCGCTGGATCCGGCCGGGAAGCTGGGCCGCGCGCTGGCGTCGATCTGGACCAGCAGCTGGGCGCGGCCGCGCAGCGGGATGGGGTTGCCGCTGCCCTGCGAGTCGACTTCGGCCACGTAGCGGACCTGGTAGCCGGGCTGCTGGCCCGGGCCCAGGTCGATGACCAGCCGGTCGTAGCAGCGGTGCGTGCCGCCCCGCAGGTCGCGCACCTTGCCGGTGTGCGGGCCGGCCGACTGGCCGGATGACTGGTCCCCGGTCCCCCAGCCCACCTGGCAGTTCGCGCCGGGCTTCTGGTGCGTCAGCTGGGCCAGCAGCTGCTGGGGTGACGGCGCGCCAACGGCCACCGCCATCGAGACGCCGGCCGCGGCGCCCGCCAGCATCGTCAGGTTCTTGAACATTTCCGTCTCCTAGCGGTGTGCCCGGCGGCGGCTCAGGCCCCCGTAGCCGGGCCGCCACGCAGCCCCTCAGCGGCTGCTTGCTCGTTGAGGATGCGGTGCGCCACATCCGCAGAAAAGGGGAGGCCTCCCCATAACCGCAGGTCACGGGGAGGCCTCCCCACATCAGGAGACGGAAAGCGGCGCCGGGCCCGCCGGCCGCTGCACGCCAGCCTGGCCGGGGCTCACGTGCGAGATGAGCTTGGCGCGGACGCCGCTGGCATCGGGGTGATCGATCTCCTCGAGGATCCGCAAGGCCCGCGCCCACGCCCGGCAGGCGGCGCCGGAGTCCCCCGCGCTCAGCTGCACATCGCCGAGGCTGGCGAGGGCACCGGCCTCGTAGTAGCGGTCACCGAGTCCGCGGTACAGGCCGAGAGCACGCTCGTAGCAGACCGCGGCCTGCTGGTGGTCGGCTAGCCCGTGGTGGGCGTAGCCCAGGCTGTTC
>DASVBE010000228.1:0-9600 GCA_036375995.1 Streptosporangiaceae bacterium | reverse complement strand
CCTCCCCCGCCATCACCCCGATGACCCGGCGCAGCACGTCCGCGGCCTGCTTCTCGTCCCGCTCGAGCACGGCGTCGCCGTAGACCTGGACGTAGGTCAGCGGCCACTTCTCGTCCAGCACGCACAGGCTGACCTTGCCGTCCCGCCCGATGGCCCGGGCCTTGCCGCGGGCGGCCATCGTGGAGACCAGCAGGTCGTCGCCGTCCATGACGTAGTAGACGACGGTCATGGCCGGGCCGTGGCCCTGCCGGGGGTAGCCGAACACGCAGGTCCGGTGATCGCGCACGAACTGGCGCCGCTGCTCCCTGTCCACCCTGGCACCCTATGCCCGGCCGCCCGGGTCCGAAGGGGCCTGGTTCGGCGGTAACCGAAGCTTTGCGGGGCACGGTGGAGATATGTCCCCAGCCGCCACCCAGACCCGTACCGGGCGCGGCACCGCCGCGCCGGCCCGCTCCGCTG
The DNA here is from genome assembly GCA_036375995.1 of Streptosporangiaceae bacterium. GTDB lineage: Bacteria > Actinomycetota > Actinomycetes > Streptosporangiales > Streptosporangiaceae > DASVBE01. Next base: position 9,141 of record DASVBE010000228.1, on the reverse strand, counting down.
CCCTCGCCCTGCTGGTCATCTGCGCCGGCTACTTCCTGGTCATCCTGGACGCGATGGTGGTCAACGTGGCGCTGCCGTCGATCGGGCACGACCTGCACGGCGGGGTAGCCGGGCTGCAGTGGACGGTCGACGCGTACACGCTGTCGTTCGCCGGGCTGCTGCTGACCGGCGGCGCGCTGGCCGAGCGCCTCGGCGGCCGCCCGGTGTTCGCCGGCGGCACCGCGCTGTTCGCGCTGGCCTCGGCCGCCTGCGGGCTGGCCCCGTCGATGGGCGTGCTGATCGCGGCCCGGTTCGTGCAGGGCGCCGGCGCCGCCGCGCTGGTGCCGTCCTCGCTGGTGCTGCTCCAGGCCGCGTTCCCGACCCGGGCGGGCCGGTCCCGCGCCCTCGGCGTGTGGGGGTCGGTCGGCGGGATCGGCGCGGCCAGCGGCCCGGTCATCGGCGGGCTGCTGGTCAGCGGCTGGTCCTGGCGCGGCGTGTTCTTCATCAACCTGCCGGTGGCACTGGCCATCCTGATCCTGGCCGGCCGCGCGGTCCCGGCCGGCGAGCGCGGCACCCGGGCCGTGGACCTGCCCGGGCAGCTCCTGTCGATCACCGCGCTGGCGCTGCTCACCGCCGCGCTGGTGCAGGCGGGCCGGGACGGCTGGGCCGCGCCGGCCATCCTGGCCGGGTTCGCCCTGGCCGCGGTGGCCGCCGCCGCATTCGTGGTGGCCGAGCGGCGCAGCCGGGCGCCGATGCTGCCCCTTGGCCTGTTCCGGGCAACGGAGTTCCGCTCCGGCACACTCGTCGGCCTGCTGATCAACCTGGGCTTCTACGGCCAGCTGTTCGTGCTGAGCCTGTACTTCCAGGACATCCGCGGCTACTCGGCGCTGCGCACCGGGCTGGTCCTGCTGCCGGAGGCGGCGCTGCTGGTGATCGGCTCTACGCTGTCCGGCCGGATCATGGCCAGGACCGGCCCGCGGACCCCGATGCTGGCCGGGCTGCTGGCCGGCGCGGCCGGCCTGGGCGGCATCGCCGCGGCGGCGACCACGGCACCGTACCCGGTGCTCGCGGTGGCCATGGGCACGGCCGGGTTCGGCATGTCGATGGTCATGCCCGCGGCGACCGCGGCGGTCATGGAGGCGGCCCCGCCGGACCGCGGCGGCATCGCCTCCGGTGTGATCAACGCGGCCCGGCAGGCCGGCGGCGTGCTCGGGGTGGCCCTGCTCGGCACGCTGGTTCCGGACCGGGCCTCCTTCGCGGCCGGCCTCCAGCTGGGCGTGGCCCTGTCCGCGGGCGCCTTCCTGCTCGGCGCCGTGCTCACCGCCACCGGCGTCCCCCGGCACCACGACGGCGGCGCCGAGCCGGCCCGCGGCGCCCCCCGCCGGCCATAGCGCCGGCCCCCTTCCATGATCACGGAGGATCTCCTGCCGCCCAGGCCCCGCCATCCTCCGCGATCACGCGCGGGAGGAGTGCGGTTCCCATGACCGGGAAGGGTTTCCGGCGCCCGCGATGCATAGCCCTTCCCGATCATGAAACGCCGCTCTGGGGCGGCCGGGCTGGCCTGATTCCTGGCTTGGCGATCAGAGCGGGGCAGCCAGGCCGCTTATCGCCGGCCCGCCCAGCGCCGCCCGCGGCCGGCGATCACCCCCCGCAGGTGATCACATCCGGGCGGCGCGCGGCCCGGTGGCCAGACACCGACGGCGTGGCAGTGGCGCAGCCACCGCCACCGCCACCGCCGCCGCTGGTGCCGCATTGACTTGCCGTGAAGGCGACGGTGGCACTGGTGTCCTGCTGCGATCCTACGAGGATGTCCCCATCGGGAGGGGTGATGCGCGCTGATGCGCTCACGGCATACTGGCCCGGCTGGCACACCGCTTGGTTGAAAGTAGCAAGGGTGGACTTGTTAGTTGTGACTTTCGAGTCGGTCAGGGGATTGTTCGGGTCGATCGGGGTGGAGTGGATGACGTCCTGCCCCATGCTGATCCGGGGCACGTCCTCGGAGCAATGGGTTTCCGCCTCGAAGTAGATATACGGCGGCGTCCCTATGGAGGGTGTGAATGCGATGACGTCGCACGTGACGGTGCCCGAGTCGCAGCCGCCGCCGTCGCCGTACGCCGGCGCTGCCCCGGGCCGGTGCACGGCGCACGGCTGTATCACGCTGGGGCCGGTACGGCCCGCGGGCCGCATCGTGATGGTGGCAACCACATGCCCTCCGGGATGTCCCCCCGCCGGGGACACCTGTGTGGCCGCGGAGGCCGGGACGGCGCCGGCCGCGGTGACGAGCAGCCCGCCCCCGGCGACCGCTATGGCCATGACTGCGGCGGCCAGCGCCCTGCTGATACGTGCCATCGAGAAACTCCCTGTGCTCGGGTAATCCGTTGGCCCGGTCGCCGGGACCGCGAACGCCCTACGGTAGGCAGGCACGCTGAAACGGCGCTGAAACGGGCCGCCTCCGGCCCTGGCCGCGCCCCCGCCATTAGAGACCTTTTAGAAGCCGGCGGGCCGAGGCTTCACCGGACGGGGGAACCAGCACGCGAACGCCCTGCATCTGCAGTGGCGGCTCCTGCCCTCCGGCGTCGTCTGCTGACACGATTGCTGTCAAGCCATGACTACGCAGCATGCCTACGATCAGTTCCGCCTCGATGCGGCTGGCAGCGACCGCCACGGGCACACTCGCAAGCTCATCTCGCACTTCTTTATGAGGGGTCCCTGCCACCGTGACCGCCTCTCCCGGCACCTCGACATCATCGCGGCCGGACGCGTAGACCCGGACGAACCTGAGCAGCCGGGCATGCTGAGCGAGAAGCCTGCTCGAGACTTCCGGCTCGCGCTCCGCCATCCCGGCCAGGTCGGCCCGCAAGTCCGTCAGCACGCCGATCATCCCGGACACAACGCTCTGGGCGTCGGTCCCCTCCTGCAAACCCCGATCTGGGCCGTTGATCAGGCCGTTTTGGACCAGCCGGTCCGCAATCTCTTGCGAGCAGCCCAGCCCAGCCTCGAAGAGGTCGCTCCAGCGGCGGCCCATCCTCCGCAGGCCGACCCATGCCCGGTAGCCGATGAAGATCGACTCCCATTGGCGGGCGATGAACTCTTCCCACCCGAGCTCTTCCACCTCGCAGGGATCGTGGTCGTACACAAGTTCACGGTACGGCAGCGCACCATCTGCCGGGACCTTATGAGCACGCTGCTGGCCGCCTCATCACGCCCTTGCCCTAGCCCATGACGCGCCAGCTGCCACCAGCTCTGTAACCTCCGGCATTAAGGGTCTTTTAGAGCCGGTCCGTCCATTCCACGGTCAGCATGCGGCCCTCACCGGTGGGCTGGTCATGGATTTCGGATTTGGGATGCAACCCCCGCGGACTCGCACCTGCCGCGATCATGAAGTCGCGGGCCGCCGGCTCAGAGCCGGGCGGTCCACTCGACCAGCCGGCGAGACGCAGCGCTGGCCCAGTTACCCCGTTTCGGATTTGGAACACGACACCCCGGCACCCAAACGCTCCGTGATCATAAACCTGCTGACGCCCGTTCAAGGCCTGCCCGCGTGCGCCCACGCGGGGCGGCCAGAACGCGGGGAGAACCCGCGCCGCGCGATGGCTATCTGCGTCGGCTGGCCAGGACACGGCTTCCGAAATAGAGAGCTAAGGCGATTCCCAGCCCGCCCGCTATGATCCCCGCACGTATGAGGAAGAGGTGATCCGCCGGCTGGGGGCATTTCGGCGGAGGGCTTCCACCGAGATATGAGCATCCGACGCGCGACCCGTGGATGGCGAAGGCCACGGCAATTGACGCGGCAACAACAATTGTTCCCGCGATCAGGACAAGGGGCTTCTGGATAGATCTCACCATCGTGACCCCAGGTTCGTCCGGATGGATTCTGCCGCTAGCTGGCCCCGGGCGATGAGCTAGGACCCGGACTCACGGCGGTGGAGGAGGGTGACGGGCCCGGCGAAGGCGCCGACTGTACCATGCTGTCTGCTACTGCGAGCAACTGATCCGTGCTGTAACTGGCGCTGAAAATATTGATATCTATGCCGTTCAAGTCGAATTCGACCCAAGCTGGGTTTGTCTTGTAGTAATCCGTACCGGGAGTAATGACCAGCGCTGGCAGCCCATCAACCTTGCCCAGGGACGCTTGCGCATTCGTTTCGGATACGAATGCACTGAATTCACTGGCTGGGTCTTTGTAGTCCGCCGGCTGCATCGTGGCGGTGAGTGCGCCCTGGCCGAAAACCAGCGCAACTTGCTGCCGGGAAGCGACCGCCCAGGTCGCGGTCAGGGTCCCTCGGCTCGCTACCGGGGTATCCGGAAGAGGAACGCTGAACCCGACTGCACTGGACGCGCTGGCCAGCGCTATCTGCTGTCCGCCCAGCAGGGGCCGGGTGGGCTGAGGCCGGCGAGAGTACCGCCGCGACCGGCCGCGGCCCGCATCAGCGTGACATGCCCCCGCCGCTTGGCCATGCGCCGGTGCCCGTCAGCGGCCTGGGCGCCGGGCCTGGGGACCGGGCCCGGCTGCCGCACGCCGCGGGCGGCCGGAAGGCCGGCTGCCCGCGGCGTGCTTGATACCTCGCGGTTACCCGCGGGCGGGCTGACGATTACCCCCCGCAGGTGATCACATCCGGGTGGCGCGCGGCCGGGTGGCCAGACACCGACGGCGTGGCCGTGGCGCAGCCGCCACCGCCGCCACCACCACCGCCGCCGATGCCGCAATCACTTGCGGTGAAGGTGGCGGTGGCACTGGTGGCCTGGAGCGACCCAATCACGATGTCCCCAGCGGGGGGAACGATGCGCGCTGAGGCGTTAACGGCATACTGGCCCGGCTGGCACGCCGCGTGGTTAAAAGTCGAGGCGACGTTGGTGTCATTCTTGACGGTCGAGTTGGTCAGGGGATTGTTCGGGTCGATCGGGGTGGAGTGGATCACGTCCTGCCCCAGACGGATCTCGGGCACGGCTTCGGAGCACCAGACGCTGGCGGTGAATTCGATGTCCCCCCCGACGCCGTCGCGGGTGCTGTACAGATTGCTGGGCTCATCTGCGGTCACGTCGCACGTGACCGTGCCCGAGTCGCAGCCGCCGCCGTCGCCGTACGCCGGCGCTGCCCCGGGCCTGTGCACTGCGCACGGCGCTATCACGCTGGGGCCAATTAGGCTCGCGGGCCGCATGGTGATGGTGGCAACCACGTGACCCCCGGGGTGCCCCCCGGGCGGGGACGCCTGTGCGGCGGCCGGGACGGTGCCGGCCGCAGTGACGAGCAGCCCACCGCCGGCGGCTGCTAGGGCCATGGCTGCGGCGGCCAGCGCCTTCCTGAATCGTGACATAGACGATCCCCTCTTGTCGGGTCATCTCCTGGCGCGGTCCCCAGGGACGGGGATGCCCGCACGTTAGGCGGGCGCGCTGGAACGGCGCTGGAACGGCGCTGAAACGAGACGGCCCCGGCCTTGCCGGCCCCCCGCGCCGGCTCCGCTCGGGGGGTATGCGGCCCGGGCCGGGGTGGGCGGGCGGGCCGCCCGATGAGTGGGTGCGCGCCTTTCCCGGGTGGCGGCTGGGCGAGTCCGCGGTGTGGCTACGGGCCCACCCAGCCGTTCCATCTGGCTGGGCCGTTCCCTGCTCTTGATCGTCAGAGCTGAGCGGTCCACTCAATGATCAGCCGGCGGGGCGCAGAGCTGGCCTGGCCATGCATTTCGGAATTGCCCACTCTCCCCTGAGGGAAGGTCGCCCGGGGCGTGAAGATCGCGGAGCTATTTTCCGGTCTGGGATGCAACCCCCAGCAGCGGAAACCCACCGTAATCATGCGGATGGCCGGATCGGTGTGCGGCGCGGGCGGCTGAGTCCGTGGCCGGCCCGGGCCCGGCACCTGTCACCTGCGGCCCCCTGGCACCGCCGGCGCCCATCGCCGCTGTGCTGTGGCCCTGGCCCGCGTGGCGGGCCTGGAGTGGGCCAGGAACAGGGCGTGGGCTGCGGTTTGGTGCGGCGGCTGTGCACGCCCGGGTGCTCCTGTGGCCGGCCGGTCAGCCGAAGTGGTGCTGTCCGGCCTTCAGCAGCCGTCACCGGGCAGGCAGTGCCTGCGGCCGGGCCGGCCGCAGGCACCGGCCCGGTTCAGATCCTGAGGCGACTCAACGTTTAGCGGCACTCAGGTCATCTATCACGCGTCACGCCCATGCAAGCCAACGAAGGGACCGTCTCTCGTGAGACCAGCTACTGGCCACACCTCCAGCGCACGCGCCACCCGCCGTGTGCTGCTCGCCGTCACCTCGGCCGCGATTGCTGCCGGGGTCATGGCCGGCACCGCCAGCATGGCCACCGCCAGCATCACCAAGCCAGCCGCCAGCCCCGGGAATCCGCTCTCCGGCGTTCCCCCGTTCTTCGCCGGGATCGTGTCGCAGTCCTCTGGCCCGCCGGCTCACGTCACGTTCAGGGACGTCGTGAAGATCTTCAGATCCGCGAAGGGCACGCCGGCCGGGACCATCAGGGCCCCGGGATCGCAGGACTTTCGTGCGGTGAGCAGGCTCGGCAATGACCAGAGTTTCGTGGCGTCCGCGTTTAACCGCAAGGCCTGTGTCTCGCACCTGCTGAAGTTCACCATCGACCGGGCCGGCAGGCCCAGCGCGCTGACCCCGCTGTCCGCCCCGGTCAGCGGCGAGGTCGAGGAGCTGACCGCCAGCGCGGACGGCACGGCGCTGGCCTTCAGAGACTCCGGCTGCAACCCCGGTGGGCCGCAGGCCGGGGTCATCCACCTGGCCACCGGCCGGACCACCCGCTGGGACACCCCCGCCAACGCCTTCGCTGGCGGCCTGTCGCTGACCGCCGACGGCTCGGTACTCGGGTTCATCCTCGACCCCGACTTCAACGACCCCAACGCGACGGACCAGGCCTGGACGATGCCCACCGATGCGCCCGCTGGCCCGCTGCTGAAGGGGGCCCACCAGGTCCCCGGCCTGGGCGCCAACGCCGACCAGGCGGTCCTGAGCCCGTCCGGCGACCAGCTCTGGATCGAAGCCCAGAAGACCCCGAACAGCAAGGACCCGGTGACCCTCAGCCTGGTCACCACCAGGACCGGCGCCCTGGTCCGGCAGGTGACCCAGCTCAGTCCCGGCGGCCAGGACCTGACTTTCGTCGGGCTCGCCCTGGACAACAGCGGGCAGCACATGCTCGCTTACGGCGGCAACCCCGGACCCGGCCACGCCGACGCTGAGGAAATTGACCTCAGCTCCGGCCAGACCCGCACCCTGCCCATCACCAACCCGGTCATCGACGGCGGACTCACCACGTTCGGCTGGTAACCCGCCGGCGCCGGCGGCAGCCCGCTCCTGCCGCCGGCGCCGCCACCAGCAGGCCAGGCGCGCCAGCTGACCCCGGGCTCCCGCTGCCGGCCCGGAGAGAGCGGCCGGCAAATCGTGCGCGCGGCAAGCTGGGCCGGGCTGGTGATGCTGGTCGCCGCCTGCCGCGATGGCCTCACCCTGGCCCGCCTCCACCCGCCTGCACGCCCGGGTCAGGGCATCCCCCCGCAGCGCAAAACCTCCGCCATCATGGGGCAGGACAGACTAGACCCGGCAGTCCACTCAACAATCAGCCGGCGGCTGCCCCTGATGGGCTGGTCAGGCACTTCGGATCTGGGATGCACCCCCCTCAGTGCGGAATCCTCCGTGATCATGAAACCCTCCCGAGCGGCTACGGCTCCACGTGCACGGCCTCGCCGTTGTTCCACGAGTAGATCTCCCGGCCGCCGATCAGCGCCCGCTGGGCCCGGCTGAACACGTCCAGCGGGTCGCCGGACCACAGCACGAGGTCCGCGTCCTTGCCCGGCTCGATCGACCCGAGACGGCCGTCGACCCCCGCGATCCGCGCCGGGTTGATGGTCAGCGCCGCCAGCGCGGTGTCCCGGTCAAGGCCCTCCTTGACCGCCAGCGTGGCCTGGTGGACCAGGAAGTGGATGGGCACCACAGGGTGGTCGGTGGTGATCGCGATCGTGACGCCCGCGCTGGCCAGCCGGCCCGGGTTAGCCAGCGACCGGTTCAGCAACTCGACCTTGGACCGGCTGGTGAACAGCGGGCCGATGATGACCGGGATGTTCCGCGCCGCCAGCAGATCAGCGACCAGGTGCGCCTCGGTGCCGTGGTCGATGACCAGGTCGTAGCCGAACTCCTCGGCGATCCGCAGCGCGGTGGCGATGTCGTCGGCCCGGTGGCAGTGCTGCCGCCACGGGATCTCCCGGCGCAGCACCCGGCCGAGCGCCTCCAGCTTGAGGTCCCGGTCCACCGGCTTCCGGTCGGCCTCCGGCTTCGCGGCCTCGGCGTCCAGCTTGGCCAGGTAGTTCGCGGCGGCCACGAACGCGCCGCGGATCACCGCGGCGGTGCCGAGCCGGGTGCTCGGCATCTTGCCCTGCTCGCCGTAGACCCGCTTGGGGTTCTCGCCCAGCGCGGACTTGAGCCCGGACGGCTCGCGCAGCAGCATCTCGTCCACGGTCCGGCCCCAGCAGCGCAGCGCCACGGTCTGCCCGCCGATCGGGTTGCCCGAGCCGGGGTTGACGTTGACGGCCAGCACGCCGCCGGTGATCGCGTCCCGGAAGCCGAGGTCCGCCGGGTTGATCGCGTCCAGCGCGCGGACCTGGGCGGTGACTGGCTCGGTCATCTCGTTGGTGTCCGAGCCGGCCCAGCCCTGGGCCTCCTCGTGCACGCCGACGTGCCCGTGCACCTCGATGAAGCCGGGCAGTACCCACTGGCCGGCCGCGTCGATGACCTGTGCGCCGTCCGGTACGGCCAGGCCCGCGCCGACCGCGGTGATCTTGCCGTCCTCGATCAGGACCGTGCCGTTCTCGACCGGGTCCGCGGTCACCGGCACGATCCGCCCGCCGGTGATCGCTACCGTGCTGGATGACCCCGTGCTTGAAGACACTGTGCTGCCCGCCATCTGGCCTCCTTGCCATGGCTAACGGTTCCCCGCGACACAGTAACGAGGGACCGGCCCGGCCGGGTTAGGTGGGCGGAGGCGGACCACCGCCCGGCCGGGCCGGGGCACCACGACCGGCCGGGCGGCGGGGTCAGGCCGTCTGCGGGACCGGCGCGACGGCGGGCGCGGCCGCCGCGGTGATGGCGTCGCCGGTCTCCGGGTCGAAGAAGTGCAGCCGGGCCACGTCCACCCCGAAGGTGGCCTTCTGGAGGGCCCGGA
>DASVBE010000129.1:0-17194 GCA_036375995.1 Streptosporangiaceae bacterium | reverse complement strand
CAGCTGGTGGCCGGTGAACATCTCCTCGATGTGCCCGTTCAGCTTGCCGGTGGTCGACCACTGCCGGACGAACTGCGGCTGCGCCCGCTTGCCGATCCTGCTCACCGTGTACACCGAGACCGGCACCGTGACCAGCGCGATTACCGCCAGCAGCGGGGAGATCAGGAACATCACGGTGAGCACGCCGACGATGGTCAGCACCGAGGTGACCATCTGGCTGAGCGTCTGCTGCAGCGACTGGGCCAGGTTGTCGATGTCGTTGGTGACCCGCGACAGGATCTCCCCGCGGGGCTGCGCGTCGAAGTACCGCAGCGGCAGCCGGGCCAGCTTGGACTGCACGTCCGCGCGCATCCGGAACACCAGCCGCTGCACGATCGTCGTGGTGACCCGGCCCTGGAACAAGGCGGCCACCGACGCGGCCGCGTACAGGGCCAGCACGATCACCAGCAGGCGGCCCAGCGCGTCGAAGTTCACGCCCTGCCCGGGGTGCAGCGGCAGCGACTCGATCAGCCCGGCCTGGGCGCCGTGACCCTCCCGCCGCAGCCGGGCGACCACGTCGGACTTGGTCGCACCGGGCGGGATCCGCTGGGAGATCACCCCGGTGAAGATCAGGTTGGTGGCCTCGCCCAGCAGCCGCGGCCCGGTGACGGTCAGCGCGATGTTGACCACGGCCAGCAGCAGCGCGCCGGCGGCGAGCATCCGCTCGGGCGCCATCTCCCGCAGCAGCCGATTGCTCGACCCGCGGAAGTCCAGGGACTTCTCGGTGCTCCGTCCGCTCATGAACCTCGCTGGGCCGCCGCCTATCGTGGCCCGGTCCGGCCCGAGCCCGCGCTTGGGGGTGGCCCGCTCGACCGCCCCGCGGCCGCCCGCCCCGTTGCTGCTGGCCGCCCCGTCACTGGCTGCCCCGCCACTGGCCGCCGGGCCCGGCTGGCTGGTCACGCCGCCTCCTGCTCGGTCAGCTGGGACAGCACGATCTCCCGGTAGGTCTCGTCGCTGGCCATCAGCTCGGGGTGGGTGCCGGTGGCGACGACCCGGCCGGTGTCCAGAACCACGATCCGGTCCGCATGCCGGATCGTGGCCACCCGCTGCGCCACGATGACGATCGCGGCCTGGCGGGTCTGCCGGGCCAGCGCGGCTCGCAGCGCCGCGTCGGTGGCGTAGTCCAGCGCCGAGAACGAGTCGTCGAACAGGTAGATCGCGGGCTGGTGGACCAGCGCCCGGGCGATGGCCAGCCGCTGCCGCTGGCCGCCGGACACGCTGGTGCCGCCCTGGGCGACCGGCGCGTCAAGACCGCCGGGCATCTGCTCGACGAAGTCGCGGGCCTGCGCCGTTTCCAGGGCCTGCCACAGCTCCTCGTCGGTGGCGTCGGGGTTGCCGTACCGCAGGTTCGACGCAACCGTCCCGGAGAACAGGTACGGCTGCTGCGGCACCAGCCCGATCGCCGCCGCCAGCGCAGCGGGGTCCAGCTCGCGCACGTCGATGCCGTCGATCAGCACCGCGCCGCCGGTCACGTCGAACAGCCGCGGGACCAGGCTGATGAGCGTGGACTTGCCGCTGCCGGTGCCGCCGATGATCGCGGTCACCTCGCCGGGCCGGGCGATCAGGTCGATCCCGGACAGCACCGGCTCCTCGGCGCCCGGGTAACGGAACCCGGCCTGGCGCAGCTCCAGGTGGCCGCGGAGCCGCCCGCCGGGCACATCCGCCGGCACGGACGGCGGGCGGACGCTCGGCTCGGTGTCCAGCACCTCGGTGATCCGCTCGGCGGACACCTCGGCCCGGGGCACCATGACGAACATGAACGTGGCCATCATCACGGCCATCAGGATCTGCAGCAGGTAGGACAGGAACGCGGTCAGCGCGCCGATCTGCATGCCGCCGCTGGCCACCCGGTGCCCGCCGAACCACAGCACGGCCACGCTGGAGAAGTTCAGCACCAGCAGGACGGTGGGGAACATCAGTGCCATCAGCCGGCCCACGGCCACCGACACGGTGAACAGGTCGGTGCTGGTGGTGCCGAACCGCTCTTCCTCGGTCCGCTCCCGGACGAACGCGCGGATCACCCGGACCCCGGTGATCTGCTCCCGCAGCACCCGGTTGATCAGGTCGATCCGCTCCTGCATCAGCCGGAACTTGGGCCGCATCCGGGCGATGATCAGCGTGACCGCGATGCCCAGCACCGGCACCGCGACCAGCAGCAGCGAGGACAGCGGCACGTCCTGGTTCAGGGCCAGGATGATGCCGCCTACGCACATGATCGGCGCGGACGCCATCAGCGTGAACGCCAGCAGCGCCAGCATCTGGACCTGCTGCACGTCGTTGGTGACCCGGGTGATCAGCGACGGGGTGCCGAGCCGGCCCACCTCGCGGGCGGAGAATTCGTGCACCCGGGCGAACAGGGCCCGGCGCACGTCCCGGCCGAGGGCCATCGCGGTGCGGGCGCCGAAGTAGACCGCGCCGGTGGCGCAGGTGATCTGCACCACGGTGATAGCTAGCATCACCCCGCCGGTGCGCATGATGTACGCGGTATCGCCGGTGATCACACCGTGGTCGATGATGTCGGCGTTCAGCGTCGGCAGGTACAGCGTGGCCAGGGTCTGCACCAGCTGCAGCAGCACCACCAGGCCAATGTCGCGCCGGTACGGGCGCAGCCGTTCCCTCAGCAACCGGGCAAGCACGTGAGTCACTCCAGGTTCCGCGTGGTTTTCCCGCCGCACGGGGAGAATGCCGAAATTATCGTACGCTGTACTACAGGTTAGCCCGGCAGCCCCGGGCAACCGCCACCCAATATCGCCGGCCGCGAACGCATATCGCCCAGCGCGAACACGAGCGAGGCGGGCCGCCTCCCGACCTCCATGTCGTTTTCCCGCTAGCTCTGGCCCCGTCGGGCAGGCATGCTGGTCGGGTGCACGAGGACCACGAGGCATGCGTCCGGGCCGTCCAGTCCAAGGACGCCCGGTTCGACGGCTGGTTCTACACCGCGGTGACGACCACCGGGATCTACTGCCGGCCGAGCTGCCCGGTGGTCCCGCCCAAGCCGGAGCACATGCGCTTCTACCCGAGTGCCGCGGCCGCCCAGCAGGCCGGCTACCGGGCCTGCAAGCGGTGCCGGCCGGACGCCAGCCCCGGCTCGCCGCTCTGGAACGAGCGGGCCGACCTGGTCGCCCGGGCCATGCGGCTGATCGCCGACGGGGTCATCGACGCCGGCGGGGTGCCCGCGCTGGCCGCCCGGCTGGGCTACAGCGTCCGGCAGGTCGAGCGGCAGCTGCTCGCCGAGCTGGGCGCCGGGCCGCTGGCGCTGGCCCGGGCGCAGCGGGCGCAGACCGCCCGGCTGCTGATCGAGACCACCGCGCTGCCCATGGGCGAGGTGGCGTTTGCGGCCGGGTTCGCCAGCATCCGCGCGTTCAACGACACGGTCCGGGCGGTGTTCGCGCTGCCGCCGACCGAGCTGCGCCGCCGGGCCCGCCGCGGCGCGGGCGGGGCCGCCGTCACGGGCCCGGCAGGCACTGCGGGCACGCTGCCGCTGCGGCTGCCGTTCCGGCTGCCGCTGCTGCCGGACAGCCTGTTCGGCCACCTGGCCGCGACCGCGGTGCCCGGCGTGGAGGAATGGCGGGACGGCGCCTACCGGCGGACCCTGCGGCTGCCCCGCGGGCACGCGATCGTGGCGCTGCGGCCCGGGCCCGAGCACATCGTCTGCCAGCTGACCCTGGCCGACCTGCGCGACCTGGCCACCGCGATCAGCCGCTGCCGCTGGCTGCTCGACCTGGACGCGGACCCGGTGGCGATCGGCGCGCTGCTGTCCGCCGACCCGGTGCTGGCCCCGCTGGTGGCCAAGGCGCCGGGCCGCCGGGTGCCGCGCACGGTTGACGCGGCCGAGTTCGCCCTGCGCGCGGTCATCGGCCAGCAGGTGTCCACCGCCGCGGCACGCACCCACGCCGGGCGGCTGGCCGCCGCGTACGGCGAGCCGGTGACCGACCCGGCCGGCGGCCTGACCCGGCTGTTCCCCTCCGCTGAGGTGCTGGCCAGCGCCCTGGCGGCCAGCATCCGGCCGGCCAGCACCTTCGGGACCAGCCCGCCAGGCAGCGCCCCGCCAGGCAGCGCCCCGGCGGGGCGCCCGCCGGGGCCGGCCGGGGCCGGCCAGCCCGCGGCCGCGCCGGGCGGGCTGGCCATGCCCCGGGCCCGGCAGGTCTCGTTCGCGGCGCTGGCCGCCGCGCTGGCCGGCGGCGAGCTCGACCTGTCGCCGGGCAGCGACTGGGCCCGGGCCCGCGAGGTGATGGCCGGGCTGCCCGGGCTCGGGCCGTGGACGATCGAGAGCATCGCCATGCGCGGCCTCGGCGACCCGGACGCGTTCATCCCGGGCGACCTGGGCGTGCGCCTGGCGGCCAGGGCCCTGGACCTGCCCGCCACCCCGGCCGCGCTGACCAGGCGGGCGGCCGACTGGCGGCCCTGGCGGGCCTACGCCGTCCAGTACCTGTGGGCCACCGGCGACCACGCCATCAACCGCCTCCCGGCCGCCTGACCGGCGCCGGGCCACCGTTATCACCCGAGCAGACGAGCAGGAGCATCCCGGTGACCGCAACCGACGACACCGCCCGGCGCTACCGGCAGGCCGTGGTGGCCAGCCCGATCGGCCCGCTGACCCTGGTCGAGTCCGGCGGGGCGCTGGCCGGCCTGTACATGGACGAGCACAAGCACCTGCCGCCGGCCGGGCGGCTGGCCGAGCCGGCCCCGCCGGGCGCCGAGCCGCCGCCCGGGGTGCTGGCCGACGCGGCCGGGCAGCTGGCCGAGTACTTCGCCGGCGAGCGGACCGATTTCGACCTGCCGCTGGCCCTGGAGGGCAGCGCCTGGCAGCTCCGGGTCTGGGCCGGCCTGCAGGGCATCGGGTACGGCGAGACGATCTCCTACGGCGAGCTGGCCCGCCGGATCGGCGCGCAGCCGGCCGCGTCCCGCGCGGTCGGCCTGGCCAACGGCCGCAACCCGGTGTCGATCATCGTGCCCTGCCACCGGGTGATCGGCGCGGACGGCAACATGACCGGCTACGGCGGCGGCCTGCCCCGCAAGCGGTTCCTGCTCATGCTGGAGCAGCGGGTCAGCGGCCAGACGCTGGCCTGATCCCAGCCGGACGGCTGCTCAGCGTTTCCTGATAAGCGTTCCTTGATCAAGGACCTTGATAGAGGGCTGGCTAGTCCGGGTCCGGCCAGGTCGCGAACGCGCGCACCGGGAACGTGGACAGCGGGCGGATCCGCGGCGGCACCGCGCTGAACCGGAACCCGCTGGCGGGCAGCGCGTCCAGGTTGGTCAGGTGCTCGCAGATGGGGATCCCGGCACCGAGCAGCAGGGTGTGCACCGGCCGCTGCGGGTCGCCGCTGTCGCCGATGCTCAGCGAGTCGATGCCGACCAGCACCGCGCCGGTGCCGGCCAGGTAGGTGGCGGCGTCCGCGGTGAGGAACGGGTGGCCACGGAAGTACTCCGGGGTGCCCCAGTGCCGGTCCCAGCCGGTGCGGATGAGCACCGCGCGGCCGCGGCAGTCGTAGCGCAGCAGCTGGCCGCGGTCGATCGCGCGCTGCCCGTTGCCGGACACGTCGATCAGCACGGCGTCCAGGTCGGCCAGCTTGCCCAGCGGCAGCTCGGACAGGTCGTCGGCGTCGGCGTGCCGGTGCGCCGGGCTGGCCAGGTAGGTGCCGGTGCTGCCGCACAGCGTGACCTCGCCGATCCGGAACTCCACGCCGGGCGCGTACGCGGTGCGCGTATGCGCGCTGATCGCGTCCGGGCTGACCTGCGCCATCGGCAACCCGATGTAGGTGATCATCCCGTCCTCGATGACGTGGCTGAGGTCCGCGCGGTGCAGCCGGATACCCGAGGCGGGCGGCGGGGCTAGCCGGGCCGGCCCGGCCGGGCCCCCGTCCTGGAGGCCCCCGTCCTGGAGGCCCCCGTCCTGGAGGTCACCGGCGTGGGAGCCCCGGCCGCGGAAGGCGCTGTCCTGCGGCCCTCTGTGCTGGTAGCCACCGTCCTGGTAGCCACCGTCATGCGGCGCAAGCACGGCATCCGGGTGGCCGTGCCCGTTGCCGGCCTTGGCGATCGGGCTGGTCACGTCGTCGTCGCCGTCCAGCAGGCCGGCCACCGGCGGCAGCGGCGGCCAGCTGTCGGGCGGCACCGCGGGAATCGGCGGCCAGGAGGCGGCCGCTGGCAGCGGCGGGTGCGCCGCGGCCCGGCCGCCGTCGGGCAGGGGCATCCCGGGCAGCGGGCCCAGGCCCGGCAGCGGGTCAAGCGCGGGCTCCGGGTCCGGCGGCGGCGGCAGCCGGTGCACCGCGGCCGGCGAGCCACGGTGCCGGCCACGCATCACCTGGCGGCTGTGAATGTCCACCTGGTCCGCGGCGGACAGGCCGAGTTCCCTGGCCAGCGCGGCGGCCAGGGCCTCCTCGGTGACCCCGGCATGGTCGACGTCGATCCGGAAGTCCCGGCCGCGCAGCGTGCCGCCGTCGGCCAGGCTGATCTCAAAGTCGAGCTCGGCCCGGTACTCATCCGCCGGCTGCTCCGTCATGTCCCGCTCCGTCAACCCCTGTCCGCCGCCCGGGCCGGATGCGCCGGCCCGGGCGCCCCCGCTCCGGTCCGGCCTGGCAAAAGGCGGAACCGGATCAGGTTACGCAGTCCGATACTGAGGGTACTGATCCAGCTACAGCACGTGGCTGCAGCCGGGACCGCTGAGAACGCAAATCCTAACGCTGCCAGGCTGCGGGGGCACCCACGTGACGACGGCCTCTATCACAGATGCACGACATGAACGCCGCGCCGCGGACCGGACCCGGCCCGCGGGTGCGGCCAGGGCGGCGCTGTCCGGCACGACCGCCCTGGCCGCGCAGACCGCGACGGTCACTCGTGGCCTGGGCGGCACCGATACGGCAGCCTGGAACCCGGCCACCAGCACCCATCCGGTGGCCTGACCCGGGACGGCGGGGAAAACGGAAATGGAGAGGAACGCACTCCTCTCCATTTTCAATCTATAGCGCACCCCGGGGCTTGCCGCAAGACCCGGGTCATGATGCAGAATCGCTGGCCGAGACCACCTTCCCGAGCCGGAACGGACACCGTGACTTCCCTGACGACCAGTGCGTTCGATCTTCCCGACCGTCTCATCGCCAAGGCCAGCCCGGCGCTGATCGCCGCCGACGAGCAGCACTTCGCGGCCATCGCCGGCCGCCTGGAACAGTCAGTCGACGAACTTTCCGGCCGCCTCGAGGCCGAGCGCCGGGCCCCCGGCGGGATCGGCCAGCAGGCACTGGACCGGGACCTGGAGATTCACCGGCTGTCCGCCCGGCTGCGGCTGCTGCGCCGGTTCGGCCTGGACCTGTGCCTCGGGCGCATCGTCCGGGCCGGCGACCCCGACCCGGTGTACATCGGGCGGATCGGCCTCACCGACCAGGCGGGCCGGCGGCTGCTGCTGGACTGGCGCTCCCCCGCGGCGGAGCCGTTCTTCGGCGCGACCCACGCCAGCCCGATGGGCCTGGCCAGCCGCCGCCGGTACCGGTGGGCCGGCGGCCGGGTCAGCGACTACTGGGACGAGGTGTTCACCCCGGACGGGCTGGACGGCCACGCCGCGCTCGACGACCAGTCCGCGTTCATCGCCAGCCTGGGCAGCGAGCGGACCGGCCGGATGCGGGACGTGCTGGGCACCATCCAGGCCGACCAGGACGCGATCATCCGCGCGGGCTCCCGCGGCGCGCTGGTCGTCGACGGCGGCCCGGGCACCGGCAAGACCGTCGTCGCGCTGCACCGCACCGCCTATCTGCTGTACTCCGATCCGCGGCTCGGCCACCGCCGGGGCGGCGTGCTGTTCGTCGGCCCGCACCAGCCCTACCTGGCCTACGTCGCCGACGTGCTGCCCAGCCTGGGCGAGGAGGGCGTGCAGACCTGCACCCTGCGGGACCTCCTCCCGGAGGGAGCCACCGCGGGGCCCGAAGCCGACCCGGAGGTGGCCCGGCTCAAGTCGTCCGCGGACCTGGTGAAGGCGATCGAGCCGGCCGTCCGGTTCTACGAGAACCCGCCCACCGCGCCGGTGACGGTCGAGACCCCCTGGGCCGACCTGCTCCTGCGCGCCGACGACTGGGCCGAGGCGTTCGACGCACCCGGCCCCGGCGCACCGCACAACGAGGCCCGCGCGGCGATCTGGGACGAGCTGCTCGAGATCCTCACCAGCCAGGCCGGCGACGAAAACATCCCGGCGGACCGGCTCCGCGCGTCGCTGCGCCAGAACCAGGATTTGCGCGCTGCGGTCAGCCGGGCGTGGCCGCTGATCGAGCCCACGGACCTCGTCGGGGACCTCTGGTCGGTCCCCGCCTACCTGCGCAAGTGCGCGCCCTGGCTGAGCCCCGAGGAGGTGGCGCGGCTGCAGCGCGCGGACGCCCACGCCTGGACCGTGGCCGACCTGCCGCTGCTGGACGCGGCCCGGCAGCGGCTTGGCGACCCGCAGGCGTCCCGGCGCCAGCGCCAGCAGGACGCCGTGGTCGCCGCCGAGCGCGAGCAGATGGCCCGGGTGGTGGACAACCTCATCCAGGCGGGCGGTGACGAGTACGGCGAGGGCCTGGTCACGATGCTGCGCGGGGAGGACTTCCAGGACGCCCTGATCGACACGGCCGCCGTGCCCACCGCCACCCCGGACCGGCTGGCCGGCCCGTTCGCGCACATCGTGGTGGACGAGGCGCAGGAACTGACCGACGCGGAGTGGCAGATGCTGCTGCGCCGCTGCCCGTCCCGGAGCTTCACGATCGCCGGGGACCGGGCCCAGGCCCGGCGCGGCTTCCGGCAGACCTGGCCGGGCCGGCTGCAGCGGGCCGGGTTCGGCGAGGTCCGGCAGGCTGGACTGACCATCAACTACCGGACGCCGGCGGAGGTCATGGCGGCCGCCGAGCCGGTCATCCGGGCCGTGCTCCCGGACGCCAATGTGCCGGTGTCCATCCGCCACAGCGGCGTCCCGGTGCAGCACGGGGCGGCCGCGGACCTGAACGCGGTCGTGGCGGGCTGGCTCGCCGGGCACGCCGCGGGCACCGCCTGCGTCATCGGCGCCCCCGGGTTCCGGTCCGCCGCCCGGGTCCAGTCGCTGACCCCGGAGCTGGTCAAGGGCCTCGAGTTCGACCTGGTCGTTCTCGTCGACCCGGAAACGTTCGGCACCGGTGTGCAGGGCGCGGTTGACCGCTACGTGGCGATGACCCGGGCCACCCAGCAGCTCGTGATCCTCACGAGCTCCTGAGGTAGTGCAGGACGGCCAGCACGCGGCGGTTGTCCGACTCCGACGGGGGCAGGCCGAGCTTGGCGAAGATGCTGGCCACGTGCTTCTCCACGGCACCGGGCGAGACGACCAGGGTGGCCGCGATCGCGGCGTTGGAGCGGCCCTCGGCCATCATCGACAGCACCTCGCGCTCACGGCGGGTCAGGCCGCTGACGCTGGCCGCCCGCGGGCTGGTGCCGACCATCTGGCTGATCACCTCCGGGTCCAGTGCGGTGCCGCCGGCCGCGACCCGGGCCAGCGCGGAGCTGAACTCGGCCACGTCCGCGACCCGGTCCTTGAGCAGGTACCCGACCCCGGCGGCGCCGCCGGCCAGCAGCCGGGCCGCGTACCTGGTCTCCACGTACTGGGAGAACATCAGCACCGCGGTGCCCGGGTACTCCCGGCGCACGGTGATCGCGGCGCGCAGGCCCTCGTCGGTGAAGGTGGGCGGCATCCGCACGTCCACCACGGTCACGTCGGGCCGGTGCTCGGCGACCGCGGCGAGCAGCGCGTCGCCGTCGCCGACCGTGGCGCGGACCTCAAAGCCGCGGTCGGCCAGCAGCTGGGCCAGGCCCTCGCGGAGGATCGCCGTGTCCTCCGCGATCACCACCCGGGGCCCGGTCATGCGTGCAGCGGCAGGTCGACGGTGACGACGGTGGGCCCGCCGCCCGGGCTGCTGACGGCCAGCGTGCCGTCCACCACGGCGACCCGCTGGGCCAGCCCGGCGAGGCCGCCGCCGGGCCGCAGCACGGCGCCGCCGGCCCCGTCGTCGGTGACCGACAGCCGCAGCGCGGTGCCGTCCGCGACGACGCCGACCGCGGCCCGGCCCGCGCCGCTGTGCTTGGCCACGTTGGTGAGCAGCTCGGCGGCGCAGAAGTAGGCGATGGTCTCGATCGCCGGGGTCGGCCGGACCGGCACGTCCGCGGTCAGCGTGGCGGGCACCGCGCTGCGTGCGGCCAGCGTGGCCAGTGCCTCGGCCAGGCCGTGGTCCAGGGCGGGCGGGTGGATACCGCGGGCCAGGTCGCGCAGCTCGGTCAGGGCCTCCTTGGCGCCGCGGTGCGCGGCGTCGACCAGCTCCCGGGCCCGGGTGACGTCCGCCGCGCCGCCGTCGCCGTCCGGGCCGCCGCCGGCCAGCTTCTCCCGGGCCAGGCCGAGCTGCATGGCCACCGCGACCAGCCGGGCCTGGGCGCCGTCGTGCAGGTCCCGCTCGACCCGGCGCAGCAGTGCGGCGGTGTCGTCGACCGCCTGGGCCCGGCTGGCCCGCAGCTCCCGGACCCGCTCGGACAGCGGCCGCCCGGTGAGCAGCCGGCGGATAAGCCACCGGTCGGCCAGGACCACCAGCCGGACCGCCCATGGGGCGGCCAGCAGCAGGACCAGGCCGAGCACCGGGATGGCCAGCGCATCGGACCAGGAGGCGATCCGCACCCCGCCGGCCGGCAGCGGGTTGCTGATCGGGGCCGGCACCTGCCGCGGGCCGGTGACCGCCTGGGCAATGCCCCACCAGGCCGGGTAGGTCAGGTAGTAAAAGCCGGTGACCCAGAAGAAGGCCACCGCGTACAGGCTGGCCAGCGCCACCGGCAGCCGGAGCAGCACGTAGCAGGCGCCGCGCCAGCCGGGCCCGTCGCGGAGCCGGGCGTCGACCCGGCCGAGCAGCCCACGGCCCGGCGCGTACGGGGCCGGCGCGGGCAGCGGCCCGTCAGGCAGGGGCCGGCCGAGCAGGCCCGCGGCCAGCCCGCGGTGCACGGTGGCCAGCCCGCGGCCGGCCACCGTGGTCGCGGTGAGCAGGGCCAGCCCGGCGACCACGCCGGCCAGCGACGCGCACAGGGCCGCCCCGGTCAGCCCGAGGATCAGGACCGTGCAGAACCCGGCCATGGTCAGCGGCACGCCCGCGGTCAGGTAGGCGGCCTCGGCCCAGGACCGGCGGTCCAGCGGGGCGCGCAGCACGGCCCGCGCCACGGCCCGGGCTCCGGCCGGGGTCCGGGCCGCGGTGCCGCGGGCGGCGGCTGCGGTGCGCTGCGCCGGGTGCATACAGTTCATTGTGGGTGACAGGCCAGGGCGGGCGTCAGGCGTCCCGCCGGGCGAGCAGCCAGGTCCCGGCACCGGCCACCACGGCTGCGTACAGCATGAGCATGCCCAGCCCCGCCCACGGTGTCAGCGAGTACGGGATCGGCTTGACGGCGGTCAGGGAGTTCTCCGCGATGACCTCGGGCAGGAACTTCTGGGTCGCGTGCTGCACGGACGCGCTGAACGGCAGGGTCAGCGCGGGCAGCAGCAGGATGACCACGCACAGCGTGGTGATCGCCGCGGCCGAGTGCCGGATGATCAGCCCGGCGCCCATCCCGATCACGGCGATCAGCGCCAGGTAGGCGCCGGCCAGCACGACTGCCCGCAGCGCCCCAGGGGTGGCCAGGGTGGCCCGGGGCACCGGGGCGCGCAGCATGGCTTCCGACGCGAAGAACGTGACGAACGCCAGCACCTCGCCGATGACCAGGACGGCGGCGGCCAGCACGACCGCCTTGGCCGCCGCCAGCCGGACCCGCCCGGGCGCCGCGGCCAGGGTTGCCCTGATCATGCCGGAGGAGTACTCGCTGGTCACCGCGAGCACGCCGATCGCGGCGGCGGCCAGCTGGGCCAGCGCCAGGCCGGTGAACCCGTTGCTGACCGGGTCGAAGATCCGCTGGTCGGCCCGGCTCATATGGCCCCAGCGCACCACCGCGACGTGCAGCACGAGCATGCCCAGGCCGACCGTTATCACCGCGGTGGCCAGCGCCGTCCACCGGACGGACCGCAGGCTGAGTAGCTTGACCCATTCCATCCGGGCGATCCCCCGGAACCGGTAGTGCCCGGACGGCGCATCCCCGGGGCCGCCCGGCCGGGTAGTGGCGGTGCCGACGGCATGGGTCATGACATCCTCCCGGGGTAGGAAACGGACGCGCTGGTCAGGTCGAGGAACGCGTCCTCCAGCGACGCGGCCTGGCGGGACAGCTCGGCCACCGTGGTCTGGGCCAGCAGCCGGCCCTGGCCGATGACCACCAGCGGGCCCGCGGCCTGCGCGATCTCGCTGATCAGGTGGCTGGACACGAACACCGTGCGGCCCTGGGCGGCCAGCCCGCCCAGCAGCCCCCTGATCCACCGGATGCCCTCCGGGTCCAGCCCGTTGACCGGCTCGTCGAGCAGCAGCACGGCCGGGTCGCCGAGCAGCGCCGCGGCCACGCCCAGCCGCTGGGCCATGCCGAGCGAGTAGGTGCCGGCCCGGCGGCCCGCCACGGCGGACAGTCCGACCACGTCCAGCACCTCCTCGACCCGGGCGGCCGGGATGTCGTTGCTGGCGGCCAGCGCGCGCAGGTGGCTGCGCCCGGTCCGGCCGGGGTGGAACGACCGGGCCTCGAGCATGGCGCCGACCTCGCGCAGCGGCCAGCGCAGCTGCTGGTAGGCGCGGCCGCCGATGGTGGCCCGGCCGCCGTCGGCCGCGTCGAGCCCCATGATGACCCGCATCGTGGTCGACTTGCCGGCGCCGTTGGGCCCCAGGAAGCCGGTTACCTGCCCGGGCCGGACCTCGAAGCTGAGCCGGTCCACGGCCGTGGTCCGCCCGTACCGCTTGGTCAGGCCCTGTACGGCGATCATCTGACCTCCTTCCGGCACGCGTCCCGCGTGCCCCGGCACGCGAGGTGCGTGCCCTGGTCAGCACGCTAGGGACGGGCGCCGGCCCCGGGAATGCGGCTATCCGGCCTGTCCCGGCCGGGGGTTATCCCCCGCTCCGCCGCCGCGGCCAGCCCTGACCAGGTGGTATTCCGCCGGGCCGGAGAAATCCCGCGAACGGCGCAGGCTGGGCCGATCCCGGGTAACCGGCCCGGCCGTCAGGGGGGCTGCCGGTCCCCGGAGGACGCCCCGGGCCAGCACAGCACGACCAGCGTGTGCCGCTTGGCGATGACCTGGCCGCAGGGCGGCAGGGCGGCAGCCGGGGTGCCCGCCGGGTAGACCGAGATCTGCGCGGCGGGCCCGCGGCGCGGCCCGGCGTCCCACCGGCGGACCCCGCTGGCCAGAACGCCGGCCAGCCCGGCCCCGTCCGGGCCGTGCCCGCGGGCCCCCAGCTCGCGGATCTGGCCGCCGGCCCCGGCCGGGCGGGATGTCAGGTACGCGAAGCTGGCGCCATCGCCGCCGAGCAGGGCCGGCCCGCCGTACGGCGAGGCCGGCTCGGCCAGCGCCCGGGCCGCCTCGGTGCCGGGCCGCGTCAGCAGGCCGAACCGGGGCAGCGTCCCGGCCAGCCACAGGAACAGGCTGTCCAGGCCCCCGGCCCCGGTCCGCACCCCGCTCCACTCGGCGGCGGCCGGACCGGCCAGGGCCCGGCCGAGCACGGCCGCATCGCCGGGCACGTCGTCGTCGGTGCGCACGGCCACCCCGCTGCGGTCCAGCAGGAGCCGCTGCTCGCCCCGCGCCCCCGCGCCCTGCACCGGCACGAACGCGCACCACACATGGCTCAGGCTGGCCAGGTGCCCGTCCCGCGGCTCGAACGCGGCCGACCGGGTCAGCCCGCGGATCCGCAGCGGGACCACGAGCCGCCCGCCGGGCGCCAGCTGGGCCGGCCAGGCCGGCGGGATGTCCCACGCCCCGGCGGTGACGATGATCCGGTCGTACGGCGCGTGCCCGGGCACCCCGTACTCGCCGTCCGCGAGCACCACCGTGACCTGCGGGTAGCCGGCCCGGGCCAGGCAGTCCCGGGCCCGGGCGGTGACCTGCGGGTCGATGTCGGCGGTGACGACGTGCCCGGCCGGGCCGGCCAGCTCGGCCAGCAGCGCCGCGTTGTACCCGCCGGAGCCGATCTCCAGCACCCGCATGCCCGGCTGGACCTGGGCCTGCTCGAGCATGACCGCCTGCATGCCGGGCGCGGACACCGAGCTGGTCGGCATCCCGGCCGAGTCGGTCCTGGTCACCAGGATGTCGTTGGCGTAGGCCCGGTGCAGCGGCTCGCCCGGTGTGAACAGGTGCCGGGGCACGGCCAGGAACGCAGCCCGCACCGGCGCGCTGCGGATCCCGCCGATCCGGTCCAGATGACTGACCATGGCGGCGCGCAGTTGCTCCACGGACGCCGCCGCAGCGGCCCCGCCGGGTGCGGGCCCCGGATCAGCCACATCCCGATTGTGCCCCGCTGAGACAGGCCCTAAGTGCCAGCCGGACGCGGGATGGCGGCCTCGCGCCGGTACAGCGGGGTACTGAGGTACTTCAGGCCCGAGTCCACCAGCAGGGTGACGACCGTAGCCCCGGCGCCCAGGCGCTCGCCCACCCGGATCGCCCCGATGACGTTGGCGCCCGACGACGTCCCGGCGAACAGGCCCTCCTCGCGGGCCAGCCTCCTCGCCATGGCCTCCGCGTCGGCGGTAGGCACCGGCACGATCTCATCGGCCAGGGCCGGGTCCCAGAGCGGCGGCGTGTACCCGATGCCGATGCCCTCGATGCGGTGGGCACCCGGCGGGCCGCCCGACAGCACCGCGGACTCGCCCGGCTCGACCGCGATGATGCGCACCGCGGGATCGTGCTTCCTGAGCACCGACGCCACGCCGCGCAGCGACGCGCCGGTGCCGACGGACTGGACGAAAGCGGTCACCTGGCCGCCGGCCTGGTCCCAGATCTCCTCCCCCATCGGGTAGTAGCCGGTGATGCTGTCGGCGTTGGTCAGCTGATCGGTCCAGTACGCGCCGGACCGCCGGGAGATGTCCGTGGCGGCGCGGATCATCGACTCGATCAGCTCCCTGGTGATCAGCCGGCCTGGGCTGGGGATGACCGTCAGCTTCGCGCCGAGCGCCGCCATCTGGGCGAGCTTCTCCTCGCTGAAGGCGTCCGACGAGACGATGCTCAGCTGGTAGCCCTTCGCGGCGCACACCAGCGCGAGCGAGGCGCCCGTGCTGCCGCCGGTGTACTCCACCACGCCAGACCCGGCCCGCAGCCGCCCGTCATCCTCGGCCCGCTCGATCATCGCCCGCGCCATCCGGTCCTTCATGCTGCCGGTCGGGTTCAGGCCCTCGGCCTTCACCAGGATCCGGGCACAGCCCGGCGGGACCACCCGGCGGAGCCGGACCAGCGGGGTGCCGCCGATCGTCTGGAGGGTGCTGTGGCTGACGTTCATGACCCGATGGTCGCTGGGCGACGGCAGCCCGCTCCAGTTCAGTTTCTGAACTCTGCAGCCACCTGGCGGGCGTCCTACGATGACGCGATGAGCCGGTACGGCCAGTTCTGCGCAGTCGCTCGCGCCCTGGAGGTCCTTGGCGAGCGCTGGACCCTGCTGGTCGCCCGCGAGCTGCTCCTCGGCTCGGCGACCTTCACCCAGATCCGCTGCGGCCTGCCGCGGATCCCGCGCGCGACCCTGGCCTCACGCCTGCGCGGCCTGCAGGCGGCCGGGATCGCCGTCCGCGCTGACGGCAGGTACTGCCTCACCGAGACGGGCCAGGCCCTGGCTCCCGTCCTGCGGGAGCTAGCGCGCTGGGCGACCGTGGCCGACAGTGCCGCCCTGGGCGACGACGATCTCGACACAGCCGCGCTGATGTGGGATATCCAGCGCCGCATCGACGCCGGGGCCCTGCCCGGCCGGACGGTTGTGATCGCGATCGAATTCACCGACCGTGCCACCGACCGCAACTTCTGGCTGCACCTGTCCCAGGGCGGGGTCAGCCTCTGCCGGCGGGACACCGGGGCGCCCGTCGACGCCTGGCTTACCGCCCCCGCCGGGGAAACCACCCGCTGGTGGCTCGGCCAGCAGTCGTGGGCTCAGTTCCTGCGGCATCCCGGTGTCTCCGTCCACGGGGACCAGGACCTGCAGCGCCAGATGCACCGCTGGTTCCGGCGGTACGTCTTCACCCCGGATGCCCTCGGCCGCTAGTGCGGACCGAAAAGCGCGCTGACCGATTCGCCCTCGTGGATCCGGCGGATGGCCTCGGCCAGCGCCGGGGCCAGCGAGATCACGGTCAGCTTGGGCTCCTTGCCGTCGCCGGGCACCGGCACGGTGTTGGTGCAGACGATCTCGGCGACCTCGGGCCGGGACGCGATCCGCTCCAGCGCGCCGTCGCAGAACAGGCCGTGCGTGCAGGCCACCCGCACGGTCCGGGCGCCGCGCTCGGCCAGCCGGTCGAGCAGCTCGATGATCGTGGTCCCGCGGGCGATCTCGTCGTCCAGGACGATGATGTCCCGGCCGGTCACCTCGCCGATGATCGAGCCGATCGTGACCCGCTCGTCACTCTGCCGTTCCTTGGCGCCCAGCGCGATCGGCACGCCGAGCAGCCGGCCCAGCATCGCGGTCTGCTTGGCGTTGCCCAGGTCCGGTGACACCACCGTGGTGCCGGACAGGTTCAGGCCGCGGAAGTGGCCGGCCAGCTCGCGCAGCGCGTGCAGGTGGTCCACCGGCACCGAGAAGAAGCCGTGGACCTGCGGGGAGTGCAGGGTCATGGCGAGGATCCGGTGGGCGCCGGCGGTCTGCAGGAGGTCGGCGACGAGGCGGCCCCCGATGGAGATGCGCGGGGCGTCCTTCTTGTCGCTGCGGGCGTACGCGTAATGCGGCAGGACCACGGTGATCCGGCCGGCCGAGGCGCCGCGCGCGGCGTCGAGCATGAACAGCAGCTCGACCAGGTTCTCCTGGACCGGCGGGACCAGCGGCTGGATGAGGAAGACGTCCCGCTCGCGGCAGTTGCCCTGCAGCTGCACCTGCAGGCAGTCGTTGCTGAACCGGGTGGTCCGCGACGGCGACAACGGAACTCCGAGCAGGTCGCACATCTCCTGCGCGAACGCGGGGTGGGCAGAACCTGAGAAGACGGTGATCTCGCCGATCGTGACCCGCTCGTCGCTCTGCCGTTCCTTGGCGCCCAGCGCGATCGGCACGCCGAGCAGCCGGCCAAGCATCGCGGTCTGCTTGGCGTTGCCCAGGTCCGGCGACACCACCGTGGTGCCGGA
>DASVBE010000158.1:0-11853 GCA_036375995.1 Streptosporangiaceae bacterium | reverse complement strand
CATCGCTGGAGCAGCGGCGCTCCCGAAGGCAGCCGCCGCCTGGGCCGGGCGGCCACGCCCGGGAAGCCGGGCGGCGCGGCGGCACCGGCCATGGCCCGGTTCCCCCCGGCCCCCGCACCAACCAGGCCCAGGCCGGCCTGCGGGCTGACAAGTCGCGGCAGCGCCCACGGCATATTCCCACCCGGGCGAGCCGGGCATCCCGTGACGTGAGGCCGGCGCCAGGCACCATCTGACGCCGGCAGACCAGCGCCGGAACCGGTGCCGGCCGGCCAGGGACGGCGCGTGTACGGCTCAGCCGGCTGCTGGTCAGCGCTCGCCCGCGAACGCGTTTCAGCATGATTTCAGCGCCGTTTCAGCACTGCGGCCGATTCTGCCCAGGTAACCAGCACGGCATCACCGTGGGGCCAATTCCGGTTCCCTGCGGCAGCCCGTGGCCGCTATCGACCTCGAGGACTATGAAGTGAACGCAATCGCTGCGCCGGCGTCTGCCACGCACGTTCCATGCCAGCGGATCACATACGGCAACTTCGGATCCGCGGTCGTCGAGGCCCCGGACCCAGCCGGCCAGCTGCAGCCTCGTCGTGCGCGGCGTTAGTCCTCGGCGGCCTTGATCTTGACGGGCATGGCGGTGTCGTCCTCGACGCCCAGGCCGAGGAGGGCCTGCTCGACGACCTCGGTGAGCGCCGGGTGGATGTACAGGACGCCGGTCGCCACGTCGTCGATCGTGCTGCCCAGGCACATGGCCTGGACCAGGGGCTGGATCAGGATCGAGGCCTGCGGGCCGATCAGGTGCGCGCCGAGCAGCAGCCTGGTCACCGGGTCGGCCAGGACCTTGACGAAGCTCGTGGTGTCCTGCAGCGCCCAGCCGTACGCGGTGCCGCCGTACCGCCGGGTGGCGGCCAGGTAGGGGCGGCCGCTGGCGATCAGCTCCTGCTCGGTGGCGCCTGCCGCGGCGACCTGCGGGTCGCTGAACACCGCCGCGGGCACCACCGGGAAGCGGGCCTCGCGCGGCTGGTCCGGGTGGACGATGTTGTGCCACACCACCCGCGCCTCGGCGTTGGCCATGTGCTTGAGCTGGAAGTGGTTGGCCAGGTCACCGAGTGCCCACACGCCGGGCACCTTGGTCTGCAGCCGGTCGTCAGTCTGCACGTGCCCGTGCTCGTCGGTGCTGATCCCGGCCGCGGGCAGGTCGAGCAGATCGCTGTTCGGCCGGCGGCCGGTGGCCACCAGCAGCGTGGCCGCCGTCACCGGCTGCGGGCCGTCCGGGGTCAGCAGGTCGAGCCTGACCCCGTCGCCGTCCGCCGCGACCCGCTGCACGGTGGTGTTCAGCCGCAGGTCGACCTGCTGGCCGAAGGCCGTGGTGAACGCCGTGGCGATGTCCTTGTCGTGCCTGCTCAGCATCGCCGGGCCGCGCTCGAGCACGGTGACCGTGACGCCCAGCGAGCTGAACACGTGGCCCATCTCGGCCGCGATGAAGCCGCCGCCGAGGATCGCCAGCGACTCCGGCAGCTCGGCGAGCCGCATCACGTTGTCCGAGGTCAGGTAGGGGACCCCGGCCAGCCCCGGTACGTCGGGGATCATCGGCCGCGACCCGGTGGCCAGCACGATGTGCTCGGCGCGCAGCGTGTCCCCGCCGACCCGCAGCTCCCTGGGGCCGGTGAACCGGGCCTGCCCGTGGTACACGTCGACCCCGCTGCGCTGCCGGTAGGCGACCGCCTTGCCGGGGATCGTGTCGATATGGCTGAACACCCGGTCCCTGATGGCGGGCCAGTCCGCCGTGCCCACGGAGGCGTCGATGCCGAAGGCGGCCGCATCCCTGATCGTCTGGGCCACGTCCGCGGTGTAGACCAGCATTTTCGACGGGATGCAGCCCCGGTTCAGGCAGGTCCCGCCGAACAGCCCGGCCTCGACCACCGCGACCCGCCGCCCGGCCAGGACCGAATCCGGCAGCATGTTCCCGCTGCCCGCGCCGACCACCACCAGGTCGTAGCTGTGCTCAGCCATTGGCGCCGCCCACTTTCCGTCGAGGACTTCCCCGGGCCCGGGCACCGGATCCGGGTGCTCGCCCAGGACGAGCTCTTCGGGCCCGCCATGACGGGAGATCTGCACTGCGCGCACAACTCACACCCAACTCCCGTGGATCAGGAGTTACTCCCCAGGGCTCGGGACTTCTGGGTCTTCCTGGTCCGCGCGGCGGTTTTCCTGGGGGCCGCGGGCGCCTGGGCCGCGACCAGCGTGACCCGCATGTCGGGGGAGGAGCGGTCCTTCTTCACCTCGACCAGCTCAGGGAGCCGGGACAGCAGCGCGCGGAAGCTCTTCGCGTTGTAGTTGCGCTCGTCGAAGCTCGGGTCCAGGGCGAGCATCTTGCTCTTCAGCCAGGAGCCGGTGGTGGAGGAATCAGGGGATTCCTCCATCGCCTGCTTGACCAGCCGCTCGACGTCGCTGATTGGGAACTTGGCGTCGACCTCGGCGCGGACCTCCGGGTTGACCGCGGCCACGATCGTGCCCCAGTACTTGTACTCCGAGCAGACCGCGACCAGCCGGGCGCTGGCCGACGCCTTGGTGCCGACCCCGACGACCCGCTTGCCGAACTCGCGCAGCCGCTGGACCA
Organism: Streptosporangiaceae bacterium; assembly: GCA_036375995.1. Classification (GTDB taxonomy): domain Bacteria; phylum Actinomycetota; class Actinomycetes; order Streptosporangiales; family Streptosporangiaceae; genus DASVBE01. The sequence goes on along the minus strand of DASVBE010000158.1, from coordinate 9,242 downwards.
GCGGGGAGTAGTCGCCGTCCCCGGCGACCAGCATGAACGTGCCCACGTCCGGGTGGGTGATGAGCACTTCCATGGCGTCGACGGCCATCAGGATGTCGGCGGCGTTCTTCTGCTGGGCGCCGTACCTGGTGACCTGGATCAGCGTGATCCCGTTCTGCGCCAGGTTGAACTGGTGCTTGGCGAACTCGGGCCGCGACCAGTCCGCGTACGCCCGGCGGATCGAGGTGTTCCCGTAGTCGCGGCACAGCAGCTCGAGCGCCTTGAACGGGACCGTGTCCGTCTGCCCGGGCATGTTCTCCCCGGCCCCGATGGCCAGGTTCTCCAGGTCGATGAAGACCGCGACCTGCTCACCCGCACCAGACCCGCCCGGCTGCCCAGCCACCGGCATCAGCCCGCCTTCCGTCAGGCCCAGCGCGCCACCACTGGGCTGGGAAACCAGGTTAGCGGGCCGGGTGCTAGGCCTGGCCGATCAGCTCGGCCAGTTCGAGGAGCGTCAGCTCGAACATGGGGGAGCTGTCCTCCAGGGCGAACCGCATGTGGCCGAGGACCTCCAGGGCGACCGCGCCGTACAGGCGGACCCAGCAGCGCAGGAACGTGAGCATCGCGCCGGCCGGCATGGCCTCGATGCCGGGCAGGTCCGCGCCCAGCGCGCTGCGGTACTGCAGCAGCTGCGGCAGCAGGACGGGGTCGATCTCGTCGTCGGCCGGCACCGGGAACGGGGCCCGCTGCCACAGCTCGAGGAACAGCCCGAGGAACGTGCCGCCGAACCGGCGGCCACATTCCTCGGTGAAGTCATCGTGGTCGATCTCGATACCCGCGATCGGGGTCCCGAAGACCAGCCCGAACTCCGGCTTGTGGGTCAGGCCCCACTGCCGGAACTCCCGGCACGCCGCGACCAGCTTGTCCGGCGCCGTGCCACCGCGCGCCGACTCGGCCCGGATCGCGGCATAAAGGTCATCGGCCAGCTCGGTGAAGATGTCGCCGACCACGCTGCGCAGCAGCTCCTCGTGGCTGCCGAAGTAGCGGTACAGCGCGGGCGCGGTCATGCCGATCTCGCGGGCGATCGCGCGCAGGGTCACCGCCTCGGTGCCCTGGTCGACCAGCAGCCGCCGGGCGGTCTGCTTGATCTCCTGGGCGGTCGCCGCCCGCACCCGGTCCCGGCGGCTGGCCGGCAGCACGCCCGCCTCACTCGGTCCTGGCATCAGGGCCTCCCTCCGGCCGGCACCGGCCCGGCCGGTGCCAGCTTGACAAAGTTAACGCTGTATGCAAGGTTAACACATATAAGAGTTTACAGTGTTTACCAGTGTGAAGATCTGTAACAGCTTAACTGAGGAGGCTCCCATGTTCGAGGCATGGGGACGGGCCATCTACCGTCACCGCCGCCTGGTTCTCATCCTGTCGGTGGCCGTGGTGGCCTTCGCCGGGCTGTGGGGGACCAGGGTTTTCAGCTCACTCCAGACGGCCGGCGGCTTCACCGCGCCGAACAGCGAGAGCCAGCGGGCCGCCGACCTGGCCTCGGCCACGTTCGGCCACGACCAGGGCGACGTGGTCGTGCTGTACTCCAGCGACCGGCTCACGGTCACCGACCCGGCCTTCAAGAGCGCGGTGACCAGCACTCTCGCCGCCCTCCCCGGCAGCAAGGTGACCTCCGCGTCCACCTTCTGGTCCACCGGCTCCCGGCAGTTCGTCAGCGCCGACGGCCACGAGACCTACGCCGTGCTCCAGCTGGCCGGCGCCGACGACGCCGCCAAGATCAAGACCTTTGACTCGATCGGGAACCAGCTGACCGCCCCCGGGCTGACCGAGCACACGGGCGGCCAGATCCCGTCCGAGGGCGCCATCAACAAGCAGGTCACCAAGGACATCGGCCGCGCCGAGGGCCTCTCCATGCCGGCCCTGCTGATCCTCCTGCTGATCATCTTCGGCGGCCTCGCCGCGGCCAGCCTCCCGCTGGCCATCGGCGGCATCGCGATCCTGGGCTCGTTCACCGCGCTCCGCGCGCTGACCCTGTTCACGCCGGTGTCCATCTACTCGATCAACATCACCACGATCCTCGGCCTGGGCCTGGCCATCGACTACGGGCTGTTCATGGTCGGCCGGTTCCGCGAGGAGCTGACCCGCACCGACTCCACCGAGCAGGCGCTGGCCCGCACCGTGGCCACGGCCGGCCGGACGGTGGCGGTCTCCGGTGTCACCGTGGCGATCGCGCTGGCCAGCCTGATGCTGTTCCCGATGACGTTCCTGCGCTCGATGGGGTACGGCGGCGTGGCCACCGTCCTGGTCGACATGATCGCCGCGCTGACCCTGCTGCCCGCGCTGCTGGCCGTGCTCGGCCCGCGGGTCAACGCGCTGCGGGTCCGCCCGCGGCGCCGCGCCGAGGCCCGGCTGGCCGACGAGACGAGCGGCGGCTGGTACCGGATCGCTCACAGCGTGATGCGCCGCCCGGTGATCTACGTGGTGGTCATCGTGGCCGGGCTGGCCACGCTCGGCACGCCGTTCCTGCACATCTCCTGGGGCGGCGTTGACGCCCGGGCGCTGCCCGCCGCGGCCGCGCCGCGGGTCGTCACCGAGGCGCTGAACAAGGACTTCCCCGGCAACGTCACGCAGCCCATCGAGGCCGTGCTCCGCTTCCCGGGACCGGCCGCCAGCCCGCCGAACCAGGCCGCGCTGACCTCCTACGTGAGCAAGCTCGGCGGAATCGACGGGGTCACCGGCGCCCGCGTGACCGGAGTCAAGGGTGATGTGGCCCGCGTCGGCCTTTCGTACACCGTTGATCCAGAGTCCGCGGCGGCCCGCGCTATCGTCGGCGATGTTCGCGCTACGGCACCCCCGGCCGGCGCGCAGGCCTACGTTGGCGGGACCACCGCGCAGCTCAGCGACGAGCTGTCCAGCCTGGGCTCGGCGCTCCCGTGGATGGCCCTGGTCGTCGTGCTCGCCACGTTCGTCCTGCTGTTCCTGGCCTTCGGCTCGGTGGTCCTGCCCGTCAAGGCGATCCTGGCCAACGTGCTGTCGCTGAGCGCGACGTTCGGCGTGGTGGTCTGGATCTTCCAGGAGGGCCATCTGTCGGGCCTGCTCGGTTTCACGCCTACGGGGACGATCGACCCGACCATTCCGATTCTGATGCTGGCGATCATCTTCGGGCTTTCGATGGATTACGAAGTTTTCCTGCTGTCCCGGGTTCGTGAGCGTTATGACGTCACCGGTGACAACACCGCGGCCGTGGCCGGCGGCCTGCAGCGGACCGGCGGCGTGATTACCAGTGCGGCGCTGCTGCTGGTCATCGTGATCGGCGCGTTCTCCGCCTCCGGGATCACGTTCATCAAGCTGATGGGCGTCGGCATGATCGTCGCGCTGATCGTGGACGCGACGATCGTGCGGATCCTGCTGGTCCCGGCGACCATGCGGCTGCTCGGCCGGTTCAACTGGTGGGCGCCGAAGCCGCTGCGCCGCCTGTACGCCCAGTACGGCCTGCGGGAGGGCGACGGCGGCGGCGAGCCGCCCAGCCGCCCGGCCGTGCCGGAACTGGCCGGCCCCGCGCGCTAGCGCGGCCAGCCCAGACTGGCCCGGTGCTGCTGTCGCTCACGGCACCGGGCCGCTGGCTGAATGGGCCTGAGCCGGCCCCGGGGGAGGGGATCACCGGGGCCGGCCCGGCCCGTTCAGAGCGGTCAGCTGCGGTCGAGTCAGGCGCGGTCGAGCTGGTCCAGCTCGGAGGTGGTCAGCTTCAGGTCGAGGGCGGCGACCGAGTCGAGGATCGACTCGGGGCGGCTGGCCCCGGGGATCGGGATCACCGCGGGGGCCTTGGCCACCTCCCAGGCCAGCGCGACCTGCTGGGCCGAGACCCCGTGCGCGTCCGCGATCCGCTGGAACGCCCCGTGCCGCTCGCCGAGCTGCGCGGCCTGGCCGATGCCGCCCAGCGGGGCCCACGGCAGGAACGCGATGCCGTGCTTGGCGCAGTGCCGCAGCTCGGGCTCGCTGGACCGGAACGCCGGGGAGAACTGGTTCTGCACGCTGGCCAGGTTGCCGTCGCCGAGGATCCGGCGGGCGGTCTCGATCTGCCCGATGCTCGCGTTGGAGATGCCGGCCAGCCGGATCTTCCCGGCGTCGAGCAGCTCCTTCAGCACACCGACCGACTCGGCGTAGGGGACCTTCGGGTCGGGCCGGTGGAACTGGTACAGCCCGATCGCGTCCGCGCCCAGTGCCTTGAGCGAGGCGTCCACGGCCGAGCGCAGGTGCCCGGGGGACCCGTCGAGCAGCCAGCGGCCGTCACCCGGGCGGGTGTGCCCGCCCTTGGTGGCGACCAGCACGCTGCTGGTGTCGCCGCCGTAGCTGGCCAGGGCCTTGGCGATGAGCCGCTCGTTGTGCCCGGTCTCGCCGGCGTTGAGGTGATAAGCGTCCGCGGTGTCGATCAGGGTGACGCCGGCCGCGAGGGCCGCGTGGATGGTCCGGATCGAGCGCGCCTCGTCGGGGCGGCCCTCGATGGACATCGGCATGCCGCCCAGGCCGATGGCGCTGACGGAGACGGAGCCGATCTTGGTGGTGCGCATGACTCTCCAGGGCTAGTGCATGGGAGTGCAACAGGGGCGAGCGAGGGCCGGCCGGCCGGTGGTCCAGCGATCAGGTAGCGGTGCAGGGGATGCAGGGGGGAGCTACCGGTGACCCGGAGCCGGGTGCCGTGGCCCGGATAGGTACTTCCCATCGGCGGGCCGGTTTGCCCTGGCTGGTCATGCCGGTTCCTGAGCAGGGTTATCTGATCTGGAGATCACCAGCGAGGGCGGGATCCTCGCGCAGTGTGTCCTCGCGCAAGGGCGCGGCGCGCAGCACTTCGCGCAGGAACGCCTGGGCCGGGGCGGACATCCGCCGGTGCCGGGGCGTGGTGGCGTAGATCGGCCAGATCAGGTCGCTGTCGCTGAGCTGGGTGCAGGTCAGCCGCGGAGCGGCGGCGGGGTTCTGCTGGGCGAGCAGCCGGGCGGCTACCGAGGCGGGCAGGAACGCGATGCCCAGCCCGTGCCGGACCAGCCCGCCCGCGCCGGTGAAGTCGGCGACCTCGAACGGGACCTGGCGCTCGATCCCGGCCAGCGCAAAGGCCCGGTCCACGATGGCCCGGTTCCCCCAGCCCGGCGGGAAGTCGATGAACGCCTCGCCGGCCGTCTCGGCCAGTGTGACCGAGGGGCGGGCGGCCAGCCGGTGCTCCGGGTGGCAGATCAGCACCAGCCGCTCCTGCGCGATCAGCCGTGCCGCCAGGCCGGTGGGCGGCGGCCCCGGCAGCGAGGCGACGGCCAGGTCGAGCGCGCCCGCCTGGACCTCCCGGATCAGGCCCGACGACCCGGCGGCGGAGATCCGCAGCCGCACGCTGACGTCCGGGTGCGTGCCGTGGAACCGGCCCAGGATCGCGGGCAGGTCGATGGTGCCGGTCGACAGCATGGTGCCCACCGTCACCGTGCCGCGCAGCCGCCCGCGAGCCTGGCCGACCGCGTCCTTCGCCGCCTGGGCGGCGCCCAGCGTGGCCCGCGCCTCGGGCAGCAGCGCCCGGCCCGCGTCGGTCAGCGCCACCCGGTGCCGGTCCCGCTCGAACAGCGGCGCGGCCAGTTCCCGTTCCAGGCTCTGGATGGCACTGGACACGCCGGACTGCACGACGTGCATCCGCCGCGACGCCTTGGTGAAGCTCAGCTCCTCGGCGACGGCGACGAAGTACTCCAGGTGCCGGAGTTCCATAACGGGCATTATCTCTTGTCTTGATGACCGGCGGAGGCCGGAGCTGGTCACGGGATGCTGCTAGCTAGATGCCCATGCTAGAACACCAGTACGCATCTGGCGACAGTAACTGATCGCTCATCGATACGGTGATCGACTGCGTGAACCCCGGACCCAGGCCTGCTCAGGCTCGGGTACGCGGGTTTAGCCTGCGGTGACGGCCAGCGCGAACGGCAGCACAGCCGGGGCGCCGGCCAGGCGGAGCAGCCGGGCCGTGACGGTCATCGTCCAGCCCGTATCGATCTGGTCGTCGACGAGCAGCACCGGGCCTCCCGCCGCTGCCACGGCGGCGGCCAGGTCCGCGGGGAGGCCCAGCGCCCGCCAGATACCGCGCAGCCGCTGGGCGCTGTTGAAGTGCCGGGCCGGGCCGGGAGCCGACGGCAGGGCGCCCGGGCCGCCGCCGCCTTCGCCGTCGTCCCAGCCGTCGTCCCAGGTGTAGGCCAGCGCGCCGAGGTAGGGCAGCCGGCCGAGGCCGGCCAGCTGGCGGCCCAGGCTGCCGATCAGCAGCGGGCGGCGGCGGGACGGTACGGTGACCACCCCGGCCGGCCGCTCCGCCCAGTCCCACGCGGCCAGCACCTTGACCATGGCCGCGACCAGGTCGTCTGGGGCCGGCTGGTCGGCGGACCCCGGCCCGTCCGGGCCCGTGCCGTCCGCCGGGCCGGCGCCGAGCAGGGCCCGCAGGCGGGGGCCCCAGCCGAGGTCGGTGAGGCGGCCGAGAGCGCGGCCGGTCTCCGCCGCCTCGCCGGCCGGGATCTTCCCGGCCACCTCGACGCCCAGGTCCTTCATCCCGGTGGGCCACATCTTCCGCGGCGCGACGTCCACGCCGGGGCGCATCAGCCGGTCCCGCGCCGCCGCCGTGCCCGCTTCTGACACCGCCGTGGACCAGTGCCGCCCGGTGCAGTTGTCGCAGCGCCCGCACGGCGCGGCGGCCGGGTCGTCCAGCTCGCGGCGCAGGTACTCCATGCGGCAGCCGCCGGTGGCCAGATAGCCGAGCATGGCCTGCTGCTCCCGGGACCGTTCCGCGGCGACCCGCTCGTACCGCTCGGCGTCGTAGACCCAGTCCCGGCCCGTGGCCTGCCAGCCGCCGCTGACCCGCTGGACCGCGCCGTCCACGTCCAGGACCTTGAGCATCATCTCGAGCCGGCCGCGGCTCAGGTCCACCTGGGTTTCCAGGGCGCCGGCCGAGACCGGGCGGCCGGCCCGGGCCAGCGCGGCCAGCGTGGTACGCACCATGTGCTCGGGCGGGAACGCCAGCGACGCGAAGTAGGACCAGATGTCACGGTCCTCGCGGCCGGGCAGCAGGATCACCTCGGCCCGGCGCACGCCCCGCCCGGCCCGGCCGATCTGCTGGTAGTAGGCGATCGGCGACTGCGGCGCGCCGAGGTGCACCACGAACCCGAGGTCGGGCTTGTCGAAGCCCATGCCCAGCGCGCTGGTCGCGACCAGCGCCTTGAGCTCGTTGCCGAGAAGCGCGTTCTCCGCGGCCTCGCGCGCCGAGCTGTCGTCCTTCCCGGTGTAGGCCAGCACGCCGGTGCCGCGGTCGCGGAGGAACGCGGCGGTCTCGTGCGCGGCGGCCACGGTCAGTGTGTAGATGATCCCCGAGCCCGGCAGCCCGGCCAGGTGCTCGGCCAGCCAGGCCAGCCGCTGCTGGGCGGCGGGCAGCTGCACCACGGCCAGGTGCAGGCTGTCCCGGTCCAGCGCGCCGCGCAGCACCAGCGTCTCCTGGTCGCCGCCGGCGCCCAGCTGCTCGGCCACGTCCCGGGTGACCCTGGCGTTCGCGGTGGCCGTGGTGGCCAGCACCGGCACGCCCGGCGGCAGCCCGGCCAGCAGCGTGCGCAGCCGCCGGTAGTCGGGCCGGAAATCGTGGCCCCAGTCGGAGATGCAGTGCGCCTCGTCGACCACCAGCAGCCCGGCCGCGGCGATCAGCCGGGGCAGCACCTGGTCGCGGAAGCCCGGGTTGTTCAGCCGCTCGGGGCTGACCAGCAGCACGTCCACCCGGCCGTCGGCGACCTCGGCGTAGACCTCGTCCCACTCGTCGGTGTTGGCCGAGTTCACCGTGCGGGCGCGGATCCCGGCCCGGTCCGCGGCCTCGATCTGGTTGCGCATCAGGGCCAGCAGCGGAGACACGATCACCGACGGCCCGGCGCCGCGGGCGCGGAGCAGGGCGGTGGTGATGAAGTACACGGCCGACTTGCCCCACCCGGTGCGCTGCACGACCAGCGCCCGGCGGCGGCCGGTGACCAGCGCGCTGATCGCGGTCCACTGGTCATCTCGCAGCCGGGCCCCGGCCCCGGCCAGCGCCCGCAGGTGACCCTCGGCCTCGGCGCGCAGCTCGGTGCCGGCGGGCAGCTCGGCCTCGTTCGCGGGCGGGTCGGTCCGGTTGGCGGCCATGCCGACATTCGTACCAGCCCGGTCCGACGCGCTGGGCCAGCGAGCGTGATCGAAGTGCCGTTACCTGGCCGAGAAGGGCGCGGGTCATGCATGCCGTGCAGCAGCCGCTGGCCTGGTCCGCGCTCGGTGAGGTGATGGGCGTGCCGGCCTGGAAGTCACACCCGACCTGGTTCCTGGTCGCCGACGGCGATCAGGCCATCCCGCCCGAAGCCGAGCGCCAGTTCGCCGCGCGCATGGGTGCCGTCACGGTGGAAGTCCCGACCAACCACGTGGCGATGGTCTCCCACCCTGACGACGTGCTTCAGCTCATCAGGACCGCGGCCGAGGCGGTCTCGGCCGCGGGTTAACCGCGGTCGCTGGCGCGGGCCGCCCGCAGCGACTCGGCGGCCGTCAGCAGGGCGGCGCCGAGGAGCACGGTGTCCTTGAGCAGGGCCTCGCCCAGCACCGACAGCTGCGGTATGCCGCCCGGCCCCTCCCGCCACGCTTCCGGTGTGGTGGCCAGGAAGCTGAGCGTGCTGAGCATCATCCCGGCGGCTCCGAAGCTGCCCGCCGCCGCGGCCCGGGGCGCCAGTGGCTTGGCCGCGATCAGGGCGCCCAGGGTCAGCTGCGCGACCCCGGTGAGCCGGGCGAGCTTCTGGGCGCCCAGCTTCTTCCGGAGCCGTGCGGTCAGCGGGCTGGCGGTGACCAGCACCTCCGCGTTCTGGACCTCGTAGTCAGTGAACTTCAGTGCTCCGATCCACACCAGGGTCGTCACCAGCCCGTAGCGCGTGACGGTTGACCCGGCGGCGGCCAGGCCGCTCACCGGTGCGTGCCGCGATCCCATGTTGCCGCTCCCGTCGGCCTAGGCGGGCTCCCACCGTTCGCCGAGGGCCCTGGCGAGCTCCGCCATAAACGGTGGTGAGCACTCGCCCATCTCCTTGACTTCGGAGAAGTTGTCGAAGAACCACAGCGGGCCGGCATCCGTCGTCTCGCCCACGGACAGCGGCTGGCCGAAGACGGCGATGGCCCCGGCGTCGCTGATCCAGGCCGTCTCACCGCTGTCGTCGGCAACCTGCCAGCCGTCGTGAATCAGCCGGCCCTCGCTGCCGTAGATGCGGATC
>DASVBE010000119.1:0-5946 GCA_036375995.1 Streptosporangiaceae bacterium | reverse complement strand
GGCCGCCTTCTCCGTCGCCATCTGACCTCTCCGAACCCGTGCGGAACCGCACGACGGCTTCCACGGTGCGGCAGGGAGGTGGACGGGGAGCTTGGCTAATCCTTGACCTAGCCGCTGACCTGCACTGACACGCTGAGCAAGCGGGCGCATTCGGTGCAGGACACCCAGGGTGCCTGGACCTGCACGTCGACCTGCTGGAGAAGCCGTTCTCCGGGTCCGCGCTGCTCTGCCGGGTCCGCCGCGCGCTCGGCCATGCGGCGCACACCGGGCCAGCCGTCTATCCGGCTGGCCCCGCTTCCGCTGGCTAGTGCCCTGACAGGCGGCCGATGCCCAGCGAGCCGTCGGCCGGGCCGGCTGGGTCCGCCCCGTCGGCCTGCCCCGTGCTGGCTTGCCCCGTGCTGGCTTGCCCCGTGCTGGCTTGCCCCGTGCTGGCTTGCCCCGTGCTGGCCTGTTCGGCCTCGCGGACGTACCCGGCCGGGTCCTTGTCCACCGGCGGAACGCCGGCCCAGTGCCGCGCCTCGTAGGCGGCGAACCGCACGGCCAGGCTGTGGCGCTGCTGCAGGCTGGCCAGCCGGCGGAACTCGGTCAGCCCCTCCCGCTCTTCCTCGGCCATGTGATCGCTGTTGGCCAGGTTGGCCGCGGCCACCGCGGCGAACCACGCGTCGCTGCCGGCCTCGTGCCCGGCCACCGCGACGACCGCGTCCCTGATCTCGTTGTGGTCGCCGATCGCGTCCAGCGTCTCGTCCTCGACCACGGCGGCCCGGGCCGCCCGCAGCCCGGCGTGCAGCAGCTCCGGGTAGAAGATCTCCTCCTCGGCCTGGGCGTGCAGCTCGAGGAACGCGGCCAGCCGGTCCCAGACCACGGCCAGCGTGGCCGTGTCGGACCGGTCGATCTGCTCCAGGATCGCGAACAGCCGGCGCTGCTCGTGATGGTCGTCCAGGATCAGCTGGGTGATATCCACCGCGCCAGGCTAACCGGACCTCACGCGGCGCGGGGCTGGCGCGTTGATCAGGTAACGAGCAAGCAAGCCGGCGACCTGACGGAGGACCCCGTGAAGCGCGAACTCAACCCGAAGATGCTCTACTTCGGCACCCCGGTCATCCTGGTCAGCTCGCTGAACGCAGACGGGACCACCAACATCGCGCCGATGTCCTCGGTCTGGTGGGTCGGCCAGACCGCGATGCTCGGGCTCAGCGCCCAGTCGCAGACCGTGCGCAACCTGGAGCAGCGCCCGGCCTGCGTGCTGAACCTGGTGGACGGCGGGATGGTGGACGCGATCGACCGGATCGCGCTGCTCACCGGCCGGCCCGACGTCCCGGGCTACAAGCAGGCCCGCGGCTACACCTACGAGCCGGACAAGTTCGCCGCCGCCGGCCTGTCCGCTGAGCACCGGGGCGACGGCCTGCCCGCGGCGGTCGCCGAGAGCCCGGTCCAGCTGGCGGGCGAGGTCCGGGCCATCCACGAGATCGACGGCCCGGACTCGGGGCTGCGCGCCCTGGAGGTCGCCGTTCTGCGCACGCATGTGGATGACGGCCTGCTGATGACCGGCCACCCCAACTACATCGACCCGCTGCGCTGGGACCCGCTGCTGATGAAGTTCACCGAGTACTTCTCCGGCGCGGAACTCTCCCGGCCCTCCTCGCTGGCCCGCGGCTGGGACATGCCCGAGCTGGCGACGGAAGGCCCAGCTACGGCAAGCACAGCTAAGGCAGGCCCAGCTACGGGAGGCACAGATAAGGCAGGCACAGCTAAGGCAGGCGCAGCGGCAGCGGCGATTCCAGCCTGATGCTGACGATCCCGTAGCGGTAGCCGAGCCGCTCGTTCACCGCGCGCATCCGGGCGTTGCCCTGCTGGGTCCAGGTGTACACCTCGGCGATGCCGTGGCCGGCCGCCCACGCCAGCGTGCTGCGCTTGAGCGCGTCGGCCACGCCGCGGCCGCGCCAATCGCGGCGCACCGCGGTGTAGCCGGTTTCCGCCCGGCCGGGCTGATCGGGGTCGAGCAGCAGCGACGCGACCCCGATCACCTCGCCGCCGGCCAGGGCGGCAAACGCGGCTTCCGGGGTCTTGATCCAGTCCCGGTGCCACTCCTCCCGGGAGACCTTCGGAACGCTGGTGTGCGCCGTGTCGGCGAGCGTGGCGTGCACCCGGTCGTAGGCCTGCTCCCACAGTTCGGGCCGGTCCGCGACCGTGGCGATCTGCACCCCGTCCGGGATGACCGGCGGCGGCTCGTCACCGATCGTCCTGAGCATCTGCACCTCGCGGTTCACCTCGGTGAAGCCGGCCCGGCGGGCGAACACCGCGGAGCCCTCGTCGTCTGCCAGGGCCGCGACCGTGGTGTGGCCGCGGCCGTGGCAGTGCTGCGCCAGGGCCCCGAGCAGGGCGGTGCCCACCCCGCGCCGCCGGGCTCCGGGCAGGACCCGCGGGGCGACGAACCCGCCGGTTAGGGACGAGTCGTCGGCCACACCCGAACCCGCCAGCACGCCGTCCTCCTCGGCGAGCAGCAGCAGCCGGGCCGGAGTCCCCGAAGCCCGGATCTCCGCCACGCTGTCGGCCCGTTCCCCGGGCACGACCGCGAGCCGGACCTGGCGCCACCGTTCCAGGTCATCGTCAGAGGTGGCGGTCCGCAAGGTCAGCACGGCCCGAAGGCTACGGCGTGCTAGGCGCCCTCGGCGACCGGATAAATCTCGTCGGCCACCAGGCCGTGCGCCTCCCGGTGCACGGTCGCCGCGGCTTCCGCGTCCGGCGCGTCGACCAGGCAGAACACCTTGGCGTTCTGCTCGTCTACCCAGTACCGCAGGTAGTGCACGCCGTGCGCGTCCTGGGTCTCCAGGTCGGCGGCATGCGCCTGGGCGACATCGTTCATGGTGACCGGGTCGGTCAGGTGGTGCACGTCCATGTACAGCGCCATCGTGCTGTCTCCTCCGCAATAGGGGTCTGAGTACGGGCGGATTGCCCACGACCAGCCAACACGGACGCAGCCGGGCGGCACATCGGACGTCTTCCCCATGTTGGCCGGCCCAGCAGGCCAGGGGCGCCCAGGCCGGCCTAGCCGGGCGGGAGGAGGCCGCGGCGCTGCGCGGTGGCGACCGCCCGCGTACGGCTGGGCTCGCCGAGCTTGCGCAGCACTGCGGACACGTGGTGGCTGACCGTCTTGCGGGACAGCACCAGGCGCTGCGCGACCTCGGCGTACGACAGCCCCTCGGCGAGCAGGGCAAGGACCTCGGCCTCCCGGGTAGTCAGCCCGGACGGGTTGGCCCGGCTGGACGCCCGCGGTCCGCGCGGCACCATCAGGCCACGGGCGTGCCGGTCGCGCAGCACCGCCGCGCGGACCGCGGGCAGCTCGAGGCGGTCCAGGATCTCCAGGCAGTCCTGCACGTCGCGGGGCTGCGCGGAGAAGGCCAGGGCGTACGCCGCCCACAGCGGGCAGCCCAGCTCCTGCCACCGGTCCGCGGCCGCCCGGTGCTCCCCGGCCAGCATCAGCGCGAACGGCACGGCCGCAGGCCCGCCCTCCGGCCCGCCTTCCGGCCCGGCCGCGGGCCCGTCGCCCGGGTCCGCGCCCCCGGCAAGAGCGCGCCACCAGCGCAGCTCGCCCGCGTCCCACGGGTCGGGATGGGCCACGACCGCCGGCCAGACGCGGTCCACCTCAGCCGCCACGTCAGCCAGGCAGCCGGCCAGCCAGGCGGCCTCGGCCCGGGCCGCGGCCACCGGTGCCAGCCGCTGCACCTCCCCGGTCCCGGCGGCCAGCGCCATCGCCTCGTCCAGCGCCGCGGCGGCGTCCATGCCCCGCCGGGCGGCCAGCGGGCCGGCTACCACCAGGGCGCAGATCCTGGTCAGCGGGGACAGCTGCGGGTGCCGCAGGACCTCGGCCAGCCGGGCGTCGGCGGCCGCGTACTCGCCCTGCTCGGCCCGCACCCGGGCCAGCCACGCGGTCATGTACAGCCGCCAGGAGTCCAGGTCACGGTCCCGGCAGTAGCCGATCCCGGTATCCAGCTGCCGCTGCGCCTCGGCGTACCGCCGGGCCCTCGTCAGGATCGCGCCCAGGTTGGTGTAGGCCCGCGCGGCGTGCTCATGCTCGTCCGTGGCCAGGGCGAGGTCCAGGCTCTGGGTGAGCCGCATCCGGGCTTCGGTGAGGTCGTCGCGGCAGCGCGCCATTCCCAGGTTGTTCAGCGCGTGCGCCTCGGTCGCCCGGTCGCCGAGCCGGCGGGCCAGGTCCAGGGCCTGCAGGCCCCAGCGGACCGCCTCGGCGTGGTCGTCGGCCAGCATGCGCAGCTGGGACTCGTTGCTGTAGGCCATGGCCAGCTCCTGGCCGGGTCCCAGCGGCTCCAGGGTGGCGATCGCCGCGGCCGCGTACTGCTCGCTGTCCGCGTTCCGGCCGAGGAACCAGGACACCCGGGACAGCCAGCGCTGCGACCGGCCGATGGCCAGCACGTCCCGCTCCCGCTGGTAGATCTCCAGCGCGGCCCGCTGGGCGGCCAGCGACCTCTCGAGCAGGCCGGTCAGGTGGCACTCGTAGGACAGCTGGCCGAGCAGGTCCGCCCGCCGCCGGTCCGGCCGGTCGTGGTGGTCCAGGGCCAGCTGGAGATGATCGACGGCCTCGCGGTGCGCGCCCAGCCGGGCCGCCCGGTCCGCGGCCCGCGGCGCGTGCTCGAGAACCGCGGGCCGGTTGCCGCAGCCCGCGGCGTGATGCGCCAGCCGCCGGTGGTCCCCGGATCCCCGGGCGGTCAGCTCGGCCAGCGCCCGGCCGTGAACCGCGGCCCGCTGCGCCTGCGGCAGCGACTGCTCGACCGCCAGCCGGGCCAGCTCGTGCCGGAAACTCACCCCGGCCCCGTCGGCCACGAGAACGCCCCGGCTGATGCAGTCGTCCGCGGCCCCGGCCGGCTCGCCCGCCACCGTGGTGAGCAGGCCGATGTCGGCGCGTCGGCCGAGCACCGCGGCGGCCGCCGCGACCTCCCGCGCGGCGGCCGGCAGCCGGGCCACCCGGGCCAGCACCGCGTCCCTGACCGTGGCCGGCACCTCGCCGTCGCCGGCCGCGAGCACCTCGGTGACGTAGAACGGGTTGCCCCCGGTCCGCTCGTGCAGCCGCGCCGGGTCCAGCGCTGACTGGGCGCCCGCCAGCAGGGTCCGCACGCCGGCCACGGTCAGCGCGGGCAGCTGCATCCGGATCACCCCCGGCAGCGTGGCCAGGTCACCGCGGACCACGGTCAGCGGGTGGTCGCCGCCGGTCTCCTCGGACCGGAAGGTGGCCACGATCAGCAGCGGCGCGCCGTCCAGCCGGCGGCCGAGGAACCGCAGCACGTCCAGGGTCGCCTCGTCCGCCCAGTGCACGTCCTCGAGGATCAGCAGCGTGGGCGCGGCGGTCAGCGTGGCCCGGATCCGGCGCAGCAGCCGCGGCCGGCTGACCCCGGACCCGGCCTCGAGCACCTCGGCGAGCTCGGGCAGCGCGTCCACGACCGGGCCCAGCGCCTCGGCCGTGGTCACGTTGTCGCAGTTCCCCCGCCGGACCGCCAGCGGCACCCCCGCCCCGCCGGCCGTCACCGCCCCGCTGGCCGTCGCCACCCCGCCGGCTGCGGCGCCGGCCAGCGCGGCGGTCAGCGTGGTCTTGCCCACGCCGGCCTCGCCGCCCAGGAACACCAGGCGGCCCTGACCAGCGGCTGCCTCGCGCAGCAGCCCGAGCAGCGCGGCCAGGAACTCGCCGCGTTCGATGAGCATGGTCATATTCAACGCTGTCCGGAGACCAGGCCAAGCGCTTACTGTCCGTTACGGCCTGCCCGGTTGTCCCTTGGCGTGCGACCGGGCGACCCGTCCGGGGTCCAGGCCAGGTCAGGAGTCGTAGCCCACCCCGATCCGGTCCAGCGTGCGCAGCAGCAGGTTGCGCTCGCCCTGCCGGCCGTCGGCCCGCGCCAGCGACCGCCGGGTGAGCTGGATGCCCGCGTAGGCCAGCGGCTC
>DASVBE010000118.1:0-31784 GCA_036375995.1 Streptosporangiaceae bacterium | reverse complement strand
CGGCGGACGGGACTGCGGGCCGGGCCGGCGGGGCGACGGGTCCGGCTGGCGGGACTGCGGGCCGGGTCGGTGGGACTGCGGGCCGGGTCGGTGGGGCGGCGGGTCCGGCGGGCGGGACTGCGGGTCCGGCGGACGGGACTGCGGGCCGGGCCGGCGGGGCGACGGGTCCGGCGGGCGGGACTGCGGGCCGGGCCGGGAGGGCTACGGGTCCGGCCAGCGGGGATGCGGACTCAGCGGGCCAGGCGGGCGAGAGCCGGGGCGGGAGCGGATGATGGCGGGCACGGTGACGTTCGTGGGGGCCGGGCCCGGCGCGCCGGACCTGCTGACCCTGCGCGGGGCCGCTGCGATCGCCGCGGCCGACGTGGTGATCTGGGCGTCCAGCCTGGTGCATCCCGGGGTGCTAGAGCATGCCCGGCCCGGCGCCGAGATCATCGACTCGGCGGAGCTGCCGCTGGAGGGCGTGCTGCCGCTGTACCGGCGGGCGAAGGACGAGGGCCTGGCGGTGGCGCGGGTGCACTCCGGCGACCCGGCGCTGTGGGGGGCGCTGCAGGAGCAGCTCGACCGGTGCCGGGAGCTGGGGCTGGGGACCTCGGTCGTGCCAGGGGTGTCCAGCTTCACGGCGGCCGCCGCCGCGGTGGAGCGGGAGCTGACCATTCCCGAGGTTGCGCAGTCGGTGATCCTGACGCGGCTTGGCGGGGGGAAGACGCCGATGCCGCCGGGGGAGGAGGTCGCGGCGCTGGCCTCGCACGGCACGACGATGGCGCTGTTCCTGTCCGCGGCCCGGTCCGGGCAGCTGCAGGACGAGCTTCTGGCCGGTGGCTACCCCCCGGAGACGCCGTGCGTTGTGGCGTACCGGGTGACGTGGCCGGACGAGCTGGTCGAGCGGTGCCGGCTGGACGAGCTGGCCGCCACGGTGAAGGCCCGCCGGCTGTGGAAGCACACGCTGGTGCTGGTCGGCCCGGCGCTGGCGGCGGGCGGCACCCGGTCGCACCTGTACCACCCGGGCCATTTCCACGAGTACCGCAAGGCCGACCGGGCGGCCCGGCGGGCGCTGCGCGACCGCGGCGCGGGCGCGGCGGGTGCGCCGCTGCGGCCGGGCGGGGCCGGGACGTGACTAGGGTGCGGTGATGAGCGAGCCCGGGGAGCTCCGCGAGCCTGACCTGCCGCGCACCGCGCGGGTCCGGCAGACCGGGCTGCGCACCGGGTGGACCACCGGCGCCTGCGCCGCGGCGGCGGCCAAGGCCGCGGCGGCCGCGCTGGAAACCGGTCAGATACAGGACAGCGTCGAGATCGGTTTGCCGGCCGGCCGGCGGGTATTGTTCGCTGTCACGTCCTGCCGCTTGCTGCCCGGCCCGGCCCGGCCGGAGGGTGTCAGCGGCGGCGAACGGGCGGAGGCGGTCGTGATCAAGGACGCGGGAGACGACCCTGATGTCACGCATGGCGCGCATCTGACCGCGCTGGTCAGCTGGCGGGCGGAGGCCGGCCTCGACCTGGACGGCGGCGAGGGCGTCGGCGTGGTCACCAAGCCCGGCCTGGGCCTGGAGGTCGGCAGCCCGGCGATCAACCCGGTGCCCCGGCAGATGATCACCCAGGCGGTGGGCGAGGTGATCGACCTGGCGGAGCGCGGGGCGCGGGTGGTGATCTCGGTGCCCGGCGGCGAGAAGATGGCCCGCAAGACGACCAACGCCCGGCTCGGCATCCTCGGCGGGATCTCGATCCTGGGAACCACGGGGATCGTCCGGCCGTTCTCGACCGCGTCGTGGCGGGCGAGTGTCGAGCAGGCGGTGGCGGTGGCCGCCGCGCAGGGCGTGCCCGCGATCGTGCTGTGCACCGGCGGACGGACCGAGCGGGGCGCGATGGCGCTGCTGCCCGGGCTGCCCGAGGTCTCGTTCGTCGAGGTGGGCGACTTCACCGGGGCGGCGCTGCGGCGGGTGATGGAGCACGGCGTGCCCCGGGTGGTGTTCGTGGGCATGGCCGGGAAGCTGGTCAAGCTGGCCGCGGGCGTGCTGATGACGCACTACACCCGGTCCCGGGTGTCCACCGGGCTGCTGGCCGAGATCACCCTGGCGGCGGGAGGTGGTGACGCGCTGGCAGCGGAGGTCGCGGGGGCCAATACGGCGCGGCACGCGGCCGAGCTATGGGAGGCAGCCGGGCTGCTGGAGGCGGCAGGGACCGAGCTGTGCCGCCGGGTCGCCGGGGTGCTGGCGCGCTTCTGCGCCGAGGTCGCCGAGGCCGCTGAGGCCACCGGGACCGGCGGGGCCGGCGGGGTCACCGGGGCCGGCGGGGACGGCGCAGTCACCGGGGCCGGCGCAGCCACCGGGGCTACGGGGGCCGATCGGGCGGGTGGGGCTGCCAAGAGGGGGACGGCTGAGGTCAGTGGTGCCGATCAGGATGCTGTTGCGGAAGTGCCTGACGGTGGGGATGAGGCTGCCGCAGCGGGTGCCGGGCCGGGGGAGGGGCGGCGGACGGCGGTTCTGCCTGCGGTTGAGGTGATCATGGTGGACTTCAGCGGGCGGAAACTGGTTGCCGCGTGGCCGGGGCGGCCTTGATGACGGCGCCCGCGGTGACCGTGATCGGCTGCGACGGCAGCCCGCTTCCGCCGGACGCGGTGGCCGCGCTGGCGGGGGCCGCGCTGGTCATCGGTGCGCGGCGGCACCTGGACGCTGTGCTGGTCTGCGACGGGGCTGGCAAGGACGGTGCGGGGCAGGGCAGGGCGGCTCAGGGCAGGGCGGGCAAGGACGGTGCGGGGCAGGGCAGGGCGGCCCAGGCCGGGGCGGGCAAGGACGGTACGGCCGGGATGGTGCCGGGGAGCGCGCGGGTGGCGGAGCTGACCCGGCTGGACGAGGCGCTGGCGGAGATCGAGGCGGCGGGCGGGCCGGCCGTGGTGCTGGCCTCGGGTGACCCCGGGTTCTTCGGGATCGTGCGGGCGCTGCGGGCCCGCGGGATCCGGCCCGCCGTGCTGCCCGCGGTCTCCTCGGTGGCCCTTGCATTCGCCCGGCTTGGCCTCGACTGGGACGATGCACTTGTGCTGTCCGCGCATGGCCGGGATCCGGGCCCGGTGACCGCCGCCGCCCTGGCTCACCCCAAGGCGGCGATCCTGACCGCGCCGGGGGAGCCGGCCGCCGAGCTGGCGGCGGCGTTGCTGGCCGGCGGGCGCCGGGTGTATGCGGCGGAACGGCTCGGCACTGCAGACGAGCGGGTCGCCGAGCTGGCCTGCGACCCGGGCGGTAGCCGGGCCGGGGAGCTGGCCGACCCGAACGTGCTGGTGGCGCTGGACCCGGCTGTGGCGCCAGATGGGCCGGGGCCGGACGGGACGGGGCCGGAACGGACAGTGCCGGACGGGACAGTGCCGGGCAGGATCGGGCCGGGCAGGATCGGGCCGGGCAGCACGGGCGGCGGTCCTGGCTGGGTGGCCGGGCACCGGGGGGCGCCGCCCGGGTGGGCGCTGCCCGAGGAGGCGTTCGAGCACCGGGATGCGATGATCACCAAGGCCGAGGTGCGGGCCCTGGTGCTGGCCCGGCTGGGTCCGGGGCTCGGCCGGACCGTGTGGGACATCGGGGCCGGGTCCGGGTCGGTGGCGGTGGAGTGCGCCCGGTTCGGCGCCAGCGTGTACGCGGTCGAGGCCGACCAGGACCAGTGCGAGCGGATCCGGCGCAACGCGGCTGCGCACGGCGTCAGCGGCAGCGTCCGGGTAGTGGCCGGGACGGCCCCGGCGGCACTGGCGGGCCTGCCCGCGCCGGACGCGCTGTTCGCCGGCGGCGGCAGCGACGAGGTGCTGGCCGCCGCCCTGGAGGCCGGCCAGCCGGGCCGCGCGGTGGCCGCGCTGGCCTCGGTGGACCGGGTCCGGGCGGTGACCGAGCTGCTGGCCGCACGCGGCTACCGGGCCGAGGGCGTGCAGCTGCAGGCGGCGCGGCTGGCCCCGCTGCCTGGCGGGTCGCTGCGGCTGGCCGGGGCGAACCCGGTGTTCGTGGTTTCCGGCGAGCGGGGGCCGGCATGATCGGGCTGATCGCGGTGACCGCCGCGGGCCGGGTGGCGGCGGCGCGGCTGGCCGAGGAGCTGCCGGACACCCGGAGCTACCGGGGTCCGGCCACGACGGCGCTGCCGCAGGCGTTCGACGAGTGCGACCTGATCGTCTGCTTCCTGGCCGTCGGCGCCACCGTGCGGATCGCCGCCCCGCTGCTGGCGGGCAAGTACACCGACCCCGGCGTGGTGTGCGTGGACGAGGCGCTGCAGTTCGCGGTGCCGATCCTGGGCGGGCACGCGGGCGGGGCCAACGTGCTGGCCCGGCACGTCGCCGCGATCCTGGGCGCCACCGCGGTGATCACCACTGCATCGGACGCGGCCGGGTCGGTGGCGCTGGACGAGTTCGGCGCGGACATCGGGTTCACCGTGGAGCCGGGCAGCGACCTGGCCGCGGTGGGCACCGCCATCCTGTCCGGCGAGCGGGTCACGCTGACCATGGAGCCGGAATGGCCGGTTCCGCCGCTGCCCGCCGCGGTGGTCCGGGCAGACGCGCCGGAGCCCGGCGTGCCCGCCATCGTGGTCACCGACGCCGAGCTGGAGCCGGCGGCCGGACCGCGGGTGGTGTACCGGCCGCCGTCGCTGACCGTCGGGGCCGGGGCCAGCCGCGGGGTCACCGCCGCCGAGGCGGGCAAGCTGATGGACCAGGCGCTGGCCAGCGCGGGGCTGTCGCCCCGGGCGGTGCGCTGGCTGGCCACCGTGGACGTCAAGGCCCGCGAGCCGGGCCTGATCGCCGCTGCCGCCGAGCGCGGCTGGGCGGTCCGCACCGCGACCGCCGCCGAGCTGGCCGCGGTGGACGTGCCCACGCCGAGCGAGGCCGT
The DNA here is from genome assembly GCA_036375995.1 of Streptosporangiaceae bacterium. GTDB lineage: Bacteria > Actinomycetota > Actinomycetes > Streptosporangiales > Streptosporangiaceae > DASVBE01. The sequence continues at coordinate 26,943 of DASVBE010000118.1, read as the reverse complement.
GCGTGCCGCGGTCGGCACGCCGAGCGTGGCCGAGGCCGCCGCGCTGCTCTTCGCGGCGGCCGGCCGGGCGCTGCCCGGGGCCGCCGAGCTGCTCGTGCCCAAGCAGGTCAGCCAGAACGCCACGGCCGCGGTGGCGCGCGGGCGGCCGCGCGGGCGGCTGGCCCTGGTCGGCATCGGCCCGGGGGCCAGGGACCTGCTGGCCCCGCGGGCCGCGGCCGAGCTGCGCCGGGCCGGCGTGGTCGTCGGCCTGGACCAGTACATCCGGCAGGTGTCCGACCTGATCCCGGACGGCACCAGGATCCTGTCCAGCGGCCTGGGTGACGAGGAGCACCGGGCCGCTGCCGCAGTCAGCGAGGCGCTGGCGGGCCGGGCGGTGGCGCTGATCGGCTCGGGTGACGCGGGCGTCTACGCGATGGCCAGCCCGGCGCTGGAACTGGCCGACGACCGGATCGACGTGGTGGCCGTGCCCGGGGTGACCGCAGCGCTGGCCGCCGCGGCGGTGCTCGGCGCGCCGCTCGGCCACGACCATGCCTCGATCTCGCTGTCCGACCTGCACACGCCGTGGGGCCAGATCGAGCGGCGGCTGCGCGCCGCGGCCGAGGCCGACCTGGTGGTCTGCCTGTACAACCCGGCCAGCCAGGCCCGGACCTGGCAGCTGCCGCGGGCGCTGGCCGTCCTGGCCGAGCACCGGCCGGCCGGCACCCCGGTCGGCTGGGTCAGGGACGCGTCCCGCGGCGGGGAGCAGGCCGGTATCGCCACCCTGGAGGATTTCGACCCGGCGGTGGCCAACATGCACACGATGGTCGTGGTCGGCTCGTCGCGGACCAGGATCGTGGCCGGGCGGATGGTCACCCCGCGGGACTACCGCTGGTCGGCTCCGTGACCCGGGCTCCTGCCCGGGCCGGGGCCGGCCGGACCGTCCCGGCCCGCTCCGGCCGGACTGTCCCGGCCCGCTCCGGCCTGAACTGCACCAGCCTGACCTGCGCGGTCGTGACCAGCGGCTGCCTGGGCTGCGGAGCCTGCCTGCTAACGTGCCCGGAGCGGGCCATCCGCCCGGCCGGGCCCGGGGCCGCGGTCCCGCTGGCGGTGCGGGCCGGCCGGTGCACCGGGTGCGGCGAGTGCGTGGAGGTCTGCCCGGCCGACGCGATCTACCTGGCCCAGGAGGTGGTGACGAGATGACCTGGCCAGAGGGAGCGGAGACCGGCGGGGCTGGCGAGGCCAGCGGCGCCGGCGGGGTGCACCCGATCGAGGCCGAGTCGTACCGGATCCTGCGGTCCCGGATCGACCTGTCCCGGCTGCCCCGGTTCAGCCGGGACGTGACCGAGCGGGTCATCCACGCCAGTGCCGACTTCGACTACGCGACCGACCTGGTCTGCGACGAGGAAGCGCTTGCCGCCGGGGTAGCGGCGCTGGCCGCCGGCGCTGCCGTGGTGGCCGACACCGAGATGGTCGCGGCCGGGATCACCGGCCGGGACGTGGTGTGCAAGATCCGGGAGCCGCTGAGCGCGCGGCTGGCCAGGACCGCGGGCATCACCCGGGCGGCGGCGGCGATCCGGCTGGCCTTCGGCGAGGTCGGGCCGGGCGCGGTCTGGGTGGTGGGCTGCGCGCCCACCGCGCTGGCCGAGATCCTGACCAGGAACGTCGAGCCGGCGTTCGTGGTCGGGCTGCCGGTCGGCTTCGTCGGCGCGGCGGAGTCCAAGGACGCGCTGCGGGCCAGCGGGCTGCGCTCGGTGACCAACGTGTCGGAGAAGGGCGGCTCGGCCGTCGCCGCGGCGGCGGTCAACGCCATGCTCCGGGCGGCCGCGGGGCAGCCCGATCCGGCCGGCGGCGAGGGCGGCGGGGCAGGGGCCGCGCGGTGACCCCACCGCCGCTGGTGCTGGCCGGCCACGGCAGCCGGGACGAGGAGGGCGCGGCCGCGTTCCGCGCGCTGGCGTCCCGGCTGAAGGAACGGCTGGCTCCCGAGGGGATCGAGGTGGCGGGCGGTTTCATCGAGCTGTCCGAGCCGCCGCTGCGGGAAGCGGTTGCCGGGCTGGCCTCCCGCGGTCACCGGCACCTCGTCGCGGTGCCGGTCGTGCTGTCCGCGGCGAGTCACGCCAAGGGCGACATCCCGGCCTCGCTGGCCCGGGAGCGGGCCCGCCATCCCGGGCTGACCTGGAGTTACGGGCGGCCCCTCGGCCCGCACCCGGTGCTGCTCGGCCTGCTGGCCGAGCGCATCGCAGCGGTCTCGGACGGGATGACGGCGCCGGCCGTGCTGCTGGCGGCGCGGGGGACCACCGACCCGGATGCGAACGCCGAGGTGTGCAAGACCGCGCGGCTGCTGTGGGAGGGCCGGGACTACGAATTCGCGGAAACCGCTTTCGTGTCACTGGCCGAGCCGGGCATCCCGGCCGGGCTCGAGCGGTGCCGGCGGCTCGGCGCCCGGCAGATCGTCGTGGCCCGGTACTTCCTGTTCCCCGGTGTGCTGCCGGACCGGGTGGAGGAGCAGTCCCGCGCCTACGCCGCCGCGCACCCGGAACTCGGCGTGCGGGTCGCGGACGTGCTCGGCGACACCGGCGAGCTGGCCGGGCTGGTGACCGAGCGGTACCGCGAGGCGCTGGCCGGGGACATCCGGATGAACTGCGACACCTGCGCCTACCGTGTCGCGCTGCCCGGGTCCGGGCACCTGGTCGGCGCGGCCCAGCGGCCGCACGCCCACCCGGCGGAAGACGGTCACCCGGCGGAAGGCAGTCACCCGGGAGAGAACGGGCACCCGGGAGAGAACGGGCACTCCCACGCGCACCACGGGGCCGGGCATCAGCACGCGCACTGACCGGCCGGGACCCGCGGCCGGCCGACCGGAAGGACACCATGGAACTGCTCGATGAGGTACGCGCCGGGATCCGGCCGCTGGACGCGGCGGCGGTAGCCGCGGCCCGGGCCCGGCTGGACCTGATGACCAAGCCGCGGGGCTCGCTGGGCACGCTCGAGGATCTGTCCGCCCAGCTGGCCGGGCTGGCCGGGGAGTGCCCGCCGCCGGTGCCCGGGCCGGCCACGGTGGCCGTGTTCGCCGCCGACCACGGCGTGCACGCCCGCGGGGTCACGCCATGGCCGCAGGAGGTCACCGCCCAGATGGTGGCGAACTTCCTGGCCGGCGGCGCGGTGGTGAACGCGTTCGCCGCCCAGGCGGGCGCGGAGGTCGTGGTCATCGACGTGGGCGTGGCCGCCGACCTGCCGCCCGCACCCGGCCTGCTGGCCAGGAAGGTGGCCAGGGGGACGGCCGACTTCCTGGCCGGCCCGGCGCTGGCGCCCGGCCAGGTAGAGGAGGCGCTGGCCACCGGCATCGGCGTGGCCAGGGACCTGGTGGCGGCGGGCAGCAACTGCCTGATCACCGGGGACATGGGCATCGCCAACACGACCGCGTCGGCCGCGCTGGTGTGCGCGTTCACCGGCCGGGACCCGGCCGAGATGACTGGCCGCGGCACCGGCATCGACGACCGCACCTACGCCAGGAAGATCGAGGTCGTGCGGGCCGGGCTGGACCGGCACCAGCCGGACCCGGCCGACCCGGCCGCTGTTCTGGCCGCGTTCGGCGGCCTGGAGCACGCCGCGCTGGCCGGGTTCCTCCTGGGCGCAGCGGAGCAGCGAGTGCCGGTCATCCTGGACGGCGTCATCGCCGGGGCGGCGGCGCTGGCCGCGGTGGCGCTGGCCCCGGACGCGGTGGCCGCCTGCATCGCCGGGCACCGGTCCGTGGAACCGGGTCATGCCGCTACCCTCGGAGCACTGGGATTGCACCCGCTGATCGATCTGGGACTGCGGCTGGGTGAGGGGACCGGCGCGCTGCTTGCCCTGCCGATCCTCCAGAGCGCAGCCAGGGCGCTGCACGACGTCGCGACGTTCGACTCAGCCGGCGTGACCGACAAGGGCGAATGACAGGCTGACGGCTAGGAGCGGGGATCTGATGGCTGCCACGGACCAGGTGCCGTACCTGCTGGCCGTGGGCCTGGCCGGCCGCCGGGTGGTGATCGCCGGCGGCGGCGCGGTCGCGGCCCGGCGGGTGCCCGGCCTGGCCGACGCGGGCGCGGTGGTGACCGTGGTCGCCCCGGAACTCACCCCGGCCCTGCACGACCTGGCCGAGGCGGGCCGGCTGACCTGGCTGGAGCGGCGTTACCAGCCCGGCGACTGCGCGGGCGCCTGGCTGGTGTGCGCGTGCACCGACGACCCGGCGGTCAACGCGGCGGTGGCGGCCGAGGCCGAGGCCAGCCGGGTCTGGTGCGTCCGGGCGGACGACGCGGCCGCGTCCCGGGCCTGGACCCCGGCCACCGGGCAGGCGGGCGACGTCCGGGTCGGCGTGCTCAGCGGCGACCCGCGGCGCAGCGCCGGGATCAGGGACGCCGTCATCGAGGGCCTGGGCTCGGGTGCGATCAGCGCCCGCCGCCAGCGCCGGGCGCACGGCGGCGTCGCGCTGGTCGGCGGCGGTCCCGGCGACCCCGGCCTGATCACCGTGCGCGGCCGGGCGCTGCTGGCCGAGGCCGACGTGGTGGTCGCGGACCGGCTCGCGCCACGCGCCCTGCTGGACGAGCTGCCGCCCGGGGTGGAGATCATCGACGCGGCCAAGATCCCGCGCGGCCGGTCGGTGGCCCAGGAGTTCATCAACGAGACCCTTGTCCGCGAGGCCGCCGCGGGCCGGTTCGTGGTCCGGCTCAAGGGCGGCGACCCGTTCGTGTTCGGCCGCGGCGCCGAGGAGGTGCTGGCCTGCCTGCAGGCCGGGATCCCGGTGACGATCGTGCCCGGCGTCACCAGCGCGGTGGCCGTGCCCACGGTCGCCGGCGTGCCGGTCACCCACCGCGGCGTGGTGCAGGAGTTCCACGTGGTGTCGGCGCACGTGCCGCCCGGCGACCCGCGGTCCACCGTGGACTGGCCGGGCCTGGCCGCCTCGGCCGGCACGCTCGTGCTGCTGATGGCGATCGAGCATCTCCGGCTGATCACAGATGAGCTAATAAGTGGCGGCCGTGACCCGAACACTCCCGTATCGGTCATCGCCGACGGTACCCTGCCCACGCAGCACACAATCACCGCCAGCCTGGACACCGCCGCGAACGCCGTTGCCCGTGCGGGTATCCGGCCGCCAGCGGTCGTGGTAATAGGTGAGGTCGTGACAATCGCGGCGCAGATCGCGGGACTGGCCGCCAGCCCGGCGGGCGGCGGACCAGGAGGGACGCTGCGTCCTGCGGCCGCGGGGCGGACCGGGGAGGACGGCGCCGGGCAGGGCGCCGCCGGGCCGCTGAACGGAAACGCGCGGGGTAAGGAACGGGAGACGGAAGCCGGCCCGACGGCCGGCGGCTCGCCGGTAGCTGGAGGCCGGGCGGAATGACTGAAGGACAGGGGCGCACTGCGGCTTCGGTGCCCGCTGACCCCGGGCCCACGGGTCCCGGGCCGGCCGGCAGCGGGCCGGCGGTCAGCCCCGCGCCGGCGCGCGCCGCCCGTCCAGGCCGCCACGCGTCCCCGGAGCCGCCGGACTCCCCGCTGCCGAAGGAAGCCGCGCGCCCGCCCGCGGGCGAACCGCCCGCCGCAGCCGCCCCGCCCGCGGACGCGGGCCCGCGCCCGGCCGCGGGCACGCTGGCCGGGGCCGGCGAGCTATCCGGCCTGGAGGTCCCGCACGGCCCGTCGCGGGCGGCAGGTATGCCGGGTCCGGCCACGCTGCCAGGGGCCCCGTCTGACGCGGAGGAGCCGCCCGGCCCGCCGCGGGCCGCGGGCACGCCGGGCGGGACGACACCGCCCGGGGCCGGCGAGCCGTCCGGTGCAGGGGAGCCTGCCGCCGCGCAGCCGGTCCCGGCGCCGGCCGCGCCTGCTGAGCCGGCGGGCCCGGCCGCGGCAGGGCCCCCGGCGGCCGCGCCGGCCGCGTCCGGGCCGTCGCCGTCTGCACCATCTGGGCCGTCCGCGCCCACCCCGCCGGCCGCGGCAGAGCCTCCGGCCGCGTCCGCGCCGTCCGCGCCGTCCGCGCCGTCCGCGTCATCCGCGCCGTCCGCGCCGTCCGCGTCGCCCGGACCGTCCGGGCTGTCCGGGCCGTCGCCGTCCGCGTCGTCCGGGCCGCCGCCCGCGGCTGTGCCTCCGCCCGCGCCCTCGCCGTCCGCGCCCACCCCGCCGTCGGCGGCGGCACCGCGGAAGCCATCCGGGCCGGTCACCCCGTTCCGCCGGGTCGAGGCCAGGCCGCTGGAAGCCGCCCTGCTGGCGCTGCGGCACGCGATCCTGGAGGCCGAGTTCCTCCTGGAGGCCCCCGGCGTGGCCGAGGCCCGGGCGGAACGGCGCAAGCTGCTCAGCCAGATCGACGACTACCTGCTGCCCAGGCTCCGCCAGTCTGGCTCCCCGGTCCTGGTCGCGCTCGTCGGCTCGACCGGTGCGGGCAAGTCGACCCTGGTCAACAGCCTGGTCGGGAAGCAGGTCAGCAACACCGGCATCCGGCGGCCGACGACCAACAGCCCGGTGCTGGCCAGCCACCCCAGCGAGGTCGACTGGTTCGCGGAGAACGTGTTCCTGCCCACCCTGCCCCGGGTCCGTCAGCAAGGCCTGGCCATGGCCGGCCGGGACGGCCTGCTCGTGCTCGCCTCCAGCGACGGCATGCCGCAGGGCGTGGCGCTGCTCGACACCCCGGACATCGACTCGGTGGTGCAGGCGCACTACGAGTTCGCGCACCAGTTCCTGGACGCGTCGGACCTGTGGCTGTTCATGACCACCGCGGCCCGGTACGCGGACGCCGCGGTGTGGGAGCTTCTGCAATACGGCCGGGACCGGGGCGCCTCGCTGGGCATCGTGCTGTCCCGGGTGCCGCCGTCCGCCGCGACCCAGCTCACCACCCACTTCGACGCGATGCTGGCCGCGAACGGGCTCGGCGACGTGCGCCGGTTCGTGATCCCGGAGACCGTGCTGGTGGAGGGCAGGCTGCCGGCCGAGGCGTACGGGCCGATCAAGGAATGGCTGCAGGACACCGCCACCCGGGACGACCGGCGGGTGGCCGTGCTCACCCAGACGATGTCCGGGGTGCTGGACACGTTCCGCACCCGGATCCCGGACCTGGCCGCCGCGCTGGACGCGCAGCAGGCGGTGCGGCGTGACCTGCGCGCCGCGGTGGCCGGTGCGTACCTGGGCGGGCAGGCCGAGATCGAGCAGGCCACCAGCGACGGCTCGCTGCTCCGCGGCGAGATCCTGGCCCGCTGGCAGGACTTCGCCGGCACCGGCGACCTGCTGCGCATGCTCCAGGTGCGGCGCGGCGGGCAGGCCACCGCCCGGCTGCCCCGCAAGCGGCGGATGCCGGCCCGGGCCGCGGCCCTGGACCAGGCGCTGCGGGCGGGCCTGGAATCGCTGATCGTGTCGGTGGCCGACCGGGCCGCCGAGGCGTCGGTCAGTGCCTGGCGGGAGATCCCGGCCGGCGCGGCCCTGCTCGGCGAGCTGACCGGCGCGGAAGCCGAGGACTACAGCTTCGGCTCGGACTTCGCCCAGGCCGCCGGGCTCGACCTGGACGTGGTGCCGGTCACCGGGGGCAGCAGCAGCGGGCGGGACGCGGTCGAGCGGGACGGCGCGGTGGCCCTGGCCCGGTCCGGCCCGGAGATGTCCCGGCGGACCGCCCGGCTGGTGAGCAGCTGGCAGGAGCACGTGCTCGGGCTGGTCCGGGCGCAGAACGTGACCAAGAGGTCGATCGCCCGCACGGTGCCGCTGGACGAGGAGCCGCTGGCCCTGGCGCTGACCGCGGGCCTGCTCGGCTACGGGGCCGGCGCGGACGCGGTCAGCGACAGCAGCGCTGCCCCGGACCAGCTGCTGATCTCGCTGTTCGGCGCCGAGCCGCTGCGCGAGCTGGCCGTGGCCGCCCGGGCCGACCTGCGCGAGCGGGTCAGCGCGCTGTTCGACGAGGAGATGCTCCGGTTCGAGGAGACCGCGGACGCGGCCGGGGTGCCCGCCGACGGCACGTCCCGTGAGCTCACCGAGGCCGCAGAGGCCCTGGAAGAGGCCCGGTGAGCAGACCGCCCCGAACCGGCCCGCCGCAATTCGACGGTGACCTGCAGCCGGCCGCTGCGGGCCACGGCCTGGCCCGGCGGCTCACCGCGCTGGCCCGGCTGCTGCAGATCGGCCGGGCCAGGACCGGCCCCGACGGGTTCAGCGCGGGCCTGCTGGACGACACCCAGCGGCTGCTCACCCAGGCCGACCAGCGGCTGCGGCTGTCCGGCAACCACACCGTGGTGGCCCTCGCGGGCGGCACCGGCAGCGGCAAGTCGGCGCTGTTCAACCGGCTGTCCGGGGCCGACTTCTCGCCGGTCGGGGTGACCCGCCCGGCCACCAGGGACGCGCACGCCTGCGTGTGGAGCGTGGCCGGGTCCGGGCCGCTGCTGGACTGGCTGGGGGTCGCGCCGCGGCACCGGTACGCCCGGTCCAGTGCGCTGGAGCGGGGCGAGGAGGCGATGACCGGGCTGATCCTGGTCGACCTGCCCGACCACGATTCGGTGGTGACCGGCGCGACCAGCCAGGCCGACCGCCTGGTGGGGCTGACCGACCTGATGATCTGGGTGCTCGACCCGCAGAAGTACGCGGACGCCGCCGTGCACCGCCAGTACCTGGTGCCGCTGGCCGGGCACTCCGAGGTCATCGCGGTGGTGCTGAACCAGGCCGACCGGCTGACGCCGCAGCAGGCCGAGGACTGCCTGGCCGACCTGCGGCGGCTGCTCGACTCCGAGGACCTGCAGGACGCCCCGGTGCTGATGACCTCGGCCAAGACCGGGGAGGGCCTGGACGAGCTGCGCAAGATGCTGACCAACGCGGTGTCGGCCCGGCGGGCCGCGCAGGCCAGGATCTCGGCCGACGTGGACGACCTGGCCCGGCGGTGGGCGCCGTTCGGGGCCGGCCCGGACATCCCCGGCCCCGTGCTGGCCAGCGATGGCGCCGCGGGTGGCTGGGCGGACTCGGCCGGGCCCGGGACGGACAGCCCGGCCGGGCCGTGGCACCTGTCCCCGGATCTGATCAGCGGCCTGGTCGAGGCGTTCAGCCGGGCGGCCGGCGTGGCCGCGGTGGGCGAGTCGCTGCAGCGCGCCCGCGAGCTGCGCGCGCTGGATTACGTGGGCTGGCCGCTGGGCTGGCTGGCCGAGCGGGTCACCGGCCGCGACCCGGCCCGCAAGATCCGCCGCAGCCGGCTGTGGGAGGAGCTGCGGAGCGTTACCGCGGGGCCGTCGGGCGCGCAGCAGGCGGAGATCGACAACGCGCTGACCGTGGTCGCGGACGCGGCCAGCCAGCCGCTGCCCGCCCCGTGGTCGCGGACCACCCGGGAGGCGGCCCGGTCGCGGGCCAGGGAGATCCCGGCCGCGCTCGGCACCGTGATGGACGAGGCGCTGCCCGCCGAGGATCACATCGCCAGCTGGTGGCGGCTGGTCGGCGCGCTGCAGGGCCTGCTGCTCGGCTGCGTGATCGTGGGCCTGGCCTGGATCGCGGTGATCATCGCCTTCGGTGCGGTCCAGGTGGCCGGCAGCGCGCCGCCCCGGCTGTTCTCCGACCTGGCCCTGCTGCCCTGGATCGCGCTGATCATCGCGGCGATGCTGCTGCTCGGCTGGCTGGCCGCGGCCGGCGCGATGAACCAGGTGCAGCTGACCGCGGCCGCCGAGCGGGAGCAGGTCGAGGACCAGATGCGCGACCAGATGGCGGTCACCGCGCAGGAGATGGTGATCCAGCCGATCGAGGACGAGCTCGCGGAGCTGGACCGGTTCCGCACCGAGCTGCGCGCAGCCACGACCCGGGACTGACCGGGCACCCACCGTAATCCTGAAATTTGATGCGCATGCCGGCGAAGGCCGCCTTGCGAACGGCCGGGCCGCTACGCCGATACCAGTTCCACCGGTTCGGCGATCACGTCTACCAGCGCGCCGTTGCGCATCACGGTGATGGGAAGCGGTTTCCCGATCGCGTCGTCGAACATGAGCCGCTGGAGGTCCTGCGCGGCGCTGACCGGCCGCCCGGACGCGGCCAGCAGCAGGTCCCCGGCCCGCAGGCCGGCCCGGGCGGCCGGGCCGTCCGGCACCACCTCGGCCACCCGCAGCCCGCTTGACCGCCCGAACCGCTCGCGCAGCGCGGCGTTCAGCGGGGCCGGCACCGTTACCAGCCCGAGGTAGGCGCGCCGCACGCGCCCGTCCCGCATGAGGGCCGCGATGATCCGCCGGGTTGTCGCGTTGACCGGCACGGCGAGGCCCAGGCCCACGCCGGCCACCGCGGTGTTGATCCCGACCACCCGGGCCTGGGCGTCGGCCAGCGCGCCGCCGGAATTGCCGGGATTGAGCGCCGCGTCGGTCTGGATCACGTCCTCCACGAGCCGCGCCGCTGATCCGCTGCGCGTCGGCAGGGACCGGCCGAGGGCGCTGACCACGCCCGCGGTGACTGAGCCGGCCAGGCCCAGGGGGCTGCCTACGGCCACCACGAGCTGGCCGACTACCAGGCGGTCGGCCTCGCCGAGCTCGGCGGGCGGCGGCGTCGGCCCCGCTGCGCGGACGACTGCGAGGTCGGACAGGACGTCGGTGCCGACCACGGTGAAGGGGGCCGATGTGCCGTCGGCGAACAGCGCGGTGCCGCCGCTGGCCTGCCCGACGACGTGCGCGTTCGTGAGCAGGAACCCGTCGCCGGTGTAGGTCACTGCCGAGCCCAGGCCCTCCCCGCCGCGGCCGCCCGCGTTCGGGACCCGCAGGCTGGCGACCTTCGGGGTGAGCGCCGCGGCCGCCCCGGCCACGATCGTGGAGTAGGCGTCCAGGGCGGGGTCTGTTGCCATCTGCTGCTCTCCGTTCACTCGGATTACAACATTACAACGCTGCGGGTGATACAGGAATGCCGTCGGCAGCGGGCTGGAGTGGGGCGGGCGGCCCGGTGGCGGCGGGGCGGGCGGCCTCGGTGGCGGCGGGGCGGGCGGCTGGCGCGGGAGTGGCGCGGCGGGGCTTGGCCTGCCCGGCGCTTTGCCGGATTTCCAGATATATCCGGCGGAAATTCCGCGTGATCATGGAATGCCGCGGGATGGGGCTGCGGGCCGCCGGAAGCGGGCGCAAATTATTTCATTACGCGGCCCATTGCGCTAATTCGCTGTCCACAGATCCGGTGTTTGCGGATTTTGTCCACAGGCCGGGAGCGGGGCCCGCGCCGCATGTCCCGGCTCAGCGACGGTGGAGGCAGACGGCGGCGGGGTGCCGCCGGGCCCGGCGCAAGGGCGGAAGGCGCCGGAGCAGTCCACCGCCCAGGAGGATCGCGATGGTAAACGAAGCGCAGCTCAGCCTGACCGGGTACGTGGCCAGCGACCCGAGGTCCAGGGAAACCCGCAACGGGGTCCCGCAGGTCAGCATGCGGGTGGCCTGGACGCCGCGGTGGATCGACCGGGCCAGCGGCGAATGGTCCGACGGCAGCACGTCGTTCGTGACCGTGCTCTGCTGGCGGCGGCTGGCCGCCAACGTGGCCACCTGCATCCGCCGGGGCGACCCGGTGGTGATCAAGGGCCGGCTGTCCATCCGGCCGTACGAGGACAAGGACGGCAACGCCCGGCTGGCGGTCGAGGTCGACGCCAGCTCGATCGGGCACGACCTGTCCCGCGGGGTGGCCCACTTCCAGCGCACCCGCGGTGAGCTGCCGTCCCTGGCGCCGGCCGGGCAGTCCGTCGGCAGCGGGCCGGCGGACGGGTTCGGCTCCGCTGAGGCCGGCGGCGGCTTCGGCGCTGGCCAGTCCGGTGAGGACAGCCTCGGCCTCATCGACGAGGCCGCGATCGCTGCCCTGCTGCCGGAATCCGTCCCGGTGCCCGCGCTGGTCCCGGACGGGGAGGCGGCTCCGGACGAGGAGCCGGTCCCGGCGGGCGTCTGACCGGGCCGCCGCGCGGGGCTGCCGGAGTCCTGCGGTCACGGCGTCCCCGGACTGCCCCGGCCCGCCTGGCCACCGGGCCGGGGCAGCTCAGGCGCCGCGGGGCTGGGTGCCTGGCGTGGCGGGGGTGTGCCCGAAAGGGGATAGGCCCTGGTCGGACTCTGTTCGGCATGGCCCTACCCTTGAGGGCATGCCCGAGTTTATTTACCAGATGCGTGCTGTGCGCAAGGCGCACGGCGACAAGGTCATTCTGGATAACGTTACGCTCGCGTTCCTGCCGGGCGCGAAGATCGGTGTCGTCGGGCCCAACGGCACCGGCAAGTCCACCCTGCTGCGCATGATGGCCGGAGTCGAGCAGCCCTCGAACGGCGACGCGCGGCTGATGCCGGGGTTCACGGTCGGGATGCTCGACCAGGAGCCGGCCCTGGACAACACGAAGACGGTCCTCGGCAACGTCGAGGAGGGCGTGGCCGCAACCAAGGCGCTTCTCGAGCAGTACAACGCGATCGCCGAGAAGATGGCCACCGACTACTCCGATGAGCTCCTTGAGGAAATGGGCAAGCTCCAGGAGCAGCTGGACCACAGCAACGCGTGGGACCTCGACAGCCAGCTCGAGCAGGCCATGGACGCGCTGCGCTGCCCGCCGCCGGACGCGGATGTGTCCGTGCTGTCCGGCGGGGAGCGGCGCCGGGTCGCGCTGTGCCGCCTGCTGCTGGCCCAGCCCGACCTGCTGCTGCTCGACGAGCCGACCAACCACCTGGACGCGGAAAGCGTGCTCTGGCTGGAGCAGCACCTGGAGAAGTACCAGGGCACCGTGGTGGCCGTCACCCACGACCGGTACTTCCTGGACAACGTGGCCGGCTGGATCCTCGAGCTCGACCGCGGCCGCGCCTACCCCTACGAGGGCAACTACTCCACCTACCTGGAGACCAAGGCCACCCGGCTGAAGGTCGAGGGCCAGAAGGATGCCAAGCGGCGCAAGCGCCTCGAGGACGAGCTCGAGTGGGTCCGGTCCAGCCCCCGCGCCCGGCAGGCGAAGAGCCGCGCCCGGCTGGAGCGGTACGAGGAGATGGCGGCCGAGGCCGACCAGAACCGCAAGCTCGACTTCGAGGAGATCCAGATCCCGCCGGGCCCCCGGCTGGGCCAGATCGTGGTCGAGGCCAGCGGCCTGAGCAAGGGTTTCGGCGACCGGATGCTGATCGAGAACCTCAGCTTCAGCCTGCCGCCGAACGGGATCGTGGGCGTGATCGGCCCGAACGGGGTCGGCAAGACCACGCTGTTCAAGATGATCGTCGGCGAGGAGCAGCCGGACGCCGGGACGGTCAAGGTCGGCGAGACCGTCCAGATCGCCTACGTCGACCAGTCCCGCGACCGGATCGACCCCGGCAAGAACGTCTGGGAGGCCATCTCCGACGGGGAGAGCTTCATCCGGGCGGGGCGGACCGAGATCCCGAGCCGCGCGTACGTGGCCGCCTTCGGCTTCAAGGGGCCGGACCAGCAGAAGCCGGCCGGCATCCTGTCCGGCGGCGAGCGCAACCGGGTCAACCTGGCGCTCACCCTCAAGCAGGGCGGCAACCTGCTGCTGCTCGACGAGCCGACCAACGACCTCGACGTGGAGACGCTCTCGTCGCTGGAGAACGCCCTGCTGGAGTTCCCCGGCTGCGCCGTCATCACCAGCCACGACCGCTGGTTCCTGGACCGGATCGCGACGCACATCCTGGCCTGGGAAGGCGACTCGCACTGGTTCTGGTTCGAGGGGAACTTCGAGGCGTACGAGAAGAACAAGATCGACCGTCTGGGTGCCGAGGCGGCCCGCCCGCACCGCATCACCTACCGGCGGCTGACCCGGGGCTAGCGAGTCCCAGCGCGGAGCGCTGACCGGCGGCAGAGCCGCGGGTCAGCGCCCTGTCGCAGGGGTCAGGCCGGGGTCAGGCCCAGGTCCGGGCCGCGGCCGGCCTCCGGCATGTGGTTCACCAGGCTGTGCGCGGCCATCACCAGGTAGTCCCACAGCTGCTGGTCCAGGGCCGGCTCAAGCTCCAGCTCGTCCAGCGCGGTGCGCATGTGCCGCAGCCAGGCGTCCCGCTCGGCCTCGCCGATCACGAAGTGCCGGTGCCGCATCCGCAGCCGCGGGTGGCCGCGCAACTCGTTGTAGGTGGCCGGGCCGCCCCAGTACTGCATCAGGAACAGCCGCAGGTGCTCCTCGGCCGGCCCCAGGTCCTTGCTCGGGTACACCGGCCGCAGTTCCGGATCCGCGGCCACTTCCTGGTAGAACCGGCGGGTCAGGCGGCTGAACGTCTCCTCGCCGCCCACTGCCTCGTAGAACGTGGTCGCGGCTGCATCGTTGGTCATCGCGCCCCAGCCTAGTGACCCGCCGCCGGTGCCCGCACCGCGCACCGGCCGGGCCGGCCGGCCGCCGCCACGGCCCCCCGGCTAGCTCGCGGCGGCGCCGGCGATATGGATGTGGCTGCGGTCGTCGGCGGTGTCCAGCGCGATCTTCAGCCGCTCGCGCAGGGCGCGGGCCACCTCCCACTGACGCAGCGGCACGGTCCGCGCCGTCAGCCGGATCAGCACCTCGTCCGCCGACACCGCCTGAACCCCCCAGACCTGCGGCTCCTCCAGGATCACGCCGTTCCACTCCGGTTCCTGCCACATCCTGATGGCCGTGGCCAGCATCAGCTCACGGACCTGCGGGACGTCCCTCGTGGCGCTGACCGGGTAGTCGATCACCGTCCGCGCCCAGCCCTGGGACTCGTTTCCGGCCTGCTGGATGGTGCCGTTGCGGACGTGCCAGACCACGCCGTTCACGTCCCGGATGCGGGTCAGCCGCAGGCTCACGCCCTCGACCGTGCCGGAGATGTCGCCCACCGCGATCACGTCGCCGACCCCGTACTGGTCCTCCAGCAGCATGAAGATGCCGGCCAGGAAGTCCTGCACCAGGTTCTGCGCGCCGAACCCGATCGCGATGCCCAGCACGCCGGCGCTGGCCAGCACCGGCGCCAGGTTCACGCCCAGGTCACCAAGGATGATCGCGGCGGCGATACCGAAGATGGTGACCGCCGCCGCGTTGGAGAGCACCGACCCGAGTGCTGTCGCTCGCGGATTACGGCGGGCCGCGGCGGAGCCCGGAACCGACGGGCTCTTGCCGCGCGGTTCGCCCCGTTCGCCGGCCTTGGCGGTGATTTTGCGGATCAGCCGCTGGGCGGCCGCCCGGAGCGCGATCGCGATCAGGACCACGAAGAGGATCTGCGCCACGGAGCGGGCCGGGCCGGCCACGAACACCTTGGTCACGCTGGCTGCGGTGCTGCTGTGGGAGAGGTCCCAGACCAGCCGGCAGGCGATACCGGGCTCGTCGCCGCAGGCCCCGGCCAGGCTGCTGGCCGGCGGGCCGCCGGCCGGGGGATTGACGGCCACCAGATGGGCCACGGCGGACACGGCAGAGGCAGCGGGGGCGGACAGCACGGCGGGTTCCTTTCCGGGGGAGTGACCCCATGGTGGCCGGCCCCGCGTCCCGGCCGCCGGGAATGCCGCGCAGCGCGCCCCCGGCGACACGCCTTTTGCGGGCCTTTGCCGGGTAAGCCCGGATATCAAACAGCGGAGAGAACTCGATCAGTTACAATGAGTTAGATGATGCGTTCCGCATACGCCCAGGTCGCGGCGGCCTGACGGCTGATCACTGCGTCAGGAATACGGCAGCGGGGGCGCGAGCCAGCCCGCCGGCCTGAGCCGCCGAGGCCGCAGGCCGCGTACCGGGCCGGGGACGCCGTTCACCCGCTCGCCTGTGGCCCGGGCTGTGACGTTAGGCACCGGCTGCGGCGCGCGTGCAGCGCCGCTGGCTGGGCCTGGTCAGGACGGTGCCGCGGGGGGGCTAGACGCCGAGGCCGCGGCCGATGATCTCCTTCATGATCTCGGTGGTGCCGCCGAAGATCGACTGGACGCGGCCGTCCGCGAAGGCCCGCGCCACCGGGTACTCGCGCATGTAGCCGTAGCCGCCGAAGAGCTGGACGCAGCGGTCCACCACCCGGTTGCACAGCTCGGTGTCCCACCACTTGACCATCGCCGCGTCCTCGGTGGTCAGCCGGCCGGCCACCTGCTCGGTGATGGCCCGGTCGGTGAACGCGCGGGCCACGGCCAGCTCGGTGGCCATCTCGGCGAGCTGGAACCGGTTGTGCTGGAAGCTGCCGATCGGCCGGCCGAACGCCTGCCGCTGGCGGCAGTAGTCCAGCGTGGTCGCGAAGACATGCTCCGCGCCCGCCAGCGCGGTGGCCCCGATCGCGATCCGCTCGCGGGGAAGGTTCTGCATGAGGGCGACGAACCCGGCGCCGGGTTCGCCCAGCAGGTTGGCCGCGGGCACCCGGACGTCGCTGAAGAACAGCTCGGAGGTGTCCTGCGCGTGCATGCCGACCTTCTCCAGGTTGCGGCCGCGCTCGAAGCCGGCCATGCCGCGCTCGACCATGAGCAGGCTGTAGCCCAGGTGCCCGGCGTCCGGGTCGGTCCGGGCGAACACGATGACCAGGTCGCACAGCTGGCCGTTGGAGATGAACGTCTTCTGGCCGTTGAGGATCCAGTCGCCGCCATCGCGCACCGCGGTGGTGCGGATGCCCTGCAGGTCGCTGCCGGCCCCGGGCTCGCTCATCGCGATCGCGGTGATCAGCTCGCCGGAGCAGTAGCCCGGCAGCCAGCGCTGCGCCTGCTCGGGGGTGACCAGCCGGGCCAGGTACTGGCCGACGATGTCGTTGTGCACCGAGAAGCCGGGGCCGTGCGCGCCGGCCCGGGCCAGCTCCTCGTTCATGATCAGGTAGTACGTGTAGTCCGGGTTGCCGCCGCCGCCGTACTTCTCGTCCATCTCGATGCCGAGCAGGCCGGCCTCCCCGGCCTGGCGCCAGACCTCCCGGGACACCACCCGGTCGCGTTCCCACTGCTCGTGGTACGGGGTGATGTTACGGGCGATGAAGGCCCGCACCATGTCCCTGAACGCGTCGTGCTCACTGGTGAAGATGTCCCGCTGCAACCCCGCCCCCCTTGCCCGGTCCGGTCCAGCCGTTTTCCGCACGGTGACCGTAACATCCCGGCGCCGCCGGGCCAGACACCGTGTCCAGGCGAGAGCCTGGCCCGCATCTGAAAAATATGTTGCGAAGCATTTGTTTCATAGTTAGCCTGCGCCCATGAGCGCAGACGGGGCGGCCGGGGTGGCGGCGGGGAAGCCGGCGGCGGAGCCGCTGCAGATCACCGATCCGCGGATGCTGCGCGCGCTGGCCCATCCGGCCCGGATCGCGATCCTGCAGCACATCGCGCTGGACGGGCCGGCCACCGCGACGCAGTGCGCGGACGTGGCGGGCTTGTCGCCGTCCGCGTGCAGCTATCACCTGCGGGCGCTGGCCCGGTACGGCCTTATCGAGCCCGCCCCGGACGGCGCGGCGGACGGACGGCACCGGCCCTGGCAGTCCCGGGTGACCGGGATCAGCTACGGCGACGCGAACTCGTCCGCCGCGGTGCTGGCCGCCGAGCACGCGCTGACCCGGATTGTCCAGCAGCGGCTGGACGAGGTGCGGGACCGGTATCACGCACGCGAGGCGGAGTACCCGGCGGAGTGGCGCGCCGCGGCCGGGCTGGCCATGGACGTGCTGCACGTCAGCGCGGCTGAGCTAACCGAGGTCAGGGACCGGCTGGCCGCGGAGCTGAGCCGGTTCCGGCGGCTGGACCCGGCGGACCGGCCGCCCGGTGCCATGCGCGTGCAGGCGGTGTTCGACCTGGTGCCGTGGTTCACCCCGGAGGAGGCCCATTACCCGGAGGAAACCCGGTGAGCGCGGGCGCCCGGGTCCGGGGCCTGCTGCGGTGGCGCCCGGCGGCCGGCAGCCCGCTGGCCGACCGCAACTTCCGGCTGCTCACCGCCGGGCAGGCCACGTCGACCATCGGCGACTTCTGCTACGTGGTGGCCCTGCCCTGGTTCGTGCTGTCCAGCCACGGCGGCACGGTGCTGCTGGGCACCGTGCTGGCCTGCTACGGCGTGCCGCGCACGGCGCTGATCCCGCTGGGCGGGGTGCTGGCCGACAGGATCGGGCCGCGCCGCCTGATGCTCGCCGCGGACGCGGCCCGCTGCCTGCTGGCCGTCGCGCTGACCGTGCTGGCGGCCCGGCAGCTGGCCACGCTGGCCTGGCTGGCCCCGGTCGCGGCCCTGCTCGGGGCGGGCGAGGGACTGTTCATGCCGGCCTCGTTCGCGATCATGCCGTCGCTGCTGCCGGCCGGGAGCCTGCAGGCCGGGAACGCGATCAACTCGGCCGCGGTGCAGGTGGGCACCGTGCTGGGCCCGGCGCTGGGCGGGATCCTGGTCGCGACGTCCGGGCCGGTGCCCGCGTTCGCCATCGACGCGGCCTCGTTCGCCGTGTCGGCCATCGCGCTGTGGCTGCTGCGGCCGCCGCCGGCTGTCTCCGCCCCGGCGCAGGCGGCCGGCCCGGGCCAGCCGGCTGCCGTGCCCGGCGGCGCGGCGGCGACGGGCCCGGCGGCCGGCGAGGAGACGGCGCCGCCCAGCGTGTGGCGGCTGCTGCGCGGATCGGTGTTCTTCCGGCGCGTCCTGCTGGTCTCGGTGCTGGCGAACCTGACGTTCGCGGGGACGTTCGAGGTCGCGCTGCCCGCGCTGGCGCACGCCCACTACGGGGCCGGCGGCTTCGGCACGCTGATGGCCTGCCTGGGCATCGGCTCCGTGGCTGGCACGCTGGTCGCGGCCCGGCGGCTGACCTCGGCCCGGCCGATGGTCGTGGCCTCGGCCGCGTTCATCGGGGCCGGGGTGTTCGTCGCGCTGATGCCCTTCCTCGGCGGGCTGCCCGGCGCGGCGGTCGCGGCGCTGATCTTCGGGGCCGGGATCGGCTTCGGCGACATCATCGTGATCACGCTGATCCAGCAGTGGTCCCCGCCGGCCGTGCTCGGCCGGGTGATGAGCCTGCTCATGCTGGCCAGCCTGGGCGTGTTCCCGGTCTCGGTGGCGGTCTCCGGGCTGCTGGTCCGGGCGTTCGGCCCGGTGCCGTTCTTCCCGGCGGCGGGCGCCACGCTGGTGCTGGGCCTGGTGATCGCCCTGGCCAGCAGCGAGGTCAGGAACTTCCGGCCGGCCGCAGCCCCGCCGGAGCCGTCCGCGGCCAGCCCCGCCGCGGCGCCGAGCGCGCGGTAGGGCCGGGTCAGGCGGCGCTGGTCTTGGCCAGGTAGGCGGCCCATTGCGGGTCGCCGTCATGCGCGGCGCCGATCAGCCGCCAGTGCGCGCCGCGCGGCACGGCGGGCACGCAGCGCATGCTCCAGCCGAGTTCCTCGATCAGGCGGTCGGCCTTGCGGTGGTTGCAGGTGTTGCAGGAGGCGACGCAGTTCTCCCAGGCGTGCAGGCCGCCGCGGCTGCGCGGGATGACGTGGTCGATGGTGTCGGCCTTGACCCCGCAGTAGGCGCAGAGATAGTTGTCCCGCCGCATGAGGGCCGCGCGGGTGAGCGGGATCCGGCTGCGGTACGGTACGCGGACGTATCTGCGGAGCTTGATCACCGAGGGGGCGGCCAGCCGGGCCGAAGCCGAATGGAGCACGATCCCGTGGCTGTCCTCGTGCACGATCTCGGCCTTCTCGCCGAGCACGAGGCACACGGCGCGGTGCAGGCCTACCGTGGTCAGCGGCTCATACGTGATGTTGAGCAGCAGTACCCGACGCACTCGCACCTCCCGCCGAGTGCGCCGCTGGGGAAGCCAGAGCACCCAGTCACAGTGTGATCGCCAGACGGTTAATCCGACAACACGATAAGGGTAGCGGCGTGATCGGCGCGCGGCACCGGCCGCCCCGGCCCGGCGCGCAGGCCGATGCGTAGAGTGCGGGCATGGAACCTGGCTACCCTGCGGCGCGGCGGGCGGATGTAACTGACATTCTGAACGGCGTTCGGGTCCCGGACCCGTACCGGTGGCTCGAGGACCCGGCCAGCGGGGAAACCGGCGAGTGGCTGGCGGGCCAGGATGCGCTGTACGCCGCCTACCGGGACGGCTGGCCGCGGCGGGCCGGGTTCGCAGCGCGGCTGACCGAGCTGATGGCGGCCGGGATGGTCAGCCCGCCGGTGTGGCGCGGCAGCCGCCGGTTCTTCCTGCGCCGCGGGCCGGGCCAGGAGCACGCCGTGCTGTTCACCGCCGACGGCGACGGGCCCGGGCAGGTGCTGATCGACCCGATGCAGGTCAACCCGGACGGCACCACCACGCTGGACGGCTGGCAGCCGGACAAGGAGGGCCGGCTGCTGGCCTACCAGCTGTCCGAGGGCGGGGCGGAGGAGTCCGTGCTGCGGGTCATGGACGTGGCCACCGGCCAGGACGTGGACGGCCCGATCGACCGCTGCCGGTACACCGGGGTGGCCTGGCTGCCCGGCGGCAAGGCGTTCTACTACGTCCGGCGGCTGCCCCCGGACCAGGTCCCCGACGGCGAGGCCCAGTTCCACCGCCGGGTCTACCTGCACCAGGTGGGCGCGCCCGTGGACGAGGACACCGAGATCTTCGGCGCGGGCCGGGACAAGACCAGCTACTACGGCGTCTCGGTAAGCCGGGACGGCCGCTGGCTGACGGTCAGCGCGTCGGCCGGCACCGCGCCGCGCAACGACCTGTGGCTGGCCGACCTGACCGCGTCCGGCGAGGCCGCGCCCGACCTGGCGGTCGTGCAGGAGGGCGTGGACGCGCAGACCAGCCTGCACGCGGGCCGGGACGGGCGGCTGTACCTGTTCACCGACCGGGACGCGCCGCGCGGCCGGCTGATGGTGACCGGCCCGGGCGCGCTGGACTACGCCTCCTGGCAGGAGCTGCTGCCGTCAGACCGCGAGGCGGTGCTCGGCGGCTACGCCATCCTGGACGGCGCGGAGCTTGGCCGGCCGGTCCTGCTGGCCGCCTGGACCCGGCACGCGATCAGCGAGATCACCGTGCACGACCTGGCCACCGGCGAGCCGCGGGGCCAGATCGGGCTGCCCGGCCTGGGCACCATCGGCGGGCTGCACGAGCGGCCCGAGGGCGGGCACGAGGCCTGGTTCGCCTACACCGACCACACCACGCCCACCGCGGTGTACCACTACGACGCGCGGGACGGCGCGGTCAGCCTGGCCGAGCGGGCGCCCGGGGCCGTGGCGGTGCCCGCGGTCACCACCCGGCAGATCGCCTACCAGTCCAAGGACGGCACCACGGTGCGGATGGTGGTCATCGCCGGGGCGGCGGGCCGCCCGGGACCGCGGCCCGCGATCCTGTACGGGTACGGCGGCTTCAGCATCAGCCTGACCCCGGCCTACACGCCGTCGATCCTGGCCTGGGCCGAGGCGGGCGGCATCTACGCGGTGGCCGGGCTGCGCGGCGGCAGCGAGGAAGGCGAGGAATGGCACCGCGCGGGCATGCGCGAGCACAAGCAGAACGTGTTCGACGACTTCCACGCGGCGGCCGAGACGCTGATCGCCGAGGGCCTGACCACACGGGAGCAGCTGTCGGTCTCCGGCGGGTCGAACGGCGGCCTGCTGGTCGGCGCGGCCATCACCCAGCGGCCCGACCTGTACGCGGCGGCGGTGTGCTCCGCGCCGCTGCTGGACATGGTCCGCTATGAGCAGTTCGGGCTCGGCGAGACCTGGAACGACGAGTACGGCACCGCGCAGGACCCGGCCGAGCTGGGCTGGCTGCTGTCCTACTCGCCGTACCACCACGTGCGGGAGGGCGTGAGCTACCCGGCCGTGCTGTTCACCATCTTCGAGAGCGACACCCGGGTCGACACGCTGCACGCCAGGAAGATGTGCGCCGCGCTGCAGCACGCCACCTCGGCGCCGGCCGGCCAGCCCGGCGGCCGCGGCCGGCCGGTGCTGCTGCGCCGGGAGACCGACGTCGGCCACTCCGCCCGGTCGGTCAGCCGCGCGGTCGGGCTGTCGGCCGAGACGCTGTCCTTCGCCGCCTGGCAGACCGGCCTGGCCTGACCGCCAGCGCCACCTGCGAACCGCCGCCCGTCCCGGCCGGCCGTCGTTCCCCCGGGAAAGCCCAGGTCAGGGCTTTTCTGGTTTCAGGGGTTCCCGATCGGCTAAGTTCGGTTCGAGGTGGACTCGGAGGTGGTATGGATATCAACCCGTACATCGTGCTCGGCAGCGGCGTGGTGGGGTTCCTGGTCGGGCTGACCGGGGCGGGCGGCGGCGCGCTGATGACCCCGATGCTGATCCTGGTCTTCGGCATCACGCCGTCGGCGGCGATCACCAGTGACCTGGTCGCGGCGGTGCTGATGCGGCCGGTGGGCGCCATCGTGCACCTGCGCAAGGGCACGGTGAACCTCAGGCTCGTCGGCTGGATGGTGCTCGGCTCGGTGCCGTTCGCCTTCCTCGGCTCCTACCTGCTGCACCTGCTCGGCGACAGCAGCAGCGCGCAGACCGACGTGGAGCGGTTCCTGGGCACGGCGCTGCTGCTCGGCGCGGGCGCCATGGTCCTGCGCTACCTGCTGGACCTGCGCGGCGGGCAGACCCGCCAGGGCAAGGTCCAGGAGCTCACGGTCAAGCCGCCGCTGACGGTGGCGATCGGCGCGGTGGGCGGGCTGATCGTCGGGCTCACCTCGGTCGGCTCCGGGTCGCTGATGATCGTCCTGCTGCTGTTCCTGTACCCGGTGATCGGTGCCAACCAGCTGGTCGGCACCGACCTGACCCAGGCCGTGCCGCTGACCCTGGCGGCGGCGCTCGGCGCGCTGGCCTTCAACCACGTCGAGTTCACCGTGACCACGTCGATCATCCTGGGCAGCGTGCCCGCCGTGCTGATCGGGTCGTTCCTGTCGTCCCGCGCGCCGGACAAGTACATCCGGCCCGCGATCACCTTCGTGATCTTCGCGTCCGGGCTGAAGTACGCCGGGGTGGGCACCACCGCGCTGGGCTGGATCCTGTGCGCGGTGCTGCTCACCGTGGGCGGCACCTGGCTGGCCCTGGCCCGGCCGTGGCAGCCCGGCCCGGCGAAGGCCGCGGCCAGCGGCCATTCCACGGCCGGGCTGGCCGCTGCCGTGCCGGTTGAGGAAACGCCGGCCGCTGACGATCCGGCGGCCTGACCGGAGCCGCGGCCAGCCCGGCGTATTTCCCGGGCTGGCCGCGGGCCGGTAGCGTTCGTGGCATGACAGCTTCCGAGGCAGGGCCCGGCGGCGCGCTGGCCCCCCCGGCCCCGTTCGGCCGGATGATGACCGCGATGGTCACCCCGATGACGGCCGACGGCGGGGTCGACTACGACGGCGCGGCCCGGCTGGCCAGCTACCTGGTCAGCGACATGCGCAACGACGGCCTGGTCATCAGCGGCACCACCGGCGAATCGCCGACCACCAGCAACGCGGAAAAGGACCGGCTGCTGCGGGCCGTGATCGAGGCGGTCGGCGACCGGGCCAGCGTGGTCGCCGGGGTCGGCACCAACGACACCGCGCACACCATCGAACTGGCCCGGCAGGCCGAGGCCGCGGGCGCGGCCGGGCTGCTGGTGGTCACCCCGTACTACTCCAAGCCGCCGCAGGCCGGGCTGGCCGCGCACTTCACCGCGGTGGCCGACGCCACCGGGCTGCCGGTCATGCTGTACGACATCCCGGGGCGGACCGGCACGCCGATCACGACCCCGACGCTGCTGTCGCTGGCCGGGCACCCGCGGATCGTCGCGGTCAAGGACGCCAAGGGCGACCTGGGCGCGGGCTCGGACGTGATGGCCCGCACCGGGCTGGCGTTCTACTCCGGCGACGACATCCTCAACCTGCCCTGGCTGTCGGTGGGCGCATGCGGCTTCGTCAGCGTGCACGGGCACGTGGTCGGCGACCGGCTGCACGACATGATCGACGCCTACCTGGCCGGGAACGTGGCCGGCGCGCTGGACCTGCACCGCGGCCTGCTGCCGGTGTACACCGGGATGACCAGGACGCAGGGCGTGATCATGGCCAAGGCCGCGCTGGCCATGCTGGGCCTGCCCGGCGGGACGGTCCGGCCGCCGCTGTGCGGGGCCACCCCGGCGGAGACCGCCCAGCTCAGAGAGGACCTGGAAGCCGGAGGCGTGAAGCTGACGTGAGCCATCCGCATCCCGGGCTCGGCGAACCGCCGGCCCTGCCCCGTGACGGCCTGCGCATCGTCGCCCTCGGCGGGCTCGGTGAGATCGGCCGGAACATGACCGTGTTCGAGCACGCCGGGCGGCTGCTCGTGGTCGACTGCGGGGTGCTGTTCCCCGAGCCGGACCAGCCCGGCGTCGACCTGATCCTGCCCGACTTCTCCGCGATCGAGGACCGGCTGGGCGACATCGAGGCGATCGTCCTCACCCACGCCCACGAGGACCACATCGGCGGCGTGCCCTACCTGCTGCGGGAACGCGCCGACATCCCGCTGGTGGGCTCCAAGCTGACCCTCGGGCTGATCCGCTCCAAGCTGACCGAGCACCGGATCACCCCCGAGACGGCCGAGGTCGCGGCCGGCACCACGCACCGGTTCGGCCCGTTCGAGCTGGAGTTCTTCGCGGTCAATCACTCGATCCCGGACGCGCTCGCGGTCGGCATCAGGACCCGTGCGGGCGTCGTGCTGCACACCGGCGACTTCAAGATGGACCAGCTGCCGCTCGACGGCCGGCTCACCGACCTGGGCGGCTTCGCCCGGCTCGGGGCCAGCGGCGTGGACCTGCTGATGGCCGACTCGACCAACGCCGAGGTCCCCGGCATCGTGACCAGCGAGCGGGACATCGCGCCGGTGCTCGCCGAGGTGTTCGCCGCGGCCGGGCAGCGGATCATCGTGGCCTGCTTCTCCAGCCACGTGCACCGGGTCCAGCAGGTGCTCGACACCGCGGCCGCGCACGGCCGCAAGGTAGCCCTGGTCGGCCGGTCCATGGTGCGCAACATGGGCGTGGCCAGGGACCTCGGCTACCTGAACGTGCCGCAGGTGCCCGGCGGGCTGATCGTGGAGCTGCGCGAGGCGGAGGAGATGCCGCCGGAGAACATCGTGCTGATCTCCACCGGGTCGCAGGGCGAGCCGATGTCCGCGCTGTCCCGGATGGCCGGGCGGGACCACCCGATCCGGATCGCCGAGGGCGACACCGTGGTGCTGGCCTCCTCGCTGGTGCCCGGCAACGAGACCGCGGTGTCGAGGATCATCAACGACCTGACCCGTCTCGGCGCCCGGGTGGTGCACAAGGGCAACGCGCTGGTGCACGTGTCCGGGCACGCGCCCGCGGGCGAGCTGCTCTACGTGCTGAACCTGGTCCGGCCGCGGAACTTCATCCCGGTGCACGGCGAATGGCGGCACCTGCGGGCGCACGCCGAGCTGGCCGCCAAGGCCGGCGTGCCGGAGAAGAACATCGTGATCGCCGAGGACGGCGTGGTCGTCGACCTGGTCGACGGGCAGGCGTCGGTGGTGGG
Organism: Streptosporangiaceae bacterium; assembly: GCA_036375995.1. Classification (GTDB taxonomy): domain Bacteria; phylum Actinomycetota; class Actinomycetes; order Streptosporangiales; family Streptosporangiaceae; genus DASVBE01. The sequence continues at coordinate 1,749 of DASVBE010000118.1, read as the reverse complement.
CATGGTGACGTGCGGCTACGTGTACGTGGACGGGCTGTCTGTCGGCGAGGTGACCGAGGGCTCGCTGAAGGACCGGCGGATCCTGGGTGAGGAAGGGTTCCTGTCGGTGGTCGTGGTGATCGACTCCACGACCGGCAAGGTGGTCGCGGGGCCGGAGATCCACGCGCGCGGTTCCGGCATCGACGAGTCCGCGTTCGACGAGGTCCGGCCCCGGATCGAGGAGGTGCTGACCCGCGCCGCGGCGGACGGCACGACCGACGTGTACCAGCTCAGCCAGCTGGTCCGGCGGACCGCGGGGCGCTGGGTGAACGACAACTACCGCCGCCGGCCGATGATCATCCCGGTGCTGATCGAGGTCTGACCCGGCGACACGCGGGCCGTCGTCCGCCGTAGCACCGGGAATCCTGGCTACGGTGGGCAGTATGGCGACTCGTGCGCCCGGGGGCGACGCACGCCCTCGGGGCGGTCAGGCCCCCCGGCCCCGCCCGGCCAACCCGCAGCGGCGGCCGGCCGGCACCGGGTCTTCCAGCGCGGGCAGCGGCCGGGGCGGTGGCGGGCGCAAGCCGCCGCGGAAGGGCGGCAGCCGGGCGGGCGCCGGGCGCAAGCCAGCGGGCAAAGGCAGGGCTGCGCGCAAGCAGGCCACCAGCCCGGCCGCGATCCTGGGCAGCTGGCTGTGGCAGGCCGGCGTGGCCGCCTGGATGGCCACCGCGCACGCGGCCGGCTTCGCCGCCCGGGCCTACGGCAAGCACGCCCGCGACCTGGACGACGCGCACCGCCGCGACGGCCTGGGCCTGGCCTTCCTCGCCGCGGCGGTGCTGTCCGCCGCGGTGACCTGGGGGCACCTGGGCAGCGGCCTCGGCCGTCTGCTCGGCCACCTGATCCGCGGCTCGTTCGGCCGCGGCGCGCTGGCCATCCCGGTGCTGCTCGGCCTGCTCGCCTGGCGCCTGCTGCGGCACCCGGACCGCAATTCCGAGACCGCCCGGGTGGTGATCGGCTGGAGCGCGCTGCTGGTCGGCGCGCTGGGCCTGGTGCACGTGGCCAACGGCACGCCGGGCCCGTCCGCGGGCGCGCCCGCGCTGCGCGCGGCCGGCGGGCTGATCGGCTTCGCGGTGTCCGCGCCGCTGGTGGCCGGGCTGACCGCGTGGGTGGCGGTGCCGGTGCTGGCGCTGGTCACCGGGTTCGGCGTGCTGGTCATCACCGGCACGCCGGTGCACCAGATCGGGACCCGGCTGGCCGAGTTCCGCGCGCTGCTGCAGGGGCGCCGGCTGCCGCCGCCTGCCTCGGCGATGCCCGGCGAGGAGGGTGACCCGCTGCGGCGGCCGCTGCCCAGGGGCCGGCGGCGCGGCGAGCCGCTGGAGGCCGGCGACCACGAGCGGCCGTATGACACCCCGCTGCTCGGCGGCATGCTGTCCCGGCCGGGCAGCGCGTCCGGCCGCGACGCGGCGGCGCTGCCCGCGGGTCATGGCGGGGCCGCGGCCGGGGCGCCCGGCGGCGAGCCGTGGCGGGACGCCTGGGCGGACCCGGAGCAAGCGGCCGCGGCCGGGGCGGCTGGCCCGGGCGGTGCCAGCGGCCGCGGCGCGGCGGGCGGCCTGGACGAGGACGACCTGGCCGTGGTGGCCGCGGCCGCGCTGAGCAAGGGCGGGGTGCCGCGCGGCGGCGACCAGCTCACGCTGCCCGCGTCCACCGACGCGAGCTACACGCTGCCGCCCGCCACCCTGCTCAGGCCGGGCACCGCGCCCAAGGCCCGGA
>DASVBE010000085.1:0-22522 GCA_036375995.1 Streptosporangiaceae bacterium | reverse complement strand
GTGCAGGATCAGGGCCCGGCCGGTCTTGCTCGCGGTGCACCGGGCGCGCAGCGGGCAGCCGCGGCAGGCCGCTCCGAAGGTCACGTTACGGCGGGCGGTGATGCGCCGGGTGAGGCCGGCCGGGCAGGTCACGGTCCCGGCGTCCTCATCGGCGGTGAAGTCATCCAGGGTGAACCCGCCCTCGACGGCGGGCTTGAGATGCCTGGGCTTGATGACCGCCGTGTGACCGGCGTCCTGCAGCGCGGCGCGCAGGTCACCGGTGCCATAAGCCGAGTCGCCGTAGACCCCGGCAGGCTCGTCCCCGGCTGCCAGCAACGCCGCAGCCACCGCAGCGTCGCTGTTTTCCTCCCCCGCGGCCATGGTTAGTTCCTCGCCGGTGATGATCCCGGTCTCCGGGCACGCCACGACGTGGGCGCGGTATCCGTCCCGGCGGTTCTCAGGCGACTTGCGGGTATGCCGCGCCTGCGGGTCCACCGTGGAGATCACACGGTCTTCGGTGACCTTGCGGGCGATCCGCCACCGCCCGTCCGTGCCGTCGCTGCCTTCGGCGGGCTCGACGTCCTGCCCGGCGACCAGCGCCAGCAACGCCACCGCAGAGCTGCCCCGCTCATCGAGGTCACCGCCTTCCAGCACGGCAACCAGCGCGTTTGCGTCGTTCACCAGCGCCGAGACCAGCGCGTCCTTCGCCTGCGGGTCATCCCAGTCGATCCGCGGCTTGCCAGGACGGCTGTAATCGTGCCCGGTGCACAGCTTCGCGATCTGTCCCGCCGCCCCCGGCACCACCCGGGCCACCCGGCGGATCGCGGCGACCAGCTGGGTGATCGTGTCCTGGGTCGCCACCGCATCCGCCAGGATCGTCGAGTCCACCGCCCGCCGCCGCCGGCCCGCCAGCACCCCAGTCTGCGCGATCACCTTCGCGACCGCCTCGCTGATCCGGCGCGGGCGATCCGAGCGCGCCAGCCGCCGCCGCCAGTACACCAAGGTGGAGGGATCAAACCCGCCATGATCCAGCGGGAACCCGCACGCCGCCTTCCACCGCAGGTCACACCGGGCCGCCTCGGCCGCCTCGGCGTCGGAGTAATCATGCAGGACCTGCAGCACCATCACCGACGCGATCACACTCGCCGGCACCGACGGCCGGCCCCGCCCCGAGGGGAACAGGTCCGCGAAATCATCATCACCGAACAGCTCACCCCGGTGCGCGGCCAGGAACGCGAACATGCTCCCCTCAGGCACCAGATGCCCAACCAGCGCCTGCGCATCCAGCAACTGCCGATCCGCCCGCTCTCTGCCCTGCATGAATCCCATCATCCCAGGACATCGAACACACTGCCGGCAAACCCGCTATCGCGGCACCCGATTATTCAGCGGGCTCCTAGCTGTGCTAGCCGCTCGCTCCGGGCCGCTTTAGAGGGCCGGCCGCTAGGTCAGCGCGGGGCCGGCCGCCGGGCGGATAGCGGCGGGGGCGGTGAGCCACTGGTGACCGGGCTCGCGCTCGCGGTGGCGGCCGGCGGGCGCGCCGTTGCCTGCTGCGTGGTCTGCTGGCCCGGGGGCTGGTCGTTCTGGCGGGCGATGACGCGGAACGGCACGAACGAGTAGATCACCAGTGCGGCCAGCGCGACGGCGGCTACCGCGACCACGGTGGCCAGCAGGCGCCCCTTGGCGGCCCGGATGCTGGCGCCCAGCCGCGGGCGGGTGAACGCGGACAGGTTGCCCGCGAGATAAGGATCATCGGCGGCGAGCCGGCGCTCGATCTCCGCAAGGATGCGCTGCTCGTCCATGGAAAGCGCCATGGCGTCACCTCCGCCTAGCGCACGGGTGGGCTGACTCCTACTATCCCCCTAGCAGAGCATTTTTATCCGTGCTTTGCCATCCCGGCCGGCCAGGGAAACCCGCCGTCTTTCCGGACTTCACCCGGGGCTGGCCGGCGGCCCGCCCGCCGCGGAGCCGCTTAGAACACGTGTTTGACTTGATCGAACTGGCGTTCTAGGGTCGGGGGCGTGCGCTGGGACAGCCTGCAGGACCCGCCAGGGCCCGGCGGCCGCGGCACGGCCGCGGCCGCGCCCGCCCTCTTCGAGGCGCCGGCCGTGACCACACGGGCCGACGCGCCCGGCTTCCAGGGCATCACGTTCTTCGAGATTCATGCCCGCTCGGTGATCAACAAGCTGCCCGCCGCCTCCCGCATGCCGTTCAGCTGGACGATCAACCCATATCGCGGGTGCTCGCACGCCTGCGTGTACTGCTTCGCCCGGAACAGCCATACGTACCTCGATCTCGACGCGGGCCAGGATTTCAACTCCAAGATCGTCGTCAAGGTCAACGCCGCCGAGGCCGCCCGCCGCGAGCTGGCCTCGCCCCGGTGGGGCGGCGAGCACATCGCGATGGGCACGAACGTCGACTGCTACCAGCGGGCCGAGGGCCGTTACCGGCTGATGCCCGGCATCATCGCCGCGCTCCGGGACGCCGCGAACCCGTTCTCGATCCTCACCAAGGGCACGCTGATCCTTCGCGACCTGGACCTGCTCGCCGAGGCCGCGGAGGTGACCGAGGTCGGCCTGAACGTGTCGGCCGGGTTCACTGACGCCGGTCTATGGCGGTCGGTCGAGCCGGGCACGCCCAGCCCGCAGCGCCGGATCGAGGTGTGCGCCGCGCTGACGGCGCGCGGCCTGCGCTGCGGCGTTCTGATGGGCCCGGTGCTGCCGTTCCTCACCGACTCCCCCGCCCAGCTGGCGCAGCCGGTCCGCCTGGCCGCCGCGGCCGGGGCGGCGCACGTGGCGCCGATCGTGCTGCACCTGCGGCCCGGGGCCAGGGAGTGGTTCATGGCCTGGCTGGCTCGCGAGCACCCGGCTTTGGTGCCGCGCTACCGCGGCCTGTACGGTAACGGGTCCTACGCCCCGCGCCGGTATCAGCGGCAGATCACCGAGCAGGTGCGCGAGCTGGCCGCCAGGTACGGTGTTGGCCGGGCCAGCCCCGCCGCAGCGCGGCGGATAAGGCCGCCCGCCACGGGCCACAGCCCGCGGGCGAGAACGGGCCTGGGCGGCGGGGCGCGACCCGCCGCCCAGGCCAGCCCCCAAGAGGCAAGCCCAGTCCAGCTCTCGCTGATCTGACGGCTACGGTGAACGCGCCGGCCGCCGTCCCGTGGTCGTGGAAGCCGCCGCGGCGGGTGATCTTCGGCCCAGGCCCGGCCGGCCCGCAGAAACCCCGCTGCCCGGCGGTGCGTTATAGCGATCGAAGTGCCGTTGCGGGGCGCCGCGGCGGTACGGCGGCACTTCGGTCCGGCGCGGTCACCGGCCGCGCCGGGCAGCAGCGGGCGGGCAACGTGATCAGCGCCATACGGGCTCAGGCCCGGGCCGGGACGGGGCAGCGGATGCGGGCACGTAAAGTTGAGGGCTGTGGGACTCGGCCGACCGGATAACGATCAGCGGGTGCCGGACAGCCTTGCCGTCCGCACCGTCCCGCTCCCAGACTCCGATGATCTTGATCTGCTGGGCAGCCTGCCGGGACCGGGCGGCGTCGCCTGGGTGCGCGGCGGCGAGGGCCTGGCCGGCTGGGGCGAGGCGGCCCGGATCACGCTGCCGGCCGGGGTCGACCGGTTCACCGCCGCGGAGAAGTGGCTCCGCGTGCTGTGCGAGTCCGCGGACATCGACGACCAGGTCGGGCTGGCGGGCTGCGGGCTGGTCGCGTTCGGCAGCTTCACCTTCGACCCGGCCTCGGACGGCTCGGTCCTGATCGTCCCGCAGACCGTGCTCGGCCGGTCCGGCGGCCAGGCCTGGCGCACGGACATCGGCGACCCGGCCGCCCTGGCCGGCGCCGCAGCCGCGGCCGGCCGGGCGAAGGCCGCGCCGCACCGCACGCCGCCGGCCGGGACCGGAGCCGCCCCCGGGCCGATCCGCTGGCACGACGGCGGCCTGTCCGCCCCGGACTGGGAGCGGGCCGTCGCCGCCGCGGTAGGCCGGATCAGGTCCGGCGAGCTGGGCAAGGTCGTACTGGCCCGGGACCTGTACGCGACGGCCCCGGAGCCGTTCGACCCGAGGCTGGTCCTGCGCCGCCTCGCCGCCCGCTACCCCGACTGTTACACGTTCTCCTGCGACGGCCTCACCGGCGCGACCCCCGAGCTGCTGATCCGCCGGGACGGGCGGCAGATCACCTCGCTGGTGCTGGCCGGCACCGCCCCCCGCGGCGGGACCGCCGAGCAGGACCTGGCCTTCGGGGCCGGGCTGCTGGCCTCGGCCAAGAACCAGTCCGAGCACGTGTACGCGGTCGACTCGGTCCGGGACGTGCTCGCCCCGCTGTGCGAGCAGCTGACCATCGAGCCCGGCCCGTCCCTGCTCACGCTGGCCAACGTGCAGCACCTGGCCACCGCGGTGCGCGGCACGCTGACCCCGGCGGCCGCCGCGGACCGGTCGGCGCTGGCGCTGGCCGCCGCCCAGCACCCCACCGCCGCGGTCGGCGGCACCCCGACCGGGGTCGCCATGGACCTCATCCGCGAGCTGGAAGGGATGGACCGGGGCCGGTACGCCGGGCCGGTCGGCTGGGTGGACGGCCGGGGCAACGGCGTATGGGGCATCGCGCTGCGCTGCGCCCTGCTCTGCGGTCCGTCGGCGCGGCTGTTCGCGGGCTGCGGGATCGTGGCGGACTCCGACCCGGCCGCGGAGCTGGCCGAGGCACAGGCCAAATTCCGGGTCATGCAGGACGCGCTGGAGGGCTGACCGGCGTTCGTGGTCATCGCCAGCATCCTGGTCGACCTGGCCTACGCGGGGCTCGATCCGCGGGTCCGGATCACCTGATCCGCCCTCCGGTGGCCCGCCGGGTCAGCTGAGAGCGCGGAGCGCACGGCGGGCGGCGGCGGTCATCGCCGCCCGCAGCGCGGTCCCGGCGGGCCGGCCGGTCTGCGCCTCGACCACCCGCAGGCCCGGCCCGTTCATGATGGCGGACAGGTCCGTGCGGGTCTTGATGATGGAATACGGGATCTTGCCGGCCTGGGCAACCGCCGCGAGGTCGGCCCCGTGCGGCGTGCCGAACAGCCGCTCGAAGGCCGGCCCCGGCAGGCCGCCCTGCTCCAGCGTGCTGAAGATCCCGCCGCCGTTGTTGTTGACCACCACCAGGCACAGGTCCGGGCGGGGCTCGTCCGGGCCGAGCATCAGCCCCGGCGCGTCGTGCAGGAACGCCAGGTCGCCGAGCAGCGCCCAGGCCGGCCCGCCGCCGGCCGCCTGGTGGGCCAGGGCGGCGCCGATCGAGGCCGACACCAGCCCGTCGATGCCGCTGGTCCCGCGGCTGGCCAGCACCCGCAGCCCGGACCGCGGCGCGGCCTGCTGATCCAGGTCCCTGACCGGCATGCTGGACGCGGCCCACAGCAGCGCGCCGTCCGGCAGCGCGGCGGCCAGTTCCCGGGCCAGCCACGGCTCGCTGATCCCGCTGTCCCGGTCCACCTCGGCGGTGACCGCGGCGCGGACCGCGGCGTCGGCCTGCTGCCACGCGGCCAGCCACGGGCCCGGCGGCGAGCCCGGATCCGGCGCGCCGCGCAGCCGCACGCCGGGAACCACGGCGGACGCGCTGCGGCCCGGGTCGGCCCACCGCCCCGGGCCCTGGGCAACCACGTAGTGCCGGGCCGGCGGGCCGCCGTCCTGGCCGGCCGCCGCCCGGAGGAACGCCAGCTGCCCGCGGGACAGCCCGGGCCGCCCGGCCGAGACGATCACCTCGGGCCGGTGCGCGGCCGCGAAGCCGGGGTCGGCCAGCAGGTACGAGTAGGCGGCCAGGGCGCTGGGCCCCTGCCGGGCCCCGGACGACGGCTCGGCCAGCACCGGCCAGCCCGCCGCCGCGGCCAGCCGCAGCAGCGGCCCGGCCGGGTAGTCCCCGTCGCCGCAGACCAGCACGCCGCGCTCGGCCCAGTCGACGTCCGCCCAGCCCGCCTGGCCGGCCTCGTCCGCCTCGCCCGCCGCGGCGAGCCCGGCGGCGCGGGCCGGATTCCGCGGGCCGAAGCTGGTCCACGGCGCGCCGCCGGGCCGGCCGGCCAGCCAGGCTGGCCACTCCCCCAGCCCGGCGGCTGATCCGCCGTCTGGCCCGGCCGGGTCGCCCAGGCCGCCGTCGGCGGGCACCAGCGGGTCGCGCAGCGGCAGGTTCAGGTGCACCGGCCCGGGGAACCCGCCCGCGGTGCCCGCCGCCATGGCCCAGGCCTTGCAGGCCAGTGACCGCCAGTAGCCCGCCGCGCCAGGCCGGTCCTCGGGCACCCCGGCCTCGGCGAACCAGCGGACCGCGGACCCGTACAGCTTGAGCTGGTCGATGGCCTGGCTGGCGCCGGTGCCGCGGAGCTCGGGCGGCCGGTCCGCGGTCAGCACCAGCAGCGGGATGCCGGCCTCGTCGGCCTCGATCACCGCCGCGTGCAGGTGCGCCGCGGCCGTGCCCGAGGTGCACAGCACCGGCACCGGCCGGCGGCTCGCCTTGGCCAGCCCCAGCGCCAGGAACCCGGCCGACCGCTCGTCGATCCGCACGTGCAGCCGCAGGTCACCGGCCTGGGCCCGGCGGAGCAGAGCGAGGGCCAGCGGCGCGCTGCGCGAACCGGGGGCGAGGACCGCTTCGGTGACCCCGCTGCGCACCAGCTCGTCGGCGACGGCCTCGGCGAACGCGGTGGCCGGGTTCACCGTGCTCCAGGGAACTGGGCGGCAGGGAACTGGGCCCCGAGGAACCGGGCGGCGGCGCTGATCCTGGCCCGCCAGGGCGCCGGGTCGGTCTCGAACGCGGCCAGCCGGGCCGGGTCCGGCACCGCGGCGCGGACCGGCAGCGCCCCGTCCACCGGGGCCAGCGGATCGGCCGTCACGTCGCCGGCCAGCAGGGTCATCGTGCCCAGGCCGCAGGCGTAGGGCAGCTGGGGCAGGGCCGCGGCCAGCGCCACCCCGGCGGCCAGCCCGACCGAGGACTCGACCGCGCTGGACACCACCACCGGCAGGCCGCAGTCCGCGGCGATCTCCAGCGCGGCGGCCACCCCGCCCAGCGGCGCGGCCTTGAGCACGACGATGTCCGCCGCGCCCGCGGCCCGGACCTTCCGCGGGTCCTCGGCCCGCCGGATGGACTCGTCCGCGGCCAGCGGCACGTCCGTGCGCCGGCGCAGTCCGGCCAGCTCGGCCAGGGTGGCGCAGGGCTGCTCGGCGTACTCCAGGCCGAACCGGGCCAGCGCGCGCAGCTGGCGGGCCGCCTCGTCCACCGTCCAGCCGCCGTTGGCGTCCACCCGGATCCGGCCCGCCGGGCCCAGCGCGTCCCGCACCGCCTCGACCCGCTCCAGGTCCGCGGCGGCGGGCTGGCCCGGCTCGGCGACCTTGACCTTGGCCGTGCGGCAGCCGGATCCGGCCACGATGGCGCGGGCCTGCTCGGGTCCCACGGCGGGCACGGTGACGTTGACCGGCACGCTGGCCCGGGCCGGGGCCGGCCACCCGCTGGTGGCCGCCTCGATCGCGCAGGCCAGCCAGCGGGCCGACTCGCGCGGCCCGTACTCGGCGAACGGGGAGAACTCGCCCCAGCCGGCCGGCCCCTCGATCAGCGCGCCCTCGCGCACGGTGATGCCGCGGAACCGGGTCGGCATGGGGATGGCAAAGGCCCGCACCGAGGCCAGCAGCCCGGGCAGCACCTCGCTGACCCCGGCCCGCCCCCGGGCCGGCCCCGGCCTCAAGGCCTGTCCGGGGGTCCCCGGTCGGCTCGCCGGCCCCCGCATCCCGCCCGGTGGGGTTGCCGACGTCGCCCATGGCTCCGCGATGGGCGCTTCCTCCGCCACGGTGCCAGCCGGGCGGGGAATGCCCGCTCCCTTGTCAGCCCGGGAGCCCGGCCCCGGCCCAGGCGGCGTCACCGGGCTGGCCCGTCGCTCACTCGCTGCCTCCCGTTTCCGGCCGACGGCGCTGCCCATCGCGGAACGATGGGCAGATCTTCCCTTCCGTACCCGCCGGCGCGGGATGTCCCCCCTGATCAGCCCGGGGCCCCGGGACAGGCCCTCGCGGCGTCATCGGCCTGGCCTGCCGCTCACCCGCTGCCCTCCCGCCGCCTGGCTGAACGGCCGGATCAGGGGGTGCCCTGCCAGCCCCTGACCTGCTGCGCGTCCCCCGGCGGGCGCCTCGCGGCGTGGCCGGCGCCGCCCATCGCGGAGCTGTGGGCGGTTTCCTCCTCCGCCTCGCGATGCACCCCGCCGGCGGCCGCTCGCGACGACCAGGGACCGGCAGGGCATCCCCTAACCTTACGTCCGTGGTGTCCCGGTCCTCGCACGCGGTCATTCCGTGACGTCCCGCGCCCTGCACGCGGTCCTGCTGCCGGGCGGGACGGCCACCGGGCCCTTCGCCGCCGCGCTGGCCGCCGCGCTGGACGGGACCGGGCCGGCGCTGCTGCCGCTGGACGCCAGCCTGCCCGCGGCCCGGCTGACCGAGCTGATCGGGGCGTTCCGCCCGTCCGCCGTGCTGGACCCCGACGGCGGCCAGCGGAAGCTGGATCCGGGGCCCGGCCCGGCCGGGCCGGCTGACGGCGGGGTGCCGCCGGAGGTCGCGGTGGTGATCGCCACCTCAGGGTCGACCGGGCCGCCCAAGGGAACCCAGCTGTCCGCGGCCGCGCTGGTCGCCTCGGCCCGGGCCTCCCTCCGCCGGATCGGCGCGGCGCCCGGCCAGCGCTGGCTGTGCTGCCTGCCGGTCAGCCACGTGGCCGGGCTCCAGGTGCTGGTCCGGTCGCTGCTGGCGGGCGCCGAGCCGGCCGTGCTGACCGGCCGGCTGACCGCCGCCGCGGTGGCCGGCAGCGGCTGCGCGTACGCCTCCCTGGTGCCCGCCCAGCTGCGCCGGCTGGCCGACGACGGGGCCGGTCTCGGCGGCCTCGAGGCCATCCTCCTGGGCGGCTCCGCGGTGCCGCCCGGCCTGCTGGACGCGGCCCGCGCGGCCGGCGGCCGGGTGATCACCACCTACGGGATGAGCGAGACCTGCGGCGGCTGCGTGTACGACGGCCAGCCGCTGGATGGTGTGCAGGTGGCGGTGGGCAGCGACGGCCGGATCCGGATCAGCGGTCCCGTGCTGTTCTCCGGCTACCGGCGGCGGCCGGACCTGACCGCGGCGGCCACCGACGGCCGCTGGTTCGTCACCTCCGACCTGGGCTCGGTGGGGCCGGACGGGCGGCTCACGGTCCGCGGCCGGGCCGACGGCATGATCATCAGCGGCGGCGAGAACGTGGCCGCGGACGAGGTGGCCGCGGTGCTGGCGGGGTGCGAGGGGGTACGCGAGGCTGCGGTTGTCGGCTGCCCCGACCCGGAGTGGGGTGAGCTGGTCACCGCGGTGGTCGTGGCGCAGGACCCGGCCCGGCCGCCGGAGCTGGCCGCGCTGCGCGAAGCGGTCCGTGCCGTGCTGCCCGCCGCAGCCGCGCCGCGCGCACTGGTGCTGGTGGCGGCGCTGCCGCTGCTGGCGTCGGGGAAGCCGGACCGGCTGGCGGTGAGCGCACTGGCGGCGCGCCAGATGAACGAAACAGGCCCCGGCAACCGTTAGCAGAGCAACGGGGAATATCAGTAAGAGGAAGCCAGAACTGCATAATCCAGGCGCTGCAGGGCATGTGTCACCGGCCCGGGAACAATCTGGCTCGCAGAACGTTACTAGAGAGTGCCCGCTCTGCACAGTAGCAAATGCTGCGGGCCCCCGCCGACAGGCCGTGCTCCGGCGCGGTGAGCATAGCGCGCGCGATGAGCGCCGAAGGGAGGTGTCTCATGCCGAGGACAGCAGTCGCCAGGTCCCCGAGACACGACAGCCAGTCGTCCATGTCGGGTGTGGACGAGCTAATCCAGCGCGGCCGTGGTCAGGGCTACCTGTCGCTGCCTGAGCTTCGTGCCGCCTTCGGGCGGGCGGGCGTGTCCGCCGCTGAGGCCCGGTCGATTCTCCGCGAGCTCGCGGACGCTGGCGTTCGCCTCGGAAACGACAAGCCGGCCGCTGCGGGTATCAAGGCCGCCGAGCAGGAGCTGGCGGCCCTGGACGACCCGGACCCGGCCGACCTGGACGCCGACGACCTCGCCGAGGCCGGCCTGGACGCGGACGACCTGGCGGAGCTGGAGACCGCCGGCCAGGCCGGGCGCACCTCACGGCCCGCGGACGCGGGCGACGTCCCGGCCCCCGCGACGCGGCGCACCCGCCGGGCCGCCGCGGACGACACCGCGGACGCCGAGGTCGACCTGGATGACCACACCTCGGTCATGGGCGACTCGGTGCACACGTACCTGAAGTCCATCGGCCGGACCAGCCTGCTCACCGCCGAGCAGGAGGTGAACCTGGCCAAGCGGATCGAGGCGGGCCTGTTCGCCGAGCACAAGCTGGAGACCGAGGACGGCCTCGGCGCCGGTCTCCGGCGCGACCTGGAGGAGGTCGCCGAGGACGGCCGCCGGGCCAAGGCCCACATGCTGGAGGCCAACCTGCGCCTGGTTGTGTCGGTGGCCAAGAAGTACAGCGACCGCGGCCTGTCCCTGCTGGACGTGGTGCAGGAGGGCAACCTCGGCCTGATCCGCGCGGTGGAGAAGTTCGACTACACCAAGGGCTACAAGTTCTCCACCTACGCCATGTGGTGGATCCGGCAGGCGATCCAGCGAGGCTTCGCGGACTCGGCCCGGACCATCCGGCTCCCCGTGCACGTGCTGGAGATGCTCAGCAAGCTGAGCCGGGTCGAGCGGGACATGCACCAGCGCCTGGGCCGCGAGCCGACCCCCGAGGAGCTGGCCGTTGAGCTGGACCGCACCCCGGACCAGATCGAGGAGCTGCTGCGCACCAGCCGGCAGCCGATCAGCCTGGACTCCACCATCGGCGAGGACGGCGAGACCAGCATCGGCGACCTGATCGAGGACGTTGACGCGCCGGCCGCGTCCGAGCTGGTGGACCGACAGCTGATGGCGGACCAGCTGCGGCACGCGCTGGACGCGCTGACCCCGCGGGAGGCCACCATCATGGCCATGCGGTTCGGCCTCTACGACGGGAACCCGCACACGCTGGACGAGATCGGCAAGGCCCTGGGCTTGACCCGGGAGCGGATCCGCCAGCTGGAGAAGCAGTCGCTGTCCAAGCTGCGGCACCCGAGCCGGGCCCAGCCCCTGCTCGACTACGCGAGCTGACCAGCCTGCTAGCAGGCCCAGCCTGCTGAAGGCACTGAAGGCGGCGGCCATCTGGCCGCCGCCTTCGTCATGCCCCCGGCCGGCTAGCTAGCACCCGCTGCCGCGGGTGGCGATAGCGGCGCTGGCGGGTGCGGAAATTGGCGCGGATTGGCCGCCGGGCCGGTTCCCGGGCGCCGGCCCGGCTACCTGCCAGGACCGGCGGCCTGGCTGCCCCTGCCCATAACTGCGTACAATTGCATAGCGGTTCAGTGCCGTATCCGGAATGCCCGTGATGGCCGGCTGCCCGGAACGGCAATCCCGGCCTGTTTCCGGGGACGGGAATTGCCTGGAAAACGCGCGCTGCAGCCGGCGGTGCCCTGCGCTCGCTGGCGGGCAACCCACTCGCCGTGCGGCGCGCAACTCGTCCCTGGCCGCTGCGGCCGGCCCCTGGCTGCTGGCCGGTTTACCCAGGTCAGAGCCATCCGCCCAGCGAGACCTGCCGGCGAGACGGACGGCACAGCGGCAGACCAGGGTCAGCAGCCCCCGGCCGCTCAGGTGAGCGCTAACCACTTTGCCGAAGCATTACTTAGCGTCACGGGTCAGCGATCCCTGACATGCTCCGCGGATGGCCTGCTCAGCGTGATCTGGCGGCTGTTCCCCGCGGCTGGGCGGGCAACCAGCCGCTCATTCCGTTACCGGCTGCCGGCGATAGGACCGGGCTATCTGCGGACACATCCCGATATCAGGGGCTATCGCCGAGCCGTAACCGTTTCCGCTGGCCCGTGAATCACACCGGTACCGCCTGCCGCAGCCGTTGCAGCGGCGATCATGGCCCGCGGTATCTGCCGTGCAGGCCCCGGGCCTGAGTCCGAAGCCGGGCCCGGGCGGCCTGGGTTCCGGCCCGCCGCAGCCCTCGCCCGGCGGCTTCCCGCCTGCGGATACCCCTGAGCGAAGTTCATATTCGCAGTGTTCCCAGCGCATGGCGTGACCGTGATGATTTCGCTGCGGAGGCAAGCCGGCACGGCTGGTAAACCCGGGCGGGCCGCTCACGCTAACCGGCGGCAAATTCAATAGCTGATTTGCCGGAGATTGCCGGTTTGCCGGACCAGGTATGCCTGTCCTGCTATGGTCCGCACCGGGGGGCTTTTCCGGTCGCCTTCCTGTGTCAGGGCCATTAATCCGTTCCGCACAGACTGCCTGAGGGCCACTATGGGTTTGCGTCTGAGCTCCGTCCGCCAGAGGATCCTGCTCCTCGTTCTCGTCCCGGTGCTGTCGCTCATCGGGCTGTACGCCTACTCGACCACCGTGTTCGCCACCCAGGCGATCAATCTGGCCAGGACCAACGTGCTGAAGAACTCGACCGCCCAGCCGGCCGGGAACTTCTACGGCGCGGTCGGGAGGGAGCGCCCGCTGGCCCTGGTGTACCTGGCCCGGCCCACGGCGGACGCGCTGAATCAGCTGAAGGCCGCCGAGGCCAAGACCCAGGCCACCGCACTGGCCCTGAAGGCGGCGCTGACTTCCCCGGGCACCACCGGCAACGAGTCGGTGGGTGAGAAGGCCGCGATCAGCGTGCTGCTGGCCGACGTCGCGGGCTTGCCCGCGTTCAACGCGCAGGTCGAGGCGCGGTCGGTCAGCCGGGACGACGCCTACAACCACTACAACAAGATCATCAGCGACGGCACCCAGGTCATCAACCAGGCGATCCTGCAGGAGAACGACCCGGAGCTGGTGACCCAGTCGCTGGCCCTGGTCCGGGTCGGCCGGTCCGAGGAGATGCTGGCCCGCGAGCTGGCGCTGCTGGTCAGCGACGTGACCGCGGGGTCCTTCCCGCAGTCCGACCGGATCGCGTTCACCCAGCTGGTGGGCGCCCGCCGGCAGATCTTCGCGGAGAACATCACCGACCTGATCACGCAGTACCAGCGCGAGTACGCCCGCGTCACCCCGCAGGACCTGGCCGCCATCAAGGCCGCGGAGAACCGGATCATCGCCTCCCGCGGCAACCGGCTGAACCCGGCCCTGTTCGGCGCCTTCGAGCAGACGTTCCTCAAGATCCAGGGCGGTGAGAGCGCGGCCGCCAGCCGGATCGCCGTGCTGCTGACCAGCAAGGCCACCCACGACGCGGAGCTCATCTACCTCCGGCTGTTCATCACCGGCGGCCTGGGCCTGCTGGCGGTCATCGCCTCGCTGGTGGTCACCTTCCTGCTCGGCCGCGGCCTGGTCCGTGAGCTGGCCGAGCTGCGCGGGTCCGCGGAGGACCTGGCCGGGCGGCGGCTGCCCGAGGTGATCCAGCGGCTGCGCGACGGCGAGGACGTGGACACCGCCGAGGACGACCCCGCCCCGGCCGCGAAGATCAGTGAGATCCGCCAGGTGGGCGAGGCGTTCTCCACCGTGCGCCGGACCGCGGTCGAAGCGGCCGTGGGCGAGGCCCGGCTGCGCCGCGGGATCAGCGACATCTTCCGCAACCTGGCCCGGCGCAGCCAGTCCCTGCTGCACCGCCAGCTGGCCCTGCTGGACGCGATGGAGCGCCGCGCGGACAAGCCGGACGAGCTCGAGGACCTGTTCCGTATCGACCACCTGACGACCAGGATGCGGCGGCACGCGGAAAGCCTGATCATCCTGTCCGGCGACGCGCCGGCCCGCGGCTGGCGCAACCCGGTGCCGCTGGTCGACGTGATCCGCGCGGCCGTTGCCGAGGTCGAGGACTACACCCGGATCAAGGTCACCGCCAGCACCCGGGCCGGGCTGGCCGGGCCCGCCGTCGGCGACGTGATCCACATGATCGCGGAGCTGGCCGAGAACGCGGCCATCTTCTCCCCGCCGAACACCCCGGTGCTGATCGGCGGCGACGTGGTCGGCCGCGGGTTCGCGATCGAGATCGAGGACCGCGGGCTGGGCATGAGCGAGGAGCAGCGGGCCGAGATCAACGAGCGGCTGGCCAACCCGCCGCCGTTCGACCTGTCCGGCAGCGACCAGCTGGGCCTGTTCGTGGCCGGCCAGCTGGCCAAGCGGCACAACGTGAAGATCTCGCTCCGTTCCTCGCCGTACGGCGGCACGACAGCCATCGTGCTGATCCCGCTCACCCTGGTGGTGCCCGAGGGCGCCTTCGACGAGGACCAGGTCCAGGACGAGCGGCTGACCCGGCGGGCCGGCCGGCACGTGGCCCCCGACGATTCCGAGGGCTATCCCGGCGACACCAACGGTCTCGCCGCCAGCTCGGGTTACGCCCCGAGCCCCGGCTGGCCGTCCGCGCCCGAGTCCGGCCGGCGCGGCGACTCGCTCGGCCCCCTGGACCGGGCCTCCGCCCCGTCCGGCACGTCCGGGCTGATGACCGCCGAGCCTTCCCGGTCAGGCGCCTGGAGCGTCGAGCCGGCCGCCCCGGCGGAATCCGACGCCACCAGCCCGGGTTTCGGCTACCCGGCCGCGCCTGAGCTGTCTCCCTCGGCTCACACCTCGGCCAGCCCGGCCGCCGGTTTGCTGGGCAGCGGCGTGACCGGAACAGCCAGCCCCGGCCTGGAGGCCGACGGCGACCTCGGCGACGCCGAGCTGCTGCCGCGCCGGGTCCGCCAGGCCAGCATCGCGCCGCAGCTGCGGGACGACACGCTGGCCGCCCCGGTCAGCCCGGCCATGGACGCGGAAGCCGAGGAGACCGGCGAGGGCCGGTCGCCGGACGAGATCCGGGCCACGATGTCCGCGATCCAGCAGGGCTGGCAGAAGGGCCGGTCCGTGTTCGACCCGCCCGACCGGGGCCGCGGGCTGACCGCCAGCGACCAGGACGAGGCCGGATCGCCCGCCGAGTCGTCCGGGATCCCCGGCCGGCCGCCAGGCAAGAAGTGAGTGCAGGGAAACGATGAGTGCAGCGCAGCAGTTCGGGGACGGTGCGGGCATGACCTCAGGGGAGCTTGACTGGCTCCTTGACGATCTGGTCAGCCGGGTGGCGCAGATCGACAAGGCGGTGATCCTCTCCCGCGACGGCTTGGTCCTTGGCTCCTCTCGCAGCCTGGCCAGGGAGGACGCCGAGCATCTGGCCGCGGTGGCGGCGGGCTTCCAGAGCCTGGCCCGCGGCGCCGGGCGGCACTTCGGCGGCGGTCAGGTCCGGCAGGTCATCGTGGAGATGGACGCTTCGTTCCTGTTCGTCACCGCGGCCGGCGACGGCAGTTGCCTGGCCGTGCTGAGCCCGGCGGCCGCTGACGCCGGGCTGATCGCGTACGAGATGGCGGTCCTGGTCAAGCGGGTGGGAACGCATCTGTCCATCAGCCCCAGGCCGGTCATCGGCGCGGAAACACCGGGCTGACCCCGCCATGCCCTCGCCCACCGACCGCTGGCTGGACAAAGAAGCGGGACCGGTCGTCCGCCCGTATGCGGTAATCAGCGGCCGGACCCGCCCGACCGGCACCGATCTGGACCTGATCGCGCTGGTCACTGCCGTGCGGGGAGCCCGGGCCAGGTCGGCGGACCTCGGCCCGGAGCACTACTCCATCCTGCGGCTATGCCGCCTGCCGGTGTCCGTCGCGGACCTGGCCTCCGACCTGGACCTGCCGGTGGGCGTGATCCGGGTGCTCATAGCAGACCTGCGGGACCTGGAACTGGTCACGGTCCACAACCCCGCCCCACCCGCGCGGCTGCTCGACCCGCGCATCCTCAGAGAGGTAGTCGATGGTCTACGCAGGCTCTGACCAGGGCGGCCCGGGGGACGCGCCGGTCGCCATCAAGATCCTGGTGGCCGGCGGCTTCGGCGCGGGGAAGACCACCCTGGTCGGCTCGCTGACCGAGATCAAGCCGCTGCGCACCGAGGAGCCGCTCAGCGAGCTCGGCACCCACCTGGACATCACCGACGGCGTCGAGCGGAAGTCCACCACCACGGTCGCGCTGGACTTCGGCCGCATCACGATCCGCGACAACCTGGTCATCTACCTGTTCGGCACGCCGGGCCAGGAGCGGTTCTGGTTCATGTGGGACGAGCTGGCCCGCGGCGCGCTCGGCGCGGTGGTGCTGGCTGACACCCGGCGGCTGGCCGACTGCTTCCCGTCGGTGGACTACTTCGAGCGCCGCGCGATCCCGTTCGTGGTCGCGGTGAACTGCTTCGAGGGGGCCCGCCGCTACCGGAGCAGGGACGTGCGGACCGCGCTGGACCTGGACCCGGACGTGCCGGTCATCCTGTGCGACGCGCGGCATTCGACGTCCGGCCGGGACGTGCTGGTCAGCCTGGTCGAGCACGCGCTGGTGGTGATGTCGGGCCACCAGTCCGCCCCGGCGGTGCCCGCCCCCTAGCCGGCCGCAAACCCGCGGTGCCTGGCCGCAAACCCGCGGTGCCTGGCCGCAAACCCAGTGGCGGCCGCCGCCCGCGGTCGGGTAGGCATGAAGCATGCCGACCGCGAGCGCACCCGCCGAGAGCGCCCGGTACTGGCAGCATGACGCGGTGCCCGGGGTGGACCTGCTGCGGGCCCGGTACGTCACGCACCGCTACGCCCGGCACTCGCACGAGACGTTCACGGTCGGCGTGATCGAGGCCGGGGTGGAGGAGTTCGCCTACGGCAGCGAGCTGCTCCGGGCCGGCCCGGGAACGGTCGCGCTGCTCAACCCGGAGGTCGTGCACACCGGCCAGGCCGGCGTCCCCGAGGGCTGGGCCTACCGGGTCCTGTACCCGTCCGTCGGCCTGGTCTCCGGCATCGCCGCCGAGCTGGGCGCGGCGCTGGGCACGCCGAGCTTCCCGCGGACCGTGGTCGACGACCCGGCCGCCGCCCGGCTGGTGCGCGCAGCGCACCTCGCGGCCGAGCGCGGTGACCGGCTGGCCTCCTCCAGCCTGCTCCGCGCCGGGCTGGCCGGGATCCTCCGCGCCCATGCCCGGCTCGGTCGTGAACCCGATCCGCACCCCCGGCTGCGTACGTCTTCAGCTGCGGTCAGCCGAACCAGGGAGCTCCTGGCGGAACGGCTCGCCGACCCGCCCAGCCTGGACGAGCTGGCGGCGGACGCCGGGATGAGCCCGTTCGCGCTGCTGCGGGCCTTCCGGGCGGAGACCGGGCTGCCACCGCACGCCTACCTCAACCAGCTCAGGGTCCGGCTGGCCCGGCAGCTGCTGGACGCCGGGCTGCCCCCCGCCCAGGTCGCGGCGGACGCCGGGTTCGCCGACCAGCCGCACCTGACCCGGCACTTCAAGCGGGCCGTCGGCGTGCCGCCGGGCGCCTACCAGCGGGAGCGGGCCGCGGCAAGAACGTACAAGAAGGTGCTGCGGCCCGGCGCCTAGCGTGGGGCCCATGGCCGACCAGGCGGGGCCGCCCGCTGCCCAGCAAACGCCCACGAAGCCGCCCGCGTCGGCGCCCACGCCGGTGCGTGACGGGATCGGGCTGGGGCTGGCCGTCGGGGTGTCCGGGCTGGCCTACGGCGCGGCCGCGGTGGGCTCCGGGCTGACCGTGGGCCAGGCTAGCGCGCTGAGCCTGCTCGCGTTCACCGGCGCGTCGCAGTTCGCGCTGGCCGGGACCATCGCCGTGGGCGGCAGCCTGGCCGCCGGGGTGGTCAGCGCGGTGCTGCTGGGCAGCCGGAACACGCTGTACGCGCTGCGGCTGGCTGGCACGCTGGCGGTGCGCGGCCCGGCCCGGGTGCTGGCCGCGATGGGCGTCATCGACGAGACCACCGCGATGGCCACGGCCCAGCCGGGCCGGGCGGCCAGCCGGACCGCGTTCTGGGCCACGTTCGGCACGCTGTACCTGACCTGGAACCTGGCCACGCTGGCGGGCGCGCTCGGGGCCGGCCGGTTCGGCTCGCCGCAGGACCTGGGGCTTGACGTGGTCGGGCCGGCCGCGTTCCTGGCGCTGATCTGGCCGCGGCTGCGCAGCGGCCGGGCGGAGCGGGCCGCGGGCGCGGGCGGCGCGCTGATCGCACTGGCCGCCGCGCCGGTCCTGCCGCCGGGTGTGCCCATCATCCTGGCCGCGCCGGCCGCGCTGGCGGTCGCGTGGGCCACCCGCGGGCAGGCCGGTGACGGCACACCGGCCGCCGGGGACGGGGCGGCCCGGTGACCGCCGTGTGGGCCGCGGTGCTGGCCACCGCGGCGGGCTGCTACGGGCTGAAGCTGGCCGGACTCGTCGTCCCGCCGCGGCTGCTGGAGCGGCCGCTGGCCCGCCGGTTCGCCGAGCTGGTCCCGGTGGCGCTGCTCGCCGCGCTGATCGCGGTGCAGACGCTGACCAGCGGCCAGTCGCTGCAGGCCGACCCGGCCCGGCTGGCCGGGATGGCCGCCGCGGTAGCTGCCCTGCTGGCGAGACTGCCGTTCCTGGCCGTGATCGTGGCCGCCGCGGGCACCGCCGCCCTGATCCGCCTGTGCTAGCCGCTCGCTGTGCTAGCCGCTCAGGTAGTGTGCCCGCGTGAGCGTCCAGGTAGAGGTCATCACCGAGGTAACCGATGAGCTGACGGCGGCCTTCGGCAGGCTGGTCCCGCAGCTGTCCCGCAGCGCGCCGCCGCTGGACCAGGCCGCGCTGGCCGCGGTGGCCGGGCACGAGGCGATCACCCTGCTGGTCGCGCGGCTGGACGGCGAGGTGATCGGCACGCTGACGCTGGCCATGTTCCCCACCCCGACCGGGCTGCGCGCCTGGATCGAGGACGTGGTGGTGGACGAGAACGCCCGGCGGACCGGCACCGGCCAGGCGCTGTCCGAGGCCGCCGTGCACATCGCCCAGAAGGCCGGGGCGCGCACCGTGGACCTCACCTCCCGGCCGTCCCGGCAGGCGGCCGGGCGGCTGTACGAGCGGATCGGCTTCGTGCAGCGCGATTCCCGGGTGTACCGGTACGCGGTGGAAACCGGAGCGCAAGACAGCTAGCCGCCGGCGGAGCCGGCCAGCGAGCGCAGGGCCGCGGCGCTGTTTTCCTGACGAGCGATGAGGCGCGACGAAGGAGCGCCGAGGGAGCGAGGAGGGAAGGCAGCGCGGCCAAAGGGCGGCCTGGCGCGAGCCAGCCAGCACCGCTAGCCGGCCAGCTCCGCCACCGCGGCCAGCAGCCGGTCCACGTCGCTGCGGTCGTTGTAGTGGACCAGGCCGGCGCGGACCGCGCCGCCGCTGTCCCGCACCCCCAGCACGCCGGCCAGCTCCCAGGCGTAGTTGTCGCCGTTCCACACGTTCACCCGGCGGGCCGCCAGGTGTGCCGCGACCTGCTGCGGGGTGTGCCCGGCGACGTTGAAGAAGGCCGTCGCGGTGCGCCGCCGGGCCGCGCCATAGGTGGTCACCCCGGGCAGCGCGGCCAGCCCGGCGAACATCACCGCGGCCAGGTCCTCCTCGTACTGGGCGACCGCGGTCATCGCGGCCACCACCCGGTCCCGGCGGGACCCGCCGCTGGCGTCGGCGAAGGAAGCCAGGTGGTCTACCGCGGCAGCGACCCCGGCCAGGTCCGCGAACGGCGCGGTGCCGTGCTCGAACCGGTCCGGCACGTAGTCCGGGGCGGGCACGAGCTTGCCCGGGTGCAGCGCCTCGAGCCGGGCCGGGTCGGCGATCACCGCGCCGATGTGCGGCCCGGACCACTTGTACGCGCTGGTGGCGTAGAAGTCGGCGCCGAGCGTGCGCACGTCGGTCGGCCCGTGCGGGGTGGCGTGCACCCCGTCCACGTAGCTCACCGCGCCCGCCGCCCGGGCCCGCGCGGTGATCGCGGCCACGTCCGGCCGGGTGCCGATGATGTTGCTGGCCGCACTGACCGCGACCAGCCGGGTCCGGTCGCCGATCAGCGCCCCGAACTGGCCGGCCGGCAGCTCGCCGGAGGGCAGCTCGACCTGGGCCCAGCGGACGGTGGCCCCGGCCCGCTCCGCGGCCAGCACCCACGGCCGCACGTTCGCGTCGTGATCCAGCCGGGTCACCACGATCTCGTCGCCCGGCCCCCAGCGCGCCGACAGCACCTCGGCCAGCCGGAACGTCAGCGTGGTCATGTTCGGGCCCAGGATGACGCCGTCCGGCTCGCCGCCCACCAGGTCGGCCACGGCCCGGCGGGCCTCGGTGACGAGCGCGTCCGAGCGGGCGCTGGCCGGGAACTCCCCGCCGGTGTTGCCGATCCCGGTCCGGTACGCCCCGCTGATCGCGTCGATGACCGGCTCGGGCACCTGGGTGCCGGCCGCCCCGTCCAGGTAGGCGTACCCGTCGGCCAGGGCCGGGTAGGCGGCCCGCACCTTGCTCACGTCGAACGGCATGCCAGGTTCCCTCCAGCAGTTCTGATCACCGGCCCATCATCGCCGGCGGAGCCGGCCTAGCTCGCGGAGGGCCGCGGCGCTGCCTGGACTGACGAGCGAACGAGGAGCGACGAAGAGCGACGCAGGGAGCGAGGAGGGAAGGCAGCGAGCTAACTAGCACAGCTCCACTCGGGGGAACGCCCTGACGTGGCCAGCAGCGCGTGCCACGGGTCCCCGGCGGAGTACCCGGGGCCGGCCTCGACCCAGACCGGCAGCTGCGGCATGCCGGCCCGCCAGCCGCCCAGCACGGTCTCCGGGGACGCGGGCCGGTAGTCCTTGCCCAGCGCCCGGGCCAGGTCCCAGGCGTGCAGCTGCCACTCGGCGCAGGCCGCGCCGGCCATCCCGCCGACCGTGACCGTCATCCCGCGGTACTGGTGGTGCGGCAGGTCCCAGACCGCGCGGACCCGGCGGGCGTAGGCGCGGGCGGACCGGGCGAACGCGGCGATGTGCTCGGGCCCGGTGCCGTCCGGCAGCGCGGCCAGCTCCGCGGCGTTCTGCCGGGCCAGCTTGCGGGCCAGGGTGTCCGGGTGCACGCCGGTGGCCATCAGCCGGGACAGCCGGGACAGCGGGGCGTCGTCGAGGTACTCGTGGTAATCGTCGGCCACGCAGCGCAGGTGCCCGGCCAGGTCCACCGCCCGCCAGTCCGCGCACGGCGTCGGTGCATTCCAGGCTTCGTCGCTGAACTGGGCCGCCAGCTCGCAGATAATGATCACCGCGTCGTAATAGGCCGCGATCACTGGGACAGGCGAACTCGGGGCGGTAACAGGCTGCGCCCACGAATACGTCCGCTCCATGGGTCCCTCTCCCCTGCCAGCCGCCTGCGCTGGCCCCTGAGCCCCCCGGATATGCCAGGTTGCCAGAGTTGCCTGCTGGCCGCCACCCTGCCGCCTAGATGGTTATTACGCAGAAATACCGGCCTGCCCGGGTCATGCCCGGTATGGTGCGGATGTCGCGCAGAGCGAAATTCAGGTGACAGCCCGGTGGCGCCCAGCTAGCCTCGGGTAAATGCCGTCTGCGCCAGCTGGTCCGCTTTGCCATGCCCACAGCCAGACCCCGGTTAAGCCCCAGAGCCCCCTGCAAGCACTGTGGCGGGCGCGGGAGTATGTCCGTCCCTATTACTTTCAGCTGGCTCTGATGCTGGCGGCGGCGTTCGCCGCGGTGGGCACCGAGATCCTCATCCCGCTGCTGACCAAGGCGGTTATCGACGGCCCGATCGCCCACGGCGAGCGCGCCCTGCTGCTGCCGCTCGGCGCCGCGGCGGTGGCCCTGGGCGTCGTCCAGGCCACGCTGAACTTCCTCCGCCGCTGGGTCATGGCCAAAGCGGTGACCACCATGGAGCGGGACATGCGCGACGACCTGTACGCGCACCTGCAGCGGCTGGACGCCGGCTTCCACGGCGCCTGGCAGTCCGGCCAGCTGCTGTCCCGGGCCACCACCGACCTGTCGGCGATCCGCCGGTTCGCCGGGTTCGGCACCATCTTCCTGATCACTAACCTGGCCACCTTCTTCACCGTGGTCGGCCTGCTGATCCACCTGAACTGGTGGCTCGGCCTGATCGCCGGGCTGGTCGGGGCGCCGGTCGCGGTGGCCTGCTACCGGTTCGACATCCGCTACCGGGTGCTGTCCCGGCGGGCTCAGGACCTGCAGGGTGACCTGGCCACCTACGTGGAGGAGGCGGCCGCCGGCATCCGGGTGCTCAAGGCTCTCGGCCGCCGCGGCGAGGCCGCCGCCCGGCACGGCGCCCAGGCCCGGCTGGCCTACGACACCCAGGCCGACAAGTCCGCCCTGCGCGGCTCGTTCTGGGCCCTGCTCGACCTGATCCCGAACATCATGATCGGCCTGGTGCTGCTGCTCGGCGCGCTGGCCGTCAGCCGGCACGAGCTGACCCTGGGCGGCCTGGTCGCCTACATCACGCTGGCCCTGCTGCTGGTCTGGCCGATCCAGTCGATGGGCTACCTGCTGGCCTCGGGCCAGGAAGCGGCCACCGCCGCGCAGCGGGTCTACGAGATCCTCGACACCGAGCCCGCCATCACCGACCCGGCCGCGCCGCCGCCCAGCGTCACCCCGGCCCAGCGCCGCCCCGGCCGGCGGAGCCAGCAGCGCTGGCTCGTGGCGGGCCGCGGCGCTGTTTTCCTGACGAGCGATGAGGCGCGACGAAGGAGCGCCGAGGGAGCGAGGAGGGAAGGCAGCGCGCATAGCGGCCCGGAGCGAGCCAGCCAGCACAGTGCGCCCGGACAACTGGTTTTCGACCATGT
>DASVBE010000083.1:0-9377 GCA_036375995.1 Streptosporangiaceae bacterium | reverse complement strand
CCGCCGGGCGCAACCCGCCTGACCGAGCAGCACCGAACCGGGTTGCGCTGTCCGCCGTGGTACATCACTCGATCGAGTGATGTCTTGGCCGCTGGCCAGCAGCACAATCGACCGGTAGCTGACCAGGTCAACCGGGCGTTGCGGGAAGGACCGGATGTCGTTCTGCGGGGCGCTCGGGCCGGTGCGGAAAGGGTGGGGATGGCATGCGAGTCGCAATCATCTATCGTCCGAGGAGTGCGGCGCCCATCGAGGCGCTCCCGATGCTGATGGGAGCATTGGGTCAGTGGGTCGAGAATTACTCGAAGCTTTTCTCGACGCTCGAGTTCTTCGTCATCGGCGGCGGTCTGGTGCTCGCTGACATCGACGATTCGGCCGAGCTGAACCGGATCGTGGCCGAGAACCCGTTCACGCCGTTCATGGACGTCGAGATCATGCCAGTGGTCGAGCCGGGCACCGCTATGGCGACCTACGGTGAGGTCGTGGCTGCCTTCGCGGCTCCGGCGCAGCCTTCACACTGACCCCGGCCAATCGGTCGCATGCAGTGCGTTGCGTTTGCCGTTCCGCTGCTGCCCGGCCAGGCCGAGGCGGTCCGGGCCGCGCTGGCCTCGTGCTGGTCCGGTGCGCGCAAGGAGGCTTACCAGGATGCCCGGCGCCGGGCGGGCATCATCCGGGAAGCGGTCTGGATCCAGCCCGGGCCAGGCGGGGATGTGGCCGTGGTCTACCTGGAGGCCGATGACCTGGCCGCCGCGTTCACCCTCCTGGGCACCTCGGCGGAGCCGTTCGACCGCTGGTTCCGCGGCCACGCCCGCCAGGTCCACGGCATCGCCTGGGACCAGGGATTCACCCCGCCCGAACTGGTGCTCGACTACGGCACCAGCAGAATCTGACCGCTAGGAAAGGAATGCGCTATGTGGGCACAGCTCATCAAGATGCGCTTGAAGCCAGGCAGCGACACTGCCGGGCTGGATAAGCAGTTCCAGGCCGCGGAGCAGCCAGGATCGGGACTGGTCCGGACGCTGATGATGCACGACCAGAAGGACCCCAGCCAGGTGTACACGCTGGTGGTCTTCGAGAGCGAGGACAAAGCACGCGCGCGCGAGCAGGATCCGCGCCGCCAGGAAAAGCTGCAGGCCGCCCGGGCGATGATGGCCGACATTTTCGACGGCCCGCCGCAGTTCACCGACCTGACCGTCGACGACGAGTGGACCGGCTAAGAGCCTGCTGACGCCCGGGTAACCCACAGCGTCCTTATCCGCACGACCTTCCGCACAGCCCGGCACCAGCCGGGCCGGGTAACTCACAACCAGGAGCAAGAAATGGCCGTAATCATGATCGCCGAGGCTCCGGGGGCCGACGCCAGTTTCATCGACGGGATGCGCGGCGCCGGCGTGGTGGACGCGCTGGAGAAGGCTCCCGGCTTCGTGAGCCACCTCAGCGGCGCCGCAAGCAGCGGGTATCGCGTCATCGAGGTGTGGGAATCACGGGAAGCCCACCAATCCTGGTACGACAATCACGTCGCGCCGAACCTCCCGCCCGGCATGGGACCGATCCCCTTCGAGTACATCGACCTGCTGCTCGCCGCGCCGGAGAGCTGACGCACGCCCGATTCCTGCTGAGCGTTCTATGGGGCCTGGGGATCACGCGCGTCTCTGGCGCCCGGTTCAGCCGGCCGGGCGCAGGTCCTTGATCAGGAAGCGGCAAGGGTCGGCCATCAGCCGGCGGGCGCCGGCGCCGTCGGTGATCTCGTACCGGTCCAGGTAGCGGCAGCCGGTCTCGGCGTAGCCGAGCCGGAGGTACAGGTCCGCGGCCCGCGGGTTGTCGTCGCCCACGCCCAGCCCCACCTGGGGGTGCCCGGCCGCCGCCACCCGGCGCTCGACCTCGGTGATCAGCTCGGTGCCCAGGCCGCGGGACCGGCGCCACGGCGGCCACACCTCCAGCCCGTTCAGCTCCGGGACACCGGGAAACCGCTCCTGCACCTCGGCAGCCGCGCAGCCGCCCCAGCGGATCTCCACCTGCCCGACCGGCTCGCCGGCCAGCCAGGCGATCAGGAACGCGGAAGCGCCGGTCCGGTGCCGGGCGAACCGCCGCTCGTGGAACCGTGACCCGCCGGTGGGCATCGCGGCCTCCAGCACCGGGACGTCCTCGGCCCGGCACTCGGTGATAAGCACCTGCCCACGATAGGGACGAGCCGGCCACGGGCTGTCATCGGGCACCATAAAGAGGTGATCCCGCCGAGAGCCCCCGGGCCGCCGCCAGTGACGCAAGTGGCGGATGCAGCAAATGCGGCGGCTGAGCTTTTTCATGGAATACGGCCCCTGGGGCGCGGGGCGCCGTCCGCAGATCCCGGTCCCGGAACGGCGGCCTCGCTTGCGGCGCTGGCCGCGCTGGTCCGCGGCGGCGGGGTGGCGGTGCTGAGCGGGGCCGGGCTGTCCACCGAGTCCGGCATCCCGGACTACCGGGGCCCGACCGGGCTGGCCCGCCGGGCCGAGCCGATGACCTACCAGACCTTCACCGGCAGCGACGAGGCCCGCCGCCGCTACTGGGCCCGCAGCCACCTGGGCTGGCGGCACGTGGCCCGGGCCGAGCCCAACGACGGCCACCGCGCGGTGGCCGCGCTCCAGGGCCGCGGCTTGCTGGCCGGGATCATCACCCAGAACGTGGACGGCCTGCACCAGGCGGGCGGCGCCCGGCAGGTCATCGAGCTGCATGGCAGCCTGGACCGGGTGGTCTGCCTGGGCTGCCGCCAGCGGACCCCGCGGGACGAGCTCGACCAGCGCCTGCGCGCCGCCAACCCGGGCTGGGACGCGCGGGCCACCGCGATCAACCCGGACGGCGACGCGGTCCTGACGGACGCCGACACCGCGGGTTTCGCGATCGTGGATTGCCGGGCCTGCGGCGGCGTGCTCAAGCCCGACGTGATCTTCTTCGGCGAGAACGTGCCCAGGGCCCGGGTAGCCGAGTGCTACCAGCTGGTCAGCCAGGCCCGGGCGCTGCTCGTGCTGGGCTCCTCGCTGACCGTCATGTCCGGCTACCGGTTTGTCCGGCATGCGGCCGGGGAGGGCATCCCGGTCGCGATCATCAACCGCGGGCCGACTCGCGGCGACGGCCAGGCCAGCCTGCGCCTCGACCTGCCGCTCGGCCGCACCCTGACCAGAGTCGTGGCCCGGTGCCCCGCGCCCCCGGAACCGTAATCAGAAGAGGGAGACATGGACCAGGCACGTGATCATCTAGGCGAGTTCGGCATCTGGCGCGGGTGGCACGCACTGTCCCCGGGCCTGGCCGCCGCGATCGAGCAGGCGGGCTACGGCACGCTGTGGGTCGGCAGCTCGCCGGACGGTGACCTGGCCGCGGTGGAGGAGCTGCTCGCCGCGACCAGCACGCTGGTGCTGGGCACCAGCATCGTGAACATCTGGAAGGACGACGCCGCCACCGTCGCCGGGTCGTGGCACCGGCTGGCCGGGAGGTTCCCCGGGCGGTTCATCCTCGGTATCGGGGCGGGTCACCCCGAGGCGACGGCCTCGTACGTTAAGCCATACGGTGCGCTGGCGGATTACCTCGGGACCTTGCTGGCCGCCGGCGTGCCGGCCAGCGGCGTCGTCGTGGCCGCGCTCGGGCCCCGGGTCCTGCGGCTCGCCGGGGAACGGGCCGGCGGCGCGATCCCGTACCTGGTCACCGCCGAGCACACCCGGCAGGCCAGGGAGATCCTGGGCGCCGGCCCGCTGCTCGCCCCGGAGCACAAGGTGGTGCTGGACACCGACCCGCAGCGGGCGCGGGAGACCGGCCGGCCGCGGGTGGAGAAGCCGTACCTGGGGCTGGTCAACTACACCAGCAACCTGCGCCGTCTTGGCTGGTCCGGGGCGGACCTGGCGAACGGCGGCAGCGACGCGCTGATCGACGCGCTGGTGCTGCACGGGAGCGCCGGGGAGGTCGCGGCCGGGCTGCGGGAGCACCTGGCGGCGGGCGCTGACCATGTCGTGGTCCAGCTGCTGACCAGGGATGACGGCGAGCTGCTGGGGCCGGGCTACCAGGAGCTGGCGGGCGCGCTGGGGCTGTAAGCCGGGCCGGGGGAGGCCCGGCGGGCCGGCGGGCCGGCGGGTCAGCGGGTCAGCGGGCGGAAGAATCGCCGGGCCTGCCGGGTTGGCTAGGGCGTGACTGAGGTTCCGCTGTCTGTCCTGGATCTGGCCCCGTTCGCGGCGGGCGGCACTTCCGGGCAGGCCCTGGCCCAGACCACCGAGCTCGCCCGGCGCACCGAGGAGCTCGGCTACCACCGGTTCTGGGTCGCCGAGCACCACAACATGCCGGCCATCGCCAGCTCGGCACCGGCCGTGCTGATCGCGCACCTGGCCGCGTCGACCAGCCGGATCCGGGTCGGGTCCGGCGGGGTGATGCTGCCCAACCACGCGCCGCTGGTGGTGGCCGAGCAGTTCGGCACGCTGGAGGCGCTGCACCCGGGACGGATCGACCTGGGCATCGGCCGGGCGCCGGGCACCGACCAGCGGACCGCGCTGGCCCTGCGGCGGACCACCGACGGGCTGTCGGCCGAGGACTTCCCCCGGGAGCTGTTCGACCTGATCGGCCTGTTCGGCGGGGGCGAGGACGCGCCGCCGATCCTGGCCCGGCCGGGGCGGGGCGACATGCCGGCCATCTGGCTGCTGGGGTCGAGCGGGTACAGCGCCCAGCTGGCGGGTCTGCTCGGCCTGCCGTTCTCGTTCGCGCACCACTTCAGCGCGGCCAACACCGAGCCCGCGCTGGCCCTGTACCGGCAGAACTTCCGCCCGTCGGCCGTGCTGGACAAGCCGCTGGCCATGGTCTGCGTGGCGGTGATCTGCGCCGATAGTGATGAGCAGGCGCAGTTCCTGGGCGGCCCGGCGCGGGTGTCCTTCGCCCAGCTGCGGTCCGGCCAGCCGCGGGCGCTGATCACGCCGCAGGAAGCGGCGTCGTACGAGTACTCCCCGGTGGAGCAGATGTTCGTCCGGGACCGGTTCGCCGGGCAGGCGGTCGGCTCGCCGGAGACGGTGCGGGGTGAGCTGCAGGGCTTGCTGGACCGGACGCAAGCCGATGAGCTGATGCTCACCACGATGGTCTACGACATCAAGGACCGGGCCCGCTCCTTCGAGCTGGTCGCCGAGAAGGTCGCCGCCGGTCTGGCCAGGCCGGCTGCTTAAGCGCGCTTGAGGTCCTGGTCAGTCGACGTGCAGCACGGCCTTGCCGCCTATGCGGCGGGTGAGCAGGGCCGCTATCGCTGGGGCTGGCTGGCGCCAGGAGCCCTCGAATTCGACCTGGGCGTCGAGCTGGCCGCTCGCCACCAGCGTGCAGAGGCGGGCCAGGTCGGTTGCTGTGCTGCCGTGTGCTTCCAGCTCGTCGGGCAGGTTGAGGGTGTAGATCCGCGCGCCGAAGGAGCGGTCGTAGCGGTTCGCCCGGAAGGTGACGGTCTCGTCGTCGGACTGGGTCCCGATGTTCACCACGATCCCGCGCGGGGCGAGGTGCTCGATCGCCAGCCCGAAGGTGGCTCCTCCCACGGCCTCCAGGATGAAGTCAAAATCGCCGGCGGGCTCGCTGGTGACGTCTTCGGCGCCCAGGCGGCGCAGCAGGTCCGCGGCGGCCGCGGGCTTGCGGGCCAGCGCGGTCACGCGGGCCCCGCTGGCCCGGCCGAGCTGGACCGCGATCCGGCCGACGCCGCCGGTCGCGCCGGTGACCAGCATGCGCTTGCCCAGCAGCAGGCCCGCGACCTCCATCGAGCGCAGGGCCGTCAGCCCGGCGGTGGGCAGCGCGGCCGCCTGCGGGTCGGGCACCTCGTCGGGGAGCGGGGCCAGCCGGCTGGCCGGGACCGCCGCGAGCTGCGCCCAGGCGCCGGACCTGACCAGGCCGGCCACCCGGGTGCCGGCCGGCGGGCCGGTGCCGTCGGCCGCGGCCTGCTCGACAACCCCGGCGATGTCCCAGCCGGTGAGCGAGCCCGCGGGCAGCCTGGGCAGGTGGGTGACCTCGCCGCGGTTCAGGGAGAACGCACGGACGCGGACCAGGGCCTGGCCGGGCTGCGGCACCGGGTCAGCCACGGTGGTGAGCGCGACATGCGGGGCGGCGGGCGCCGCCGTCAGGGCCAGCATGCGGCCGATCCTGCCGTAGGGCGTGGCGGTCCGCATCAGGCAAACGCCTTAGCCGCGGGGCCTGCCCGGCGGGCACGGGCCTCAGGCGGGCCGGCTCACGCTGGTGCATTCCGGCCTCAGCGACTTCGAGATGCCCATCGTCACCGGCGGCTGGACCTTCGGCCTGGACCGGCTCGGCGCGCGGGAGCCGGCCGGGATGCCCGAGGCTGGCTGAGCCGGGTCACCCGGCTTACCCGGCCGGGGGGACGTTCCAGGAGGTGATCACCGGCTCGGCGTGTTCGGTGCCGAGGGTGCTGAGGGTCCCGGTGTCGAGCCGGAACAGGCGGCCGTCGGCGGGGGCCAGCGCCAGGTAGCGGGCGGTCAGGATGCGCAGCAGGTGGCCGTGCGCGACCAGGGCCACGTCGCCGCCATCCAGCAGCGGACGGGCCCGGGCCAGCACGGCGTCGGCGCGGGCGGCGACCTGCTCCGCCGTCTCGCCGGGGTGATTGGCGTCGCCGGGGATGACGCCGTCGCGCCACAGATACCAGCCGGGACGCTGGGCCCGGATCTGCGCGGTGGTCCGGCCCTCGTACCCGCCGTAGTCCCATTCCCACAGGTCCGGGTCGGGGCGGGCGCCGGCCAGGCCGGCCAGTTCGGCGGTGCGCCGGGCGCGCTCCGCCGGGCTGCTGATCACCGCCCCGATATCCCGCTTGGCCAGGGCCGGGGCCAGCCGGGTGGCCATCTCCTCGCCGTAGGGGGTCAGCGGCACGTCGGTCCGCCCGGTGTGGCAGCCCCGCTTGCTCCACTCGGTCTCGCCGTGGCGGAGGAGGATCAGCTCGCCCATGACTGCCATCCTTACCCAGCCAGCGGGATTCAGGCAGCCGGGGCGGCCGTTCCGGATCTCGCGGCGCCGGGGGGCGTCCCCGGAAGGCCTTTGACAGCCGGTTCAGTCATGTGTAAGTTTTGGCTGACAGGTGAAAGAGACGCGTGGAGTCATCGTGCTGACCGAAGAGCAGCTTCTGGCCGTGCTGACGGCCGTGGCGAACCCGCAGCGGCTGCGGGTCATCGCCGAGCTGACCGGTGGCCGGATCCACGTCAGCGAGCTGGCCCGCCGGCTTGGCATGTCCCGCCCGCTGCTGTACATGCACCTGGACAAGCTGGAGAAGGCCGGGCTGGTAGCCGGCCAGCTGGAGCTGTCCGGGGACGGGAAGGCGATGAAGTACTACGAGCTGGCCCCGTTCGAGGTCCGCCTTACCGCGGACACGATCGCGGCGGCACTGGCGGCCAGCGCCGCCGAGGGCGACGGGCACACCGCAGACACGGACACGAAAGCGAGCGACAGATGACCAGCATGCCCCTGGTGGCAGCCGGCTCGACGAACTACACCGCCATCACTATCTCGGTGGGGATCATCTTCGTCATCGGCGCCACCATCGCGATCGCCGTGGCCTCCTACTTCCGGCTCCAGCGGCACCGCGCCGACGCGGTGGCCATGGCCGCCTACCGCAAGCTGGCCGAGGACGCCGTGGCCAACCAGCAGGAGCTGCGCTCCCAGCTGGAGAAGCTGACCGAGAGCGTGCGCGCGGTCGAGAAGCTGATGCGGGACGTCGGATGAGCAGCCACGACCCTGGCCCGGCGATCACGCTGTCGGCCCGCGGCGACCCGGTCCGGCTGCTGCTGTCCGCGGCGCCCTGGAAGGCCGCCGCCTTCCTCGGCAGCTACGTGCTGATCAGCGGTGTCCTGGCAGCCATCGTGCTGGCCGCGGCAGGCACCGGGGCCCTGCTCGCGATCACGCTGGCCGGAGTGCCGGTGCTGGTCGTGGCGTCCGGGGCGATCCGGTTCGCGGCCAACGCCGAGCGGGCGCGGCTGCGCCCGGTACTGGCCGCGCCGCTGCACGGCGGCTACCGCCAGCCCGCGAAGGCCGGCGTGTTCGCCCAGGCGCGGACCCGCTGGCAGGACCCGGCGACCTGGCGGGACCTGGCCTACCTGCTCGGGCTGTGGGTCCCGCTGGCCGCGCTGGACTTCTCCGTGCTGCTCGTCTGGGTGGTGCTGATCAGCCTCGTGGTCGTGCCGGCCTGGTATCACTTCCCGGTCCAGGACCTCGCGCACGGCGCCACCGCGCACGGCGTGCAGCTCGGCTACTTCCCGAACGGCCCGCACGGCCCCGGCGGGCACGGCTTCTACATCACCACGCTGCCCCAGGCGTTCCTGGCCGCGGCCTGCGCCCTGATCGTGTTCCTGCTGTTCAACTACGTGCTCGTGGCCACCGCCCGGGCGCACGCAGTGGTCGCCCGCACCCTGCTGCGGCCGCCCGCCGACCCACTGGCCGACGCCAAGACCGTGCTCGCCGGGCCCCGCCCGCTCGGCCCTCTGCAGCCGCACTAGACCTGACCCTCCTCCCGATCCACCCGTAAGCGAGGGCACACCATGCGCCAGTCGTTCTCTTCAGCCATGCCGGAAACCGGCAACCCGGCCGCCCTGACCCCGGTGGCGCTGCACGCGGTGACCAGGGTCTACCGGTCCACGGCCGGCCCGGTCACCGCCCTGGCCGGGGTCACCGCCTCGTTCGCGGCGGGCACGTTCACCGCCGTGATGGGCCCGTCCGGGTCCGGCAAGAGCACCCTGCTGCACTGCGCGGCCGGGCTCGACCGGCCCACCTCCGGCGAGGTGATCCTGGCCGGCACCGTGCTGCGCGGCCTGTCCGAGACCAAGCTGACCCTGCTGCGCCGCCGCCACGTGGGCTTCGTGTTCCAGTCGTTCAATCTGCTGCCGTACCTGACCGCCGGGCAGAACGTGGCCCTCCCGCTGCGGCTGGCCGGGCGCCGGCCGCGCCGGGGCGAAACCGGCGCGGCGCTGGCCGCGGTCGGCCTGGACGGACGGGCCGGGCACCGGCCCGCCGAGCTGTCCGGCGGCCAGCAGCAGCGGGTCGCCATCGCCCGGGCGCTGGTTACCGGGCCGCAGGTGATCGTCGCCGACGAGCCAACCGGCATGCTTGACTCGGCCAGCGGCCACGAGGCCCTGAGCCTGCTCCGCCGCCTCGCCAACCAGCAGCAGGCCACCGTGGTCATGGTCACGCACGACCCGGCCGCCGCGGCCCGGGCCGACCGGGTGCTGTTCCTGGCCGACGGCCGGCTGGCCGGGGAACTGGCCGACCCGGACCCGCGCACGGTCGCCGACCGGCTGGCGGGCCTGACCGCGGACGCCGGGCTGCGCTCGCCGCACGGCCCGTACCCGCCAGACGGGCGCCCGCCGGGCGGGCAGATGGCGCGGGAACGGGCCGTGGCCGGAGCGGTC
>DASVBE010000323.1:0-8001 GCA_036375995.1 Streptosporangiaceae bacterium | reverse complement strand
GGTCAGGCCCTCGACAAAGTGCTGGTAGACGGCGACGGCCCGCTGGGAGAAACTGCCGGAGAGGATCTTGCGGAGCTTGGTGTGGTCGGGTGGATCGGTGTCGATGATCGTGCGGCGGGCCGCCATGTCCTCGTCGGTCGGCTCCTCGAACGAGACGCCGCGGGCCGAGGAGTACGTGGCGGTGTCCCGGCTGGCGGCGACGATGTCCGCGTACCGGCTGACCGACCAGAACCCGGAGTTCGGCGCGGGCTCGTCGTGCCAGGACACCGGCTCCTCGCGGCGCAGCCGGGCGAATTCCGCATACGGCACGGCCCGGGCCCACAGATCAAGATCGGCGAGGTCGACAGGCCCGGTCATGGCAGTTAGTTTGGCACCAAACGAGCTGCGCTGGCAATGGCCCGGCGCAGCGCGGGGCCCGGCGCCGGCCCCGGGCGGGCGGCATCAGGACAGCGGAGGGCAGGTCATGCGAGTCGCGGTTATCCGGCATCACGAGGAGGACTCGGCGGGGTTCCTCGCGGAGGCGTTCGAGGCCCGCGGGGCCACGCTCAGCGTGCACCTGTTCCCCAAGCCTGACCCGCTGCCGCCGCTGGACGGCCTGGATCACGTGGTCGTGCTCGGGGCCATCAACTCGGTGTACGACGACGGGGAGCACCGCGAGTGGATCGACGCGGAGCTGGACTGGCTGCGGGCGGCGGACGCGGCCGGGGTGCCGGTGCTGGGCGTCTGCTTCGGCGCGCAGGCGCTGGCCGCGGCGTTCGGCGGCCACGTCGAGGCCGCGGAGCACAAGGAGATCGGCTGGACCATGGTCGACACCGTGGACCCCGGCCTGGTCCCGGCCGGGCCCTGGCTGGAGTTCCACGGCGACCGGTCGCTGCCGCCGCCGCACGCCCGGATCCTGGCCCGCAACAAGGTTGGCGTGCAGGCGTTCGCGCTGGGGCGGCACCTGGCCGTGCAGTTCCACCCCGAGGTGGACGGCGCCCAGCTGGGGCTATGGCTGGACGCCGGCGGGCGGGCCGAGGCGGTCAAGGAGGGGCACGATCCGGACGCGCTGCTGGCCGAGACCTTCGCCCAGGAAGCGGCCTCGCGGGAGCGGGCGGACACCCTGGTCGCGGCTGCGGTGCTGATCGCGGACGCGGGGCGGGAAAGCTAGGGCCGGCGGCCCGGTGGCGCGGGCTGGCTTAGCTCGGTGCGCTGGCCTCGGCCGAGCGGGTGATCTTGCGGAGCAGCGAGGCGAGCTGGTTCTTCTCGTCCTCGGTCAGGCCGCTGCTGACCCGGGCCTCGCCCGCGTTGAAGGCCGGGAACAGCCGCTCGATCACGGCCAGGCCCTTGGGCTCCAGGCTGACCAGCACCAGCCGGCCGTCACCGGCGTGCCCCCGGCGCCGGGTCAGCCCGCGCTTCTCCAGGGTCTTCAGCACGCCGGTCAGCGTGCCCTTGGTCACCCCGGCCTCCTCGGCCAGGTGCCGGGTCTGCTGGTCGCCCCAGATCCACAGCACGAACAGCACGGTGAACGCGGCCCAGGACAGGTCCTCGTCGACCAGCACCTGCCGTTCCATGTGGTTCCGCACCACGTTGGCCGCGCGGTAGATGTTGGACACCGCGGCCATGGCCGCGAAGTCCAGCGGCTGGTCGCCGATCCGGCCGCGGATGTCGCGCTCGGCCTGGACGAGGTCGCGCTCGGTGCCAGCGGCCAGGCGACGGGACATGGCTCGATGGTACGTGGCCGGGCCGCGGGGCGCAGTGGCGAGATCGCGCCAGATCAGGGCATGTCGTAGGCGACAGTGGGCAGGTCGACCGCGGTGGCCCCGCAGTCGGCCGTGAGCACCGCACCGGTGACCGCAGAGGCCTGCGGGCCGGCCAGGAACGCGATCACCTCGGCCACCTCGGCGGCGCCGGCCGGGCGGCGCAGCGGCACCTGCGAGGTGGCCAGCGCGTAGGCGTCGTCCCGGCTGGCCAGCCCGCGCAGGCTGGCCAGCTGGTCCATCTCCGCGTCCGCCATCGGCGTGCGCACCCAGCCCGGGCAGACCGTGTTGACCCTTACCCCCTGCGGGCCGAAGTCCCTGGCCATCGACCGGGCCAGGCCGATCATCCCGTGCTTGGCGGTGACGTAGCCGACCGACTCCGGCGAGGCGGCCAGGCCGGCGATGGAGGAGACCACGACGATGGCGCCTTTGTTGCGGATCAGCTCCGGGAGGCAGGCGCGGGCCGCCACCAGGCAGGTCGTCAGGTTGACGTG
The DNA here is from genome assembly GCA_036375995.1 of Streptosporangiaceae bacterium. Classification (GTDB taxonomy): domain Bacteria; phylum Actinomycetota; class Actinomycetes; order Streptosporangiales; family Streptosporangiaceae; genus DASVBE01. The sequence goes on along the minus strand of DASVBE010000323.1, from coordinate 5,768 downwards.
CAGAGCCTCGGCCCAGGCAGCGTCGTCCACGCCGGCCGCGGTGCCCGCCCCGGCCCCGCCCGCGTTGGCGACCAGCACGCCGACCCCGCCGAACCGCGCGATGGCCGCCTGCACCACCCGGGTCATGTCCGCGGCTGACCCGGCGTCGCCGGGCACGACCAGGGCCGCGTCGCCCAGGTCCGCGGCGACGTCGCGGAGCGGCTGGGGCCGCCGCCCGGTGAGCACGACCGGCGTGCCGCCGGCCGCCAGCCGCCTGGCCACCGCCGCGCCGATGCCGGTCCCGGCCCCGGTGATCACCGCGGCCGGCGGTCCCGGCGGGCTGGTCTCCGCGCTCATCTGGCCTCCCTGGCGACGGCGGGCGCAGCAGGAGCCTACGGCCTGGCTCCCCACGGCCCCCGACCCGAGGCGCGGCCGGGCTAGCGGGCCGCGCGGGCGGGCCGCTAGTGTCCTGCGCGGGCGGCCGTGGGTGGCCAGGCAGGAGGCGCAGATGGCAGATCAGGTTCCGGCCACCGGGCTTCAGCTGCGGACGCTGGTCACCGAGGCACAGACGGTCGAGCTGTCGCTGGCCGAGGCGGAGATCCCGGCGCCCGGCCCGGACCAGGTGATCATCCGCGTCGAGGCAGCCCCGATCAACCCGTCCGACCTCGGCCTGCTGCTGGCCGGCGCGGACGTGACCCAGGCCACCTACGGCGGCACACCGGACCGGCCGGTGGTTACCGCGCCGCTGCCGCCCGGGGCGGTGCGAGCCGCTGCCGCCCGGGTGGGCCAGCCGCTGCCGGCCGGCAACGAGGGCGCCGGGACCGTGGTCGCGGCCGGCTCCTCGGCGGCCGCCCAGGCGCTGCTCGGCAAGCTGGTCGCGGTGGCCGGCGGGGGCATGTACGCGCAGTACCGGCAGGCCGAGGCGATGCTCTGCCTGGAGCTGCCGGACGGGACCCGGGCCGTGGACGGGGCCTCGGCGTTCGTGAACCCGCTGACCGTGCTGGGCATGGTGGAGACGATGCGGGCCGAGGGGCACACCGCGCTGGTGCACACCGCGGCCGCGTCGAACCTGGGCCAGATGCTCAACCGGCTGTGCCTGGCCGAGGGCATCCCGCTGGTCTGCATCGTCCGCTCGGACGCCCAGGCGGACCTGCTGCGCGCGGCCGGCGCGACGTGGGTGTGCAACTCGGCCGCGCCGGACTTCATGACCGGGCTGACCGCGGCGATCAAGGCGACCTCGGCCACGATCGCGTTCGACGCGATCGGCGGCGGGAAGCTCGCCAGCCAGATCCTGACTTGCATGGAGGCGGCGCTGAGCGAGGGCGCCGAGTTCAGCCGGTACGGGTCGGCGACGCACAAGCAGGTCTACATCTACGGCGGCCTGGACCGCGGGCCGACCGAGCTGACCCGGGGCTACGGCATGGCCTGGGGCGTGGGCGGCTGGCTGCTCACCCCGTTCCTGGCCAAGGCCGGGCCGGCCAAGGTGGCCGAGCTGCGCGACCGGGTGGCGGCCGGGCTGGGGACGATCTTCGCCAGCCACTACACCGCGGAGGTGACGCTGGCCGGGGCGCTGCAGCCGGACGCGGTCAGCGCCTACAGCCGGCAGGCCACCGGCCAGAAGTACCTCGTCACCCCGAACGGGTAGTCCCCGCCGCCCCGAAGATGACCAGCGCGGCGGCATGCAGCACGCCGGTGTGCGCCCGGTCCCAGGTCAGCGCGCTGGCCGCCGGGGTGCCCGGGTGCGGCGCGCCGGCCAGCAGGACGACGGCCGCGACCAGCAGGGCCCCGTAGGCCAGCGCGGGCACCAGCGGCGGCGGGCCGCCCTGCGGGCGGGTTACCCGGCCCGGGCCGGCTGAAGCCGTGCTGGCCGGGATGGGGGTGGCTGATGCCGTGCGGTCCGGTGCGGACATGTGATCCTCCCGTGGGCGGCGGCCAAACGATGACATATAAAAATAATTACAATCTAGAATGATTGTCAAACCTGTACTATGCTGACCGTGGCAGCACCAGGACGGCGTGCCGCGCCGGGCCCCAAGGAGACCGAGATCGCGTTCCTGCTTGCCCAGCTGGGTGCGTTCGCCGCCGGGCAGTTTGGTGAGCGCGCCGCGGAAGCGGGCTTCACCCCGCCGGAGGCCGGGCTGCTCCGGCTGATCAGCCGCGCGCCGGGGCAGAGCCAGCAGCAGATCGCGGCCCAGCTCGGCGCCCGGCCGAGCCGCCTGGTCGCGCTCGTCGACGGCCTGGAACAGCGCGGCCTGCTGGAGCGCCGCCGCAACACCGAGGACCGCAGGAACTACGCGCTGCACCTGACCGACGCGGGCCGCGACGCGATGACCGTGCTCGGCCAGGCCGCGGCGGCGCACGAGGCGGCCATCGCCGCGCCGCTCAGCCCGGCCGAGCGGCGCCAGCTGTCGGGACTGCTGGCCCGGCTCGCCGCCGGGCACGGCCTGCGGCCCGGTATCCACCCTGGCTACCGGCACCTGCCAGGCCCGGACGGCCCCGGCCCCGGCCCCGGCCGCGACTAGGCCGGCCGCTGGGCCCTGGGATACCCCCGGCACGGTGGTGTTAACTGAGCGGCGTGGAGCCCGTCTCGCCTGGCCAGGACCAGGACATCCTGTCGATTTACCCGGAGCACGCGAGCGTGGCGGACGGCGGTGAGCTGGCCGTCGGCGGCGTCGGGGTCCGCGAGCTGGCGGACCGCTTCGGCACCCCGGCCTACATCGTGGACGAGGAGGGCCTGCGCCAGCAGGCGCAGCGGATGCGCGCCGGGCTGGCCGCGCGGCATCCCGACAGCGAGGTCCTGTTCGCGTCAAAGTCATTCCCCTGCGCGGCTGCGTACCGCCTGTTCAATGACGAAGGCCTGGGCATCGATGTCGCCGGGGCCGGTGAATTCCTCATGGCGCGGGCCGCGGGCGTGCCGCCGGAGCGGATGTACCTGCACGGCAACGCCAAGACCACGGCCGAGATCCGGATGGCCGCCGAGGCCGGGATCGCCGCCGTGGTGGTGGACAACTTCGACGACATCGACCGGCTGGAGAGCCTGGTCACCGGGGAGCAGGGGGTCCTGATCCGGATCATCCCCGGCGTGGACGTGCAGACCCACGAGTCGATGGCGACCGGCGGGGACGCGTCCAAGTTCGGGCTGCCGCTGGACCAGGCGCGGGAGGCGATCGCCCGGGTGCGGGCCAGCAGCCGGCTCCGGCTCGACGGGCTGCACGTGCACATCGGGTCGCAGATCCTGGAGACCGAGCCGTTCGCCCGGGCCGTCGAGGCGGTGTCCGCGCTGGGCACATTCGGTGTCTACGACATCGGCGGCGGGCTCGGCGTCCGCTACACCTACCAGGACAAGGCGCCGGCCGCCGAGGAGTACCTGGACACGGTCACCGGGGCCGCGCACGCCTACCTGCCGGCCGGCGCGAAGCTGATCATCGAGCCGGGACGGTCCCTGGTGGCCCGGTCCTGCGTCACGCTGTACCAGGTCAGCACCGTCAAGCGGACCGGCCGGACGTTCGTCGCGGTGGACGGCGGGATGGCCGACAACCTCGACATCGCGCTGACCGGCCAGCGCTACGAAGCGGCCGTAGCCACCCGGATGACCGCGCCCGCGGACCAGACCGTGGACCTCGTCGGCCGCCAGTGCGAGTCCGGTGACCGGCTGGTAGCCGGTCTGGGCCTGCCCGCCCCGGCGGTCGGGGATCTGGTCGTGATGCCGGTGACGGGCGCGTACACCTACACGCTGGCCAACAACTACAACGGCGCGCTGCGGCCGCCGATCATCTTCTGCCGGAACGGCGAGGCCCGGCTGGCCGCCGAGCGCGAGACCCACGAGCACGTGCTGGCCCTGCACCGCCCGGCGCTCGATCCCGGCTGGTAGCCGGGTCCGGCCGGGCTGGCCTGGTCTGGCCAGCCGGGCGGCGGGCCGGCCTGACGGGCTCCGCGCGCGGGCCCGCCAGCGTCGCCAGGAGCTCGCTGCCCGGGCCCACCGCGGCCCGGAGCGGGACGACGCCGGCCCGCCGCATCAGGGTGCCGACACTCCGGGACTGCGCGTCGGTCTGCACCGTGATGACGGTCCCGCTGGCCCCGGCCCTGGCGGTCCGGCCGGACCGGTGCACGTAGCCCTTTTCCTCGGCGGGCGGGTCCGCGTGGATGACCAGGCCGATCCCGTCCACATGCAGGCCACGGGCGGCGATGTCGGTGGCCACCAGCACGCGGACCGCGCCGGATGCGAACGAGGCGAGGTTCCGCTCCCGCGCGTTCTGGGCCAGTTCGCCGTGCAGTTCGGCGGCCGGGATGCCGGCCGCGGTGAGCTGCCGGGCCAGCCTTCTGGCGCCGTGCCTGGTCCGGGTGAAGATCAGCGACCGCTGCTGCCCGGCGGCCAGGGCGGTCACCACGCCGACCCGGTCCGCGGCGGAGACGGTCAGCACATGGTGGACCACCGGCTGCGGGACCTCGCCGGGGTCAACCGAGTGCACGGCCGGGCTGTCAAGGAACCGCCGGACAAGGACGTCGACCTCGTGGTCGAGCGTGGCGGAGAACAGCATCCGCTGGCCCTTGGCCGGGGTGGCGGCAAGCAGCCGCCGGACGATGGGCAGGAACCCGAGGTCGGCCATGTGGTCGGCCTCGTCGAGCACGCTCACCTCCACGTCGCCCAGGTGGCAGTGGCGCTGCTCGATCAGGTCGGCCAGCCGGCCGGGGCAGGCGACCACGATGTCGGCGCGCTTGCGCAGCGCCGCGACCTGCGGGCCCTGCGGTACGCCGCCGTAGATGGTGACCACGCTGAGGCCCATCGCCTCGGCCAGCGGCTGCAGCACCGAGCTGACCTGGCTGGCCAGTTCCCGGGTCGGGACCAGAACCAGCCCGCGGGGACGGCCCGCGGCGGTACGGCCGCCGGCCAGGGCCTCGGCCAGCGGGATGCTGAACGCCAGCGTCTTGCCGGAGCCCGTCTGGCCACGGCCGAGGATGTCCCGGCCGGCCAGCGAATCCGGCAGCGTCGCGGCCTGGATCGGGAACGGGCTGGTGATGCCGGCCTCGGCCAGCACCGTGATGACCGGCTCGGGGACGCCCAGGCTGGCGAAGGTGGGGCCGATCCTGGGGACGTCGGGACGGCGCGGGTGGCGGCGCCGGGGCGCGGCGGCAGGCTCGATGGACGCAGCGGTCAAGGTTCCTCTTCCGGATCAGTGGCCGCATTTATGGCAGCCACCAAGATCCGTGGAAACCAGTCTGCTGAGCAGAGCGCAGGGGAAGAAACGCGCTGAGTACGACCTGCGCGGCCCCGTTGGCCGCGCCGCACGAAGTGTCGTGCGAGCCCCAGTCTACCGCCCATCCGCCGCGTTGCTGCCGGACCGGTGGGCGCGATGGTGTTTAATGGACCCGGTTGTAGTCGAAGTTCCGGCACGTAACGAGCGCTGTGAATTCTGACAGCGGCGCCCTGTGCCTGGCCAGTTGATATTGACCGGCAGGCGGTCGCAGCAGCCCGGGACTCACATACGTGGCTTCCGACGATCGTCAAGCAGGAGAAGTATCAGATGGCTCAAGGCACAGTGAAGTGGTTCAACGCGGACAAGGGCTTCGGTTTCATCGCCCCAGACGATGGCACCTCCGACGTCTTCGTGCACTACTCCGCTATCCAGTCGTCCGGCTACCGCAGCCTCGAGGAGAACCAGCGGGTCGAGTTCACCACGACCCAGGGGGCCAAGGGCCCGCAGGCCGAGCAGGTCCAGCCGATCTGACCGCTGGCTGCCCGGCGCGGGCAGCCAGCCGTTAAGCCAGGTACGCCGGGCTGCGCCGTTGCG
>DASVBE010000169.1:0-2951 GCA_036375995.1 Streptosporangiaceae bacterium | reverse complement strand
CAGATCGCCGCGGCGATGAAGGACCCGTCCACCGACATCGCCAAGGGCGCGCTCGGCACCGCCAACCAGATGACCGCCGCGATCTGCAAGCTGACCGGCAACCAGCCCGCGACCGCCTGCACCGCGCCGATCAAGGCCATCGAGGCCGGCCTGTAATGGCCAGCCAGAAGCAGGCCCGGGCGGGCGGCCAGGGCCGCACCCAGGCCCAGGGCCGGACCCAGGCCCAGGGCCGTCAGAACCGCCAGAGCGGCCCGGGCCGGCCGGCGCAGGCGCGTACCGGTCAGGCGGTCAGGGGCAAGACCGCGCCCTCGCGGCCAGCCGCCGCGGCGCAGGCCGCGGTGCCCGCCGAGGCCGCGGATACCGCGACCGACCCGCGCTGGTTCCGGCTCACCACGCTGATCCTCTCGGTGCTCGGCCTGGGCCTGTCGGTATACCTGACGATCACCCACTACACCGACTCGGCACCGGCCGGCTGCCCGGTCAACTCCGTGGTCAACTGCGCGAAGGTGACCACCAGCCCGGAGTCGATGATCTTCGGCGTGTTCCCGGTGGCCGTGCTCGGGCTGGCCTTCTACGTGTTCATGGTGGCGGTCAACTCGCCGTGGTCCTGGCGGCCCGGCATGCCGCTGATCCGGATCGCCCGGCTGGCCGGCGTGCTCACCGGCATCGTGTTCGTGCTCTACCTGGTGTACGTGGAGCTGATCGAGGTCAACGCGATCTGCGAGTACTGCACCGGCGTGCACATCATCACATTCGCCCTGTTCGGCCTGGTCATGTACAGCACCGCGGCGCGCGGGCTGTCCGGTACCGGGCCTGGCCGCCCGGTCGCCCCGGGTCGTTAGCAGTACGCCGCCCGCTCCGGGTCCCCGGCGCGCCGGGAATCTTGCCGCCGGCCCGCTTGTTAGAAGGGCTAACTATTTCCGGCCCATCTGAAGAGCGAGCTGAGTGAAGCAGACCAACGGGGCGGCCAGCTGGCCGAAGGACACGCAGGACAGTAATCCGGATGCCTGGCTACGGCGGCTGGCCAGGTACTGCTGGCGGCACAAGCGGAGCCTGCTGCTCTCGCTGGCCGGGGCGCTCGCCGCGACGCTGGCCACCGCGGCCATCCCGCTGATCCTCGGCACGATCGTGGACGACACGATCCTCACCCACCGCGCGCCGGTCTGGGCCGGCGCGCTCGTGCTGATCGGCGCGGGCCTGGTGAACTTCGCCGGGGTGTACACCCGCCGGTTCGAGGGCGGCAAGCTGTCGCTGGACGTCCAGCACGATATGCGGACCGAGTCGTTCGCTTCGCTGGCCGCGCTGGACGGCGCCCGGCAGGACCAGCTGCGCACCGGCCAGGTGGTGAGCCGGGCGATCTCCGACCTGAACATGGTCCAGGGGCTGCTCGGCATGCTGCCGATGCTGCTGGGCAGCGCGCTGCTGTTCGTGCTGTCGGTCACGATCATGGCGTTCCTTTCCCCGTTGCTGACGCTGGTCGCGCTGGCCATCGGGCCCGCGCTGTGGCTCATCGCGCTGCGCTCCCGGCTCCGGCTGTTCCCGGCCAGCTGGGACGCCCAGCAGCAGGCCGCGAACGTGGCCGGGGTGGTCGAGGGCGCGGTCACCGGGGTCCGGGTGGTCAAGGGCTTCGGCCAGGAAGAGCAGGAGATCGGGCGGCTGGAGGACGCCAGCAGCGCGCTGTTCGCGTCCCGGGTACGCGCGGTCCGGCTGATGGCCAGGTACAACCCGGCGCTGCAGGCCGTGCCGCTGTTCGGCCAGGTCGGCGTGCTGGCCCTGGGCGGCTGGCTGACCATCAGGGGCTCGATCCCGCTGGGCACCTTCCTGGCCTTCTCGCTGTACGTGGCGCAGATGATCGGCCCGGTCCGGGCGCTGGCCGCGCTGGTAACGATCGGCCAGGAGGCGCGGGCCAGCGTGATCCGGATCTTCGAGGTGATAGACGCCCGGCCGGTGATCACCGAGCGGCCGGGCGCGGTGCCGCTGCCGCCGGGAACCACGGGCATCGAGCTCGACCGGGTGGAGTTCGGCTACCAGCCGGACCAGCCGGTGCTGCGCGGCCTGTCGCTGCGCATCCGGCCGGGCCAGACGCTGGCGCTGGTCGGTACGTCGGGCTCCGGCAAGTCGACGGTCTCGCTGCTGCTGCCCCGGTTTTACGACGTGACGGGGGGCGCGATCCGGATCGGCGGGCACGACGTCCGAGACCTGACCACGGACTCGCTGCGCGCGGCCATCGGCCTGGTCCCCGAGGACAGCTTCCTGTTCTCCGACACGGTCCGGGCCAACATCGCCTACGGCCGCCCGGACGCCACCGACGCCGAGGTGGAGGCGGCGGCCCGGGCCGCGCAGGCGCACGACTTCATCATGGCGCTGCCGCACGGCTACGCCACCGTGGTCGGCGAGCAGGGCCTGACCCTGTCCGGCGGCCAGCGGCAGCGGGTCTGCCTGGCCCGGGCGCTGGTCACCGACCCGGCCGTGCTGGTCCTCGACGACGCCACCTCGGCGGTGGACGCGAACGTCGAGGCGCGCATCCACGACGCACTGCGGTCGGCCATGGCCGGCCGGACCACGCTGCTCATCGCGCACCGTCAGTCCACGCTGGCACTCGCCGACCAGATCGCGGTGCTGGACGCGGGCCGGCTGGTCGACCTGGGCACGCACGAGGAGCTCACCGAACGCTGCCCGCTGTACCGCCGGCTGCTGACCGGCACGGCCGGCCCGCGCAGCAGCAAGGTCCCGGCTCAGGACGGCGAGGCAGAGGTGATCACCCCCGAGCTGTGGGGCCACGGCCGGCGGAGCCGGCCCCAGCTCGCGGAGGGCCGCGGCGCTGTTTTCCTGACGAGCGATGAGGCGCGACGAAGGAGCGCCGAGGGAGCGAGGAGGGAAGGCAGCGCGCATAGCGGCCCGGAGCGAGCCAGCCAGCACAGTGCGCCCGGACAACTGGTTTTCGACCATGT
>DASVBE010000125.1:0-5098 GCA_036375995.1 Streptosporangiaceae bacterium | reverse complement strand
AGCAGCACTGTCATTCGTATCCGGCCGGTGTGCGGCAGCAGCTGCGCGGCGGCCGGCGAGGCGATGAGCCCGTCGATCAGGACGGTGGCCCCGTCGGGGATCGCGGAAACGATGCGGGCCAGGCCGGCCCGGGCGCCCGGGGCAGCTACCGGCCACGCCGCGGCGACGGTCGTGACCAGCACCTCCCATCCGGCCTCGGCCATCCCGGCGCAGACGCGCCGATCGTAGATGTTGCCGCCGGTGGGCTGGCCGGGATCGTCGAACCCCTCGGGAACGATGACATGCACCCGCTCGATGTTCCGGCCCTCCAGAGCGCCGCCTAGACGGGGCTGCGGGACCCGGCAGCGAGGAATGCGGTGCCGAAGAACAACTCGGTCCAGGAGGGATCGGTCAGTTCTTCCTGCATGGCTGCGCGGATCGCCTCCCACGGACGGCGCATCATCCACTCGTCGATGGAGGCGAAAGGCCGCACCGTCGCGGTCCCAAGCTGCGCTAGCCACGCAGGCGTGTTGCCGGGAACCTTGAGATCCAGCACGACCCAGCGCCCGCCGCCGCACAGGGCCCTGGCGCCGTGGGCAACGACCTCCGCGCACTCGGGCACCTGCGTCATGGCGTAGGTGGACAGGATCGCGTTGACCCCGGCCGGGAAGTCGAAGCCGGCCGCGTCGGCTTGCACGAGGCTGATGTTGCTCCAGCCGTTCGTGTCTATCCGGTCCTGGGCACGGGCGAGCATCGCGTCGGTCAGATCGACGCCGACGATCCGGCCGCCGGGACCGACCACCTTCTCGAGCAGCGGGAAGTTCAGGCCCGTGCCGCAAGCCATATCGATCACGGTGTCACCCGCGCGAAGGCCGAGCGCCTGTACGGCCCGGAGGCGCTGCCCCCGCTGGGGGTAGCCGGGCGCGGGGTAGAGCCGGGAGGTGACGTCGTAGTGCTTTGCCTTCTTGCGGTACGTCTCGATCAGGCGCTCGCGCGTACGGTCGGTCTGGCTCACTCCGCGCCCGCCCGCGCACCGGATTCGACAGCGGCCTTGATCGCCACCATCTCAGCATCGCTGACGCGCTGAATCCTGCTCTGGAGCAGGCGGCCGGGGATCGCGCGCATGATGCCCGCGAGGTCGACCTCAATCCACATCATGGCGCCGGTCTGCCGATCGTCCACCGGCTGGAGTTCCATTCCCCAGCGCGCCGCGGACGTACCCATGGGACCGGCGAACGCCACGTGGCAGGGGGCATCGACAACGGTCACTTCCTGGCTCCGGCTGCGGCTCAGCCCGAGGGGCAGCTTCGCGCGCTGCTCGACCCGCGAGCCGGGCTGAAGCGGTGTTCCGCCGCGGACCCGGCCTTCGAGAACCGTTGGCGCCCACTCCGGCCAGCGCCCGACGTCACAGACATACGCCCACACCTCACTCACGCTGCCGGCGATTGTTATACGGCTTTCGGTTCTGAACGTCATCAAGTGCGCTCCGATAGCGGGAGGGTGAGGCAATTCTCGCCGCCTAAGCTACTCAGGCAGGAGTGAACATGAACCACACCCGTATGACGGCCCGGTGGCGGGGAAGGTTCAGCCCGGCCGCAGGGTGCCGGTCCGCCGGGCCAGGCAGCGTGCGGGAATTGATGTGAGACACGATCAGCGAGCACCGTTCTTGTCGCCGCTCGAGCAGGCCCGGGCGGCCGCCTACCCGGCGGACGAGTATGTGGGCCAGGAGAGCTTCATGCGGGCCGGTGAGGTCCGGACGCTGGCTCACCACGCCCGGATCGGCCCCGGCGTCTCCGTGCTCGACCTGTGCTGCGGGGTGGCCGGTCCCGGCCGGATGATCACGGCGGAGTCGGGATGCCGCTACCTGGGTGTCGATCACTCCGCCAGCGCGCTGGCCGCCGCCCGGGAGCGGGCCGGGAACCTGCCCTGCCGGTTCCAGCAAGCTCACCTCCCGCCGCTGCCCAACGGCTGCTTCGAGGTGGTGCTCCTGCTGGAGACGATGCTGGCCTTCCCCGATAAAGAGGCTCTGGTACGTGAAGTGAAGCGCGTGCTGGCGCCGGGCGGGCGGTTCACCTTCACGGTCGAGGAAGGCCGGCCGCTCACCCGGCAGGAGCGGGCGCAGATGCCCGCCGACGATACAGTCTGGCCCATCGAGCTGGCGGAACTGACGGGCGTCCTGTCCAGGGCGGGATTAACGGTGATCTGGCAGCAGGAGTGCAGCTCCTCCCATCACGCGATAGCGACGGCGCTGCATCACTGTTATCGCGCTGATTCAGCCCAGATTGCCAGCCAGATCGGGACGCAGGCCACCGCTGAGCTGATCACAGCGCATCAGCTGTGGACCGACTGGCTCGGCAGTGGGCGGGTGCGCAAGTTCGCGATGGTCGCCGAGAAGCAGCGGCCTTCTTCGGTGCCGCCCCGATGACCTTCGACTATGCCCGCTACCTGGCGGCGAAGACGACCGTGGATGACCGGGCTCTCAACCGGCATGTGCTCGCCGAGCTGCGCCGCCTGATGCCCCCGGGGGCGCCGCGGGTACTGGAGGTCGGCGCCGGCCTGGGGACGATGGTGGCCCGGCTGATGGACTGGGCTGCGGTCGTCGCCGGTGAGTACACCCTGCTGGATGCGGACCGGCAGCTGCTGGACTGTTCTCGCCGGTGGCTGTCCGATTGGGCGGCTGCCCGGGGCCTGCGCTGTGACCCGCTGCCGGATGGGCTGCTGGTGGGTGATCTCCGGGTGCGCCTGGTGCACGCCGAGCTCGGCAGTTACCTGGAGGCCGCTGATGAGGCGCCGTCCGATGTGCTCATCGCCAACGCCGTCCTGGACCTGGTGGACGTGCCGGCCGTCCTGCCCGGATTGCTGCGGTTGCTCGTTCCCGCCGGCGTCTACTGGTTCACGGTCAACTACGACGGCGAGAGCATCTTCGCGCCCGGCCACCCCTACGACGGCCAGATCATGCAGGCCTACCACCGCGACATGGATGAGCGCATCCGCTACGGCCGGCCGGCCGGGGAAAGCCGGACGGGCCGCCACCTGTTTCACCACCTGCGGGCTGCGGGCGCGCCCGCGCTGGCGGCCGGGTCGTCGGACTGGGTCGTCCACGCCAGCCCGGACGGGACCTATGCAGGCGATGAGGCGTACTTCCTGCGGAGCATCCTGGACACGATCCACAGCGCGTTGCGGGATCGCCGGGATCGGGTGGAGCCTGCCGACCTGGCCGGCTGGCTGGCCGAGCGCGGCCGGCAGCTAGCCGCGGGAGAGCTGGTCTACATCGCCCACCAGCTTGATTTTGTGGGCCGCTCGCCCGGCTAGGGCCCAGCCAGCGCCCGGCGACGGCAGCCGGCCCTGTTCGCCTCATCGGCCCTCGGTCCCGGGGGGTGCCGGACCAGCGAGCGGGTCGGCGCGCCGCTGCGGCTCGGCGGTGCGTTCAGGACCCCGCGAACGCAGATCATGCCCGCCGCGCCGCGCCTTGGTAGCCAGGTAGGCGGCGTTGGTCCCGTTGAGGTGCAGCGCGGTGGGGACCCGCCGGGCGATCGTGATGCCCAGCCGGGTCAGCTGGGCGCCCTTGTCCGGGTTGTTGCTCAGCAGCGCGATGCGGTCGGCGCCGAGCGCGTGCAGCATCTGGGCCGCGCTGGTGTAGTCGCGCTCGTCGGCCTGGTGGCCGAGCGCGAGATTCGCGTCGTAGGTATCCAGACCGGTGTCTTGCAGCGCGTAGGCATCGAGCTTGTCATACAGTCCGATGCCGCGCCCTTCCTGGCGCATATACAGCACGTACCCGCCGTGCTCGGTGATCCGCTCGACTGCTTCGCGCAGTTGCGGCCCGCAGTCGCATCGCTGGCTGCCGAACACATCACCGGTGAGGCATTCGCTGTGCAGGCGTACCAGCGGCAGCCCCGCCGGGACGGGCCGGCCGAGTTCGAGTGCCACATGCTGCTGTGCGTCGGCCAGCCCCGTGAAGCTGATGACCGTCGCACTGGCTGAGTATCCGTCAGCGAAGCGCAGCGGGATGCGGACACGGCGGCGGACCGCTGCCTTCTGGACCGCCCCGGTCACCGGACGGGCCGTTCGGCCTCGCGCCAGGTCGCAGGCCCTGTCGCCGGTGCGCCAGCGCTGGCGGCCAAGCCCGCCATCTCAGCACGAACGGACTCCAGTGCCTGCGGCGCCAGCTCGCGTTGTCTCGGCTGGCCTGAGCTGCCCGGGCCCCGGCGGCGGCGAACCGTGTCGCCGAGCAGCAGACCAGCGCCCGGGGCAACCGCGGTCAGCATGAGCACCGCGTACAGGATGGTGACCGTGACCCCGGTGGCCGCGCCGAGCCCGGCTGCGGAGAAGGCCCAGGCGGCGGCACCTTCCCGTAGTCCCCACCCGCCGATACCCAGCGGGATCACCGCTGCGGTCTGGACCACCAGCAGCAGCGCGACCAGTTCGCCCAGGGGGGCGGTTACGCCCGCGACCCGGGCCGCGATGACGAACGTGGCGGTGTGCCCGGCGACGACCAGCGCCGAGGCCAGCGTGACCCGGGGCCATACGTCCCGGGCCAGCAGCCCGCACCGCAGGTCGGCAGCGACGGCCCGGGCGGTCCGTGCCCGCCGCGACCGGCCGCGGCGGGCCGCGCCGCGCACGATGAGCGCAGCACACACGGCTATACCCGCCAGGCCGCCCAGAACGTACGGCAGCGCGGGCCGAACCGGCGAAGGCGCGACGAGCAGCACCAATACGGTTAGCATGGCCTGGATGACCTGGCCACACAGCCGTTCCCAGGCCACCGCCCGCAGTCCCCGCGCTACGTCTCCCGAGCGGCGGCCGTGCGTGACTGCCCGGTGCACGTCGCCCACGACCCCGCCGACGAGGACGGAGTTGAGGATCAGGGAACGGTAGTAGGCGCTGATCGCGGCAGGCAGGCTGATACCGGCGCCGAGTGCGCGGGCGACGACCCGCCACCGCCAGGCCGACCACACCGTGGTCAGGGCGGTGAGCGTGACGGCAGCGGCAACCGCCGGCCAGGTGACCGCCCGCAGCCCGGCCGTGAACGCCCCCGAGCCAACGTGCCGCCAGATAAGCCACAGCACGGTGACGGCGGCGGCCAGGCGCAGCAACGCCGGGCCGAACCGGCGGACGGCCG
>DASVBE010000052.1:0-6782 GCA_036375995.1 Streptosporangiaceae bacterium | reverse complement strand
GTTGCCGTCGGCGTCGTAGCAGACCTCCTCCAGCAGGGCCTGCGCCGCGCCCTGGGCGATGCCGCCGTGCCGCTGGCCCTCGGCCAGCAGCGGGTTGAGCACGAACCCGGCGTCGTCCACGGTGATCATCCGGACCAGCGTCACCTTGCCGGTCTCGGTATCCACCTCGACCACGGCCACGTGCGAGCCGAACGGGAACGTGGCGCCCGGCGCGGAGAACACGGTGTGCACGAACAGCCGCTCGGTCTCGGCCAGCCGGGCCAGCGGGACCACCGCGGCCGGGTCGCCGGCCACCATGAACGCGCTCTGCGCCGGGTCGAAGACCAGGTCCGCGGCGCTGGCCTCCAGCTCCGCGGCGGCCCGGCCGCGGGCTTCGGAGATCAGCTCCTCGGCGGCCTGCTGCACCGCGGCGCCGCCCTGCTGCAGGCTGCGCGAGCCGCCGGTGCCGCCGCCCTCGGGGATCAGGTCGGTGTCGCCCCACTTCAGCGTGATCTTGTCAACCGGGATGCCGAGCTTGTCGCTGGCCAGCATGGCCCACGCGGTCTCGTGTCCCTGGCCGTGCGGCGAGGTGCCGGTCAGGATCGTGGCGGTGCCGTCGGGGTGCACCTCGACGGTGGCGTTCTCGCTGGGCGGGCCGGACTCGTCGCCGCCGCCGGTGATCTCCACGTAGGAGGACAGCCCGATGCCGAGCTGCACGACGTCGCCGCGGGCCCGCCGGTCCGCCTGCTCCCGGCGCAGGTCCGCGTAGCCGGCCGCCTCGAGTACCCGGTCGAGCCCGGCCGCGTAGTCGCCGGTGTCGTACAGCGCGCCGAACTTGGTCTGGTGCGGCTCGGTGAACGGGGCCAGCAGGTTCTTCCGCCGGACGTCGGCCGGGTCCACCCCGGCCTCGGCGGCGAACAGGTCCATGGCCCGCTCGATGGCCGCGGTCGCCTCCGGCCGTCCCGCGCCGCGGTAGGCCCCGGTAGGCGTGGTGTTCGTGACCACCGAGACCGCCACCGACTCGGCCCGCGGGATGTCGTACGGCCCCGAGGTCATCAGCAGGGTCAGCAGCGGCAGGAGCGCGCCGATCTTCGGGTACGCGCCGCCGTCCTGCACCACCTCGAGGCGGTAGGCCAGCACGGTGCCGTCCCGCAGGCCGCCGATCGTGACGGTCTGCTGCTGCGCCCGGCCGTGCGTCATGCCGAGGAGGTTCTCGTACCTCGTCTCCGACCAGCGGGCGGGCCGCCCGAGCTGCTTGGCCACCCAGGCGGTCAGCACCGACTCGGCGTCGATGCCGAACTTCGCGCCGAAACCGCCGCCCACGTCCGGGGTGATCACCCGCACGTCCTCGGGCTTGAGGCCCAGCCGGCCCACCAGCGCACCCTTGGTGCCCTGCGCGCCCTGGTTGGGGATCCACGCGGTCAGGCGGCCGTCCTCGCCCCAGACCGCGGCCGCGGACCGGGACTCCATCGGGGCCGGCGCGACCCGCTGGTTCACGATCGTCCGGCTGACCACGACCTCGCAGCCGTCGAACAGGTTCGGGTCCAGCTCGGCGGGGTCGCCGAAGCGGCCGATCACGTTCGTTCCCGCCTCGGGGAACAGCAGGCTCCTGCCGGCCAGCGCGTCGTCCATGGTCACCACGACGGGCAGCGGATCGTAGTCCACGGCGACCAGTTCGGCCGCGTCCTCGCCCTGGTAGGGGTGCTCGGTGACGACCACCGCGACCGGCTCGCCGACGTACCGCACGGTGTCGCTGGCCAGCAGGGTCTGGGTCATCGCCGCGTTCCAGGACGGCATCATCGGCTTGATGACCTTCAGGCCGGCCACGTCCGCCGCGGTGTACACGGCCAGGACCCCCGGCGCGGCCTTCGCCTCGGTGGCGTCGATGGCGGTGATCCGCCCGTGCGCGACCGGGGACCGGACGAACGTCAGGTAGCAGGCGCCGGCCAGCCGGTCATCCTGGACGTCCTCGGTGTAAACCCCTCCGGTGGTCAGGAACCGCGGGTCCTCCACCCGCAGGACTCTGGTTCCCAGGATGCTCAACCCGGCTCGCTCCCCTCGGATCAGCGGCGCCCCGCACCCGCTGCCGGGGCCGCTACCCAGCGATCATGCCGGGCGGCCTGACGGCCGGTCAAACCGCCCCCCACCGAAGGACCGCGAGGTCAGCCGCGGAACGGGTGGCAGAGCTGGCCGGTGACGCCGGGCCGGCAGGAGAACAGCGCACCCGCTGCCGCGCCCGGGCCCGCCGCGGTGGTGATGTACAGCACGTCCAGGTCGGGGCCGCCGAACGCGCAGCTCGTGACGTTGGCCGCCGGGACCTTCACCATCTGGCACAGGCGGCCGTCCGGCCGGTAGCACTGCACCGCGCCGCCGCCCCAGACCGCCACCCAGACGTAGCCGTCGGCGTCCACGGTCAGGCCGTCCGGCATCACCCCGCCGTGGCCGAGCGGGGCCAGCACCCGGCTGCGGCCGGTCTCCCCGGTGGCCGGGTCGTAGTCGATCGCCTCGATCTGGTAGGCCAGCGAGTCCACGTAGTACATCCGGGTCTCGTCCGGGCTCCAGCCGATGCCGTTGGAGATCCCCACGCCGGTGCGCAGCTGAGTGAGCTGGAGGTCGGGGTCGAGCCGGTACAGCGCGCCCTGCCCGGCAGACTCGTCCGCGGCCATGGTCCCGGCGTAGAACCGGCCCGCCCGGTCGCAGGCGCCGTCGTTCATCCTGGTGGCCGGCTGGTCCGCCTCGACCGCGGCCAGCGGGGCCACCGCGCCGGTGGCAGTGTCCAGGACCAGGAACCCGTCCGCGGCCGTCAGCACCAGCCCGCCGCCGGCCCGGTGCACCACCGCGCCGACCGGCTGGCCCGCGTCCCAGTGCTGCAGGTCCCCGTCCGCGTCCAGCCGGTACACCCGGCCGGCCGGGACGTCCACCCAGTACAGGGCGCCGCTATCGGCGTCCCAGTGGGCGCCTTCACCCAGTTCGGCGGTGGGCACCGCCACCGGCACGGGGGGATCGCTGCTGAGCACGCGGATAGCCATAGGCTGATCACCTCGTCGGGGCACGCCGGCGGCGAAACAGGGCTCCAGCGGACCATCTCAGCCCGCCCCGCCGGTGTCAATGCCCGGCCCGCCCCGCACCGGGAATGCGGCGCCGCCGGCCGGCGTTGCCAAGCAGGGTTCACCGCATTTAAGGACTTGCTGGTCACAGGCCTGCCTGGCTAGCATCACCCGCTGACCCAAGAGTCAGCCAACGCACCAGATCGGACGTTCGTCATGTTTGCCCGGGCGCTGCTGCGCCGGTTCCCTGTCCTGGCCATCCGCGATTTCCGCTACCTGCTCGCCGACCGGCTTCTCGCCCCGGCGGCGTTCGGCTTCTCCCTCGTCGGGGTTTCCTTCGCGGTGCTGTACGCGACCGGCTCGACCGCGAGCCTGTCCTACGTGCTGGCCGCGCAGATCGCGCCGTCGCTGGTGTTCACGCTGGCCGGCGGGGTGATCGCGGACCGGATCGCGCCGCAGAAGGTGGTGCTGGCGGGCAACCTGATGATCGCCCTGGGCGAGGGCACGTTCGGGTTCCTGGTGCTGACCGGCCATCCGCGGCTGTGGCAGATGCTGTTCCTCGAGGGCCTGACCGGGATCGGCATGGCGATCTTCTACCCGGCCTCGCAGGCGCTGCTGCCCCGCGTGGTGCCCGCCACCATGCTCCAGGAGGCCAGCGCGATCAGCCGGCTGGCGATGAACGCCGGGCAGATGGGCGGCGCGGTCGCCGCGGGCCTGTGCGTGGCCGCGGTCGGCCCCGGCTGGGCGCTGGCCGTCTGCGGGTTCGGCCTGCTTGGCACGGCCTGGCCGCTGCTGCGCATCAAGGCCACCCCGGTGGACCGGCCCGAGACCGCCAGCATGCTGAGCGACCTGCGCGAGGGCTGGTCGGAGTTCCGCTCGCACACCTGGCTGTGGGTGATCGTCGCGCAGTTCGGCGTGATCCTGATGGCCTGGTACGGCGGGTTCCAGGTGCTCGGCCCGGTGGTGGCCAGGACTGACCTGGGTGGCCCGGCGGCGTGGGGCGCGATCACCGCGGCCGAGTCGGTCGGCCTGATCCTGGGCGGCCTGGTGTCGCTGCGGTTCACGCCGCGCCGGCCGATGCTGTTCGTGGTGCTGATCGGCGGGGCCATCGCGCTGTCGCCGCTGTCGCTGGCCATGCTGTGGCCGCTGCCGGTGGTCTGCCTGTCGGCCTTCGGCCTGGGCGTGACCATGGAGATCATGATGGTCCAGTGGACGGTCGCGCTGGCCCGGATGATCCCGCCGGACCGGCTGGCCCGGGTGTCGTCCTACGACGTGCTCGGCTCGGTGTTCGCCATGCCGATCGGCGCGCTCGTGGCCGGCCCGCTGGCCGCGGCGATCGGGGTCTCGGTGACCCAGTACGGCGCGGCGGTGCTGATCCTGGCCGCGGCCGCGCTCGCGCTCATCCCGCGCGACGTGCGGGCCATGAAGGCCAGCGACGTCGCCGCGGGAGTGCTGCCCGAGCCCGGCAGCGAGCTGGCCGTCGGCCGTCCCGTCAGCTAGCCAGCCAGCACAGTCAGGCCGCCAGCTCGGCGCCGCCCATGAAGGCGGCCCACAGTTCGGCGTACCGGCCGCCCGCGGCCAGCAGCTCGTCGTGGCTGCCGGTCTCCGCGATCTGGCCGTCGGCCATGACCACGATCCGGTCTGCCCGGGCCGCGGTGGTCAGCCGGTGCGCCACCACCAGCGTAGTGCGCTGCGCGGCGAGCCGCTCGGTGGCGGCGATCACCTCGGCCTCGGCGGCCAGGTCCAGGGCCGCGGTGGCCTCGTCGAGCAGCAGGATGCCGGGGTCCACCAGGTAGGCCCGGGCCAGCGCGATGAGCTGGCGCTGCCCGGCGGACAGGTTGCGGCCGCGCTCGGCCACCTCATGCCGGAACCCGCCGGGCAGCCGGGCGATCATGCCGACCGCGCCGACCGCCCGGGCGGCGGCCTCCACTTCGGCGTCGGTCGCGCCGGGCCGGCCATAGGCGATCGCGTCCCTGACCGTGCCGGGGGCCAGGTACGGCTCCTGCGGCACGACGCCGAGCCCGTGCCGGTACGCGGCCAGGTCGAGGTCGCGCAGGTCGGTCCCGTCGATCAGGACCTGGCCGCCGGTCACGTCATAGAACCGGGCGACCAGCTTGACCATGGTGGACTTGCCGGCGCCGGTCTGGCCGACCAGGGCCACGGTCTCGCCGGGCTCGACCGTCAGGCTGACCCCGTTGAGGGCGTCGGCCGGCTGGCCCGGGTACCGGAAGCGCACGTTGCGGAACTCGATCAGGCCGCGCGGCCGGCCGGGACGGCGGGGACGCTCGGCCTGCGGGGTCGACGTCGGCGTGCGCAGCAGGTCCTTGATCCGGCGCAGCCCGACCGAGGCCTGCTGGTAGCCGTCGAAGACCTGGGACAGCTGCTGCACCGGCGCGAACAGCAGGTCGATATAGAGCAGGAAGGCGACCAGCCCGCCGGCCGTCAGCGCGCCGCTGCGCACCTGGCCGGCCGCGGTGAACAGCACCAGCGCGGCCGCCACCGTGGACAGCAGCTGCACGAACGGGAAGTACAGCGCGATGTACCGCTGGGCGCGCAGCCGGGACTGCCGGTAGCCGGTGCTCAGGCCGGCGAACCGGGCCGCGTTGCGCGGCGCCCGCCGGTACGCCTGGGTGATCCGCAGCCCGGCCACGTTCTCCTGGAAGTCCGCGTTGACCACGCTGACCCGTTCCCTGGCCTCGGTGTAGGCCCGGGACGACCGGATCCGGAACACCACCGTGACCACGGCCAGCACCGGGATGATCGCGAACAGGGTCAGCCCGAGCCGGGCGTTGATGAACAGCAGCGCGATCATCACGCCGGCGAACGTGAGCAGCGAGTTGACCATCGTGATCAGCCCGGTCTGCAGGAACGAGGACAGCGCGTCCACGTCCGTGGTCATCCTCGTCATGATCCGCCCGGACAGCTCGCGCTCGTAGAAGTCCAGCCCGAGCCGCTGCAGGTGGGCGAAGATCTTGACCCGCAGCGTGTACAGCAGCCGCTCGCCGTTGCGCCCGACCACCACGGTCTGCACCGCGCTGATCACCCAGTCGGCCAGCACGATGGCCAGGCCGGCCAGCGAGACCAGCAGGATCGGGCGGAACTGCCCGGCCACCACGCCGTGGTCGACGCCGCCGCGGACCAGGGCCGGGAAGGCCACCCCGGCCACCGCGTCCAGGCCGTCCAGGATCAGGCCGGCCAGCAGGGCCAGCGCCACCGGCCGCAGCAGCCGGCGCAGGGTGAACCGCGGGTCCGGGGCGCGGGCCACATCGTCGCTGACTTCGGGCCGGTCCTTGGCCGGCGGCAGCGCGTCGACCTTGGCCAGCAGCTCCGGGCTGGGCGGCAGCGCACCCAGCATGGAGGCAGTGCCAGCCGCTCGCTGCGAGCCGCTATGCGCGCTGCCTGCTGTGCTAGCCGCTCGCGGCGGGCCGCTATGCGCGCTGCCTTCCCTCCTCGCTCCCTGGCGCTCCTTCGTCGCGCCGGCGTCGCTCGTCAGGAAAACAGCGCCGCGGCCCTGCGCTCGCTGGCCGGCTTGGCCGGCGTGGGGGAGCGATACGGTAAGACCCAGGCGCTGTGTGCAGCTGCCCTAGACTGGGCGGCCGTAGCCGTGCGTGACCACCCATTGCCCGCGCCGGGGAGCCCAGTCTTCCTGGCGATAATCCGAGGAGTAGTACCGGCGTGAAGACTGACGTCGAGGAGCTGAGCCCGACCCGGGTCCGCCTGACCGTTGAGGTCCCGTTCGAGGAGCTCAAGCCGAAC
>DASVBE010000064.1:0-36540 GCA_036375995.1 Streptosporangiaceae bacterium | reverse complement strand
TGGCATGCTGATGGCCGTGCACTGGCGCCCGCCGAGGTTCGTCTGAGTTGCAGTGCTAGCCGCTCGCTGCGGGCCGCTGGAGAGGCGCTGCCTTCCCTCCTCGCTCCCTCGGCGCTCCTTCGTCGCGCCTCATCGCTCGTCCGGAAAACAGCGCCGCGGCCCTCCGCGAGCCAGTGCTAGCCGCTCGCTGCGGCCGGCTCCGCCGGCCGGGAATGCCGCAGGCCCGGCCGGATCGCTCCGGCCGGGCCTGCCCGTGGGCTACGGGGGTGGGCCTGCGCCTCCGTAACCCTTCCTGGTTGTGAACTTAACCGGCCATCGGCAGCTCGACGCCGGCCAGGTCCTCCTTCTTCACGCGGATCACGGCAATCGTGACGATCAGCGCGATCACGGCGATCCCGGCCGAGACCAGGAACCCGCGGGAGAACCCGACGGCCAGCGCGTGGTTCACGACCTCGGCCTTGACCTGCGCCGCGGTCCCGTGCGGGCCGTGGCCGGCCGCGGCCGCGGCGAACCCGGAGCGGGTGGCGTTGGCCACCACGGTCCAGGCCACCGTGCCGAGCACGGCCAGGCCGATGGAGCCGCCGATCTGCTGTCCCGCGTTCAGCAGGCTGGAGGCCAGCCCGGCGTCGCGGTCCTGCACCCGGCTCAGCGCCACCAGGGTCAGCGGCATGAACAGCGAGCCCATGCCGGCCGCGGTGACGATCATCGGGGCAAGCAGGCCGGACGCGTAGTGGCTGTGCTCGTTGATCTGGGCCAGCCAGAACATCCCGCCCGCGGCCACCGCCGAGCCGCCGATCAGCAGCGGCCGGGCGCCGATCCTGGGCACCAGCTGGGCGCTGATCCCGGCCGCGGCCATCACGGTGAGCATCATCGGCAGGTAGGCGATGCCGGTCTTCAGCGCGCTGTAGTGGAGCACGTTCTGGATGAAGATCGTCAGGAAGAAGAACATGCCGAACAGCGCGGTGCCGGTGCACAGCATGATGACGTACGCGCCGGTGCGGTCCCGGTTGCTGAAGATGCGCAGCGGCATCAGCGCGTGCTTGCTGCGCGACTCGATCACGGCGAACGCGGTGAGGAACGCCACGGCCGCCACCAGGGACACGACGACCTTGGCGTCGCCCCAGTGGGACTGGCCGTTGGGGCTGGTCGCCGCGGAGGACAGGCCGTACACCAGGGCGGCCAGGCCAACCGTGCCGGTGATCGCGCCGGGCAGGTCGAACTTGCCGGTGAGCCGCCTGGACTCGCCGAGCACGCGCGGCGCCAGCAGCACCACGACCAGGCCGATCGGCACGTTGACGAAGAACACCCAGCGCCAGGACAGGTAGGTGGTGAGCACGCCGCCCAGGATCAGGCCGACCGCGCCGCCGGCGATGCTCATCGCCGAGTACACGGCCATCGCGCGGTTCCGCGGCGGGCCCTCCGGGAAGTTGGTGGTGACCAGGGACAGCGCGGTGGGCGCGATGATCGCGCCGCCGACGCCCTGGAGCGCCCGGGCGCCCAGCAGCCAGGCCTGGCTGGTGGCGAACCCGCCGAGCAGCGAGGCCACGGAGAACAGGATGATGCCGGCGATGAACACGCGGCGCCGGCCGAGGATGTCGCCGGCCCGGCCGCCGAGCAGCAGCAGGCCGCCGAAGGTCAGGGCGTAGGCGTTGACCACCCACTCCAGGCCTGAGCCGGAGAAGTTCAGGGCGGTCTGGATGTGCGGCAGTGCGACGTTAACGATGGTCGCGTCCAGCACGACCATGAGCTGGGCGGTGGCGATCACCACCAGGGCCAGGCCGAGGCTCCGGTGGCGCGCGCCGTCGGCCCCGGACCGGGCGCCGCTGTCGAGGACGGCCGTCCCCGCCGCTGAGGCGCCGGGCCCGCTGTCGGGCGTTCGGGCAGACATGATTCTCCTTCGTGGCTTCTTTGGCTTGCGCCCCAGCCGTGACAACGCGGCCGTGGTGGCGCTACCCGTGGCCCGTACCGGGACCACGCGCGGCAGATGTATAAACGGATGTCCGGGACGCGGCTGGCGGCCGCGGGTCAGCCCGGTGTTACCTCGGTGCGGCGGCGGCAGCCTTCAGGTCCCCGTCCACCTCCTCGACGGCTGCCACCGGGCCGGAGGGGCTCGCTGCCGGGGCAGGGGCAGCGGCGCTCTCGGCCGCGGTCATCTTGCGGATCAGGGCGAGCAGGATTTCCCGTTCCTGGCGGTTCAGCACCCGGCTCCACGGCATGCTCGCGGCCAGCTCACGCTGGACACGGTCGCGCAGCCGGTGTCCCTCGTCGGTGAGGACGATGTTCTTCACCCGGCGGTCGCCCGGATGGGCCTCACGCCGGGCCAGGCCGCGCTTTTCCAGGCCGTCCGCGATCACCGTGACGAACGACGGGTCGCAGTGCAGCCGGCGGCCGAGCTCCTTCATGGCCATCGGGCAGTCCAGGGTGTGCAGGGCCTTGAGGAAGAAGGTCGGGAACGAGTGGCGCTGCGCGAGCGACTCCCCGTGGGCCAGGATCTGCCCGATCAGCTCGCCAACGGAGCTGAGGATTTCCTCGTCAAGCTGGTCCGGCTGCGCATCGCTGCTCATCTCGCCTCCCTTCGCCAGGGCCCCGGCCGCACAGTGTGTCCAAGCACGGTGTGTCCAAGCACGGTGGGTGCCCAGGCACGGCGGCATCATCTATCTGGTCTATCGTTGAGTAACTCAACCATATGAGCGAGAGATTGAGTTAGTCAACTGTTTATCTGTGAGAGCTTCGCCTCACCGGGCCGGCCGGGCACCAGGCGGGTGCCACCGGTGGCCGCCGGCCGTCAACCGGACGGGGCCCTGGCCAGTCTCAGTAGGCGTGAACGCTCCGCAGGGGGGCCGGCCTTCCCGGCGCACGGTACTTCTTGCCGCGATCGCGGCCACCGCGGGCGGGTCGGGCGTGGCGGCGGCGGCCGTCGGCCTGTCCCGGGCGCTGCGCCCGGGGCACGCGGCCGGGACGGGGAGCGAGGGCGGTGGCACGCCCCCGCCGGCGACGGCCTCTCCGGTGCGGGCCAGCCCGGCCGGCGGGCCGCGGGCGTCCGACTGGGCGGCGCTGGGCCGGGAGCTGCCGCCCGGCGCGCTGCTGCGGCCCGGCGACCAGGGTTACCCGGCGGCCCGGCTGCTGTTCGACCCGCGGTTCGACGGGCTCCGGCCGGCTGGCATCGCCTCCTGCATGAGCGCCGCCAACGTGGCGAGCTGCATCTCGTTCGCCCGCCGGTTCGGCCTGCCGGTCGCGGCCCGGTCCGGCGGGCACAGCTACGCGGGCTGGTCGTCGACCACCGGCCTGATGGTGGACACCGGCCCGATGCAGTCATTCCGCGTGGACGGCAGCCGGGTGACGGTGGGCGCCGGGCTGCGGCTGATCGACTTCTACACCCAGCTGGCCGCGCGGGGGCTCGCGGTGCCCGGCGGGTCGTGCCCCACGGTCGGCATCGCGGGCCTGACGCTGGGCGGCGGGGTCGGGGTGCTCGGCCGGCAGTACGGGCTGACCTGCGACAACCTGGTGGCGCTGGAGATGGTCACGGCGGACGGCCGGATCCGCCAGGTGGACGCCGGGCACGACCCGGACCTGCTGTGGGCCAGCCAGGGCGGCGGCGGGGGGAACTTCGGGATCGCCACGTCGTTCACGTTCACCGCGCGGCCGCTGGCGTCGCTGACCCAGTTCTTCTTCTCCTGGCCGTGGTCACAGGCGGCCCGGGTGGTCGGCGGGTGGCAGGGCTGGGCGCCGTACCTGACCGGCCAGTGGTGGGCCAACCTGCACCTGGCCGCCGCCCCGGGCGCCGCGGTGCCGCTGTCGGTCCAGGTCGGCGGGACGTTCCTGGGGTCGCCTCCGGACGCGGGCGGGGAGCTGTCCCGGCTGTTCGCGGCGGTCGGCTCGGACCCGTCGTCCGGTGAGCCGTTCGAGTCGCCGTACCTGCCCGCGATGCTGATCGAGGCCGGCTGCGGCAGCCTGACCACGGACCAGTGCCACCTGCCCGGGTCCCGGCCGGGCCAGGCGCCCGGCGGCCTGCTGGCCCGCCAGCCGGAGCTGGCCAGGTCCGATTTCTTCACCCGGCCGCTGCCGGCGCCGGGGCTGGCTTCGCTGATTCACGGTGTGGAGCAGTTTCTGGGAGTACGGCCAGCGGCCGGCGGGTCCGGCGGCATTGCGCTGGACGCCTGCGGCGGGGCGATCAACAAGCCCGGTGCTGGGGACACCGCGTTCGTGCACCGGGACGCGCTGTTCCTGGCGCAGTACACGACGACCTGGACGGCGGGCGGCGGCGGGTCACCGGGGGGCGCCGGCCGGCAGCGGGACTGGCAGCGAACCTGGTATCAGGAGATGCGGCCCTACGCCAGCGGGCAGGCGTACCAGAACTACATCGACCCCAGCCTGGCCAGCTGGCGGCAGGCGTACTACGGGGCGAACTACCCGCGGCTGGCGCGGATCAAGGCGGCGTACGACCCGCAGCGGCTGTTCCGCTTCCCCCAGGCGATCACCCCCGGCTAGCCGCCCCGTTCGCCCCGTGGCCCGATCCTGCCGCAGGACGGGCGTCTAGCTGGGTAAACGCGCCGGGCGGGGATTTTCCCTTGAGGTGCTGACAGGGTCTGGGGCGGTGGCCCGCGGGCGGCGGACCGTATACCTGACAGAGGGACGGGCGCGTGCGGACGGTGCGCCTGGCGGCTGGCAGGATGGGCGCGGAAGCACGGGCCGGAAAGGGAGAGCGCGCGTGACAGACGCAATGGCAGCCGGGACCGTCAGGATCACTGGTCACGGTGGCGATGACATCGAGGCGTACCTGGCCCAGCCGCTTGACCGGACCGGGTTCGGAAGCGTCGTGGTGCTCCATCACATGCCCGGCTACGACGAGCCGTCGAAGGAGATCACCCGGCGGTTCGCGTCCCGGGGTTACGCGGCCCTGATGCCGAACCTGCACTACCGGGACGCCCCGGGGGCCAGCCCGGACGACGCCGCGGCGGCCTGCCGGGCCAGCGGCGGCGTGCCCGACGACCGCCTGGTCGGCGATGTGAGCGCGGCGGTCAGCTACCTGAAGGCGCTGGACAGCGCGAACGGCAAGGTCGGGGTCATCGGCTACTGCTCGGGCGGCCGCCAGTCGTTCCTGGCCGCCTGCAAGCTCCCGCTGGACGCGGCGGTGGACTGCTACGGCGCGGCGATCGTGCGGGCCCCGGAGGGCCTGCCGGTCACGATGACGCCGATCGTGGGGCTGGCCGGCGACCTGTCCTGCCCGCTGCTCGGGCTGTTCGGCGAGGAGGACAAGTACCCCGCGCCGGAGGAGACCGCCGAGCTCAGCGCGGAGCTGACCCGGCTGGGCAAGGAGCACGAGTTCCACACCTACCCGAACGCCGGGCACTCGTTCTTCTCGGTGAACCGGCCGTCCTACCGGCCGGAAGCCGCCAGCGAGGGCTGGGAACGGATCTGGGAGTTCTACGGCCGCCTGCTGGCCAGCTGAGGAGACGCTTGTCATGTGCACGTACCTGACCGAGAAGATCGAGATCAGCGGGAGCGGCAAGGGCGCCTCGGGCTGGTTCGCGCTGCGCGGGGCCACGGTCTACTTCGACCACCCGGTGCACGCGCAGGCCGAGCACACGCTCAACATCGACTTCGTCGACCCGGGCAAGGGGCCGTCCGCGCGGGTCGCGGTGGAGCTGACCGCGGAGTCGGCGCGGGCGCTGGCCCAGGCGATCGAGACGACGCTGGCCTCGGTGCCGGCCGGGCTGGCTGAATAGGGCGGTCCGGGGCCAGCCTGGCCGGCGGCCAGGCCCGGATCCCCGGTCAGGCCCGCGCCGGAGCCCGGAGCGGCACGACCAGATAGCGGAACGACCCGGGCGGCCCAGCTACCGCGGCAGCCCCGGCGGGCTCCGCGCTGACCTCGGCAGGGCCGCCAGCCGGCGCCGCCGCAGCCTGCTCGACCGCCGCGGCATTGCCGGCCGCCTTCTTCGCCGCCGCCTTCCTGGCCGCGGCCTTCTTCGGCGCGGGCCCGCCGCCGTCCTCCGCCGCCGGGCCGGCCCAGGTGATCAGGGCGGGCTTGGCTGGGCTGGTGAACTCGATCCGGACCCGGCCACCGGGGGCCGCGGGCTCCCCGTCCTCCGCGGGCTGGCCGGCCCGGGCGTGCACCACCGGGGCCGCCGCCGCGGTCAGGCCGTCGAGCAGGTAGTGCGGGTTGAACGCGATCGCGGGCTCGCTGCCGTCGAAGTCGGCGCGGACCCGCTCGATCGCCCGGGCCCGGCCCTCGGCCTGGGCCTCGATGATGACCGCGCCGCCGCCGAACGTCAGCCGGACCGGGGTGACCCGGTCGGCGACCAGCGATACCCGCCGCACCGCCTCGGTAAACGCCGCCGCGGGCACCTCGGCGCGGCAGCCGAACTCCGCCGGGAACCGGGACTGATACCGGATGAACTCCCCGGCGATCAGCCGGACGGTCAGCCGCCGGGTCCCGTCGTCGAAGCTGATCATGCCGTCGGCCGGCCGCGGCCCACCCTCCGGTGCCTCCTCGCCGCCGTCGAAAGCGATCGTCACCGGAGTACCGGCCGCCATGGTCCGCGCCGCCTCGGCCAGCGTCCGGGCCGGCACCAGCGCGGCCGCGCGCAGCCCGTCCGACGCCGGCTGCCAGGGCAGCTCACGGACCGCCAGCCGGTACCGGTCGGTGGCGGCCATGGTCAGCACGGTGCCGTCGAAGTCCAGGCAGACGCCGGTCAGCATGGGCAGTGTGTCGTCCCGGCTGGCCGCCGGGACCACCTGGGCGATGGCCGCGGCCAGCACGCCGCCGTCGGCTGAGCCGGCCGTGGCGGGCGGCCCGGGCAGCGCAGGGAAATCCCCGGCGGGCAGTGAGACCAGCGTGAACTCGGCCCCGCCGCAGCTCAGGCTGACGGAGTCGGCGTCCGAGGTGAACTCGGCGGGCTGGGACGGCAGGCTGCGGGTGATCTCCGCCAGCAGGCGCCCGGGCACCAGCGCGGTGCCCGGCTCGGCCACCTCGGCGTCTACCCGGACCCGGGCCGACACCTCATAGTCGAAGCAGGACAGCACCAGCGAGCCGTCCTCGGCGGCCAGCTGCAGCCCCGCCAGCACCGGCACGACCGGCCTCGACGGCAGCGCCCGCGCCACCCACGCCACTGCTTCGCCGAGCACAGCACGCTCGACCCGGAACTTCACGACACTGCCTCCGCCCGTTTACCTCACTGCCGATACTGGCACGCCGTACCGACAGTCCGGGCCCTGTCCGGGCCGGGTCAGGGGCCGGGTCAGAGCCGGGTCAGCGGCGGCGGCCGAGGCCGAAGAGGCGGCGGACGATGCCGCGCAGCACGCCGAGGACGAGCAGCAGGATCGCCAGGCGGCCGCCGAACGGGAACATCGCCAGCGGGGTGATCATCGTCGACAGCAGCAGCCCGAGCACGAACAGGCCGACCAGCACCATCGTCAGGCGGGACCGCATCTGGGTGCCGCAGCCGGAGCTGGCGCCCTGCCCCTGCCAGCCGCCGTAATCCCGCTGCGGGCGGTCCGCGTAGCGCGGGCCGCCGCGGTAGCCCGCGGTGTACGGCAGCGGCGCGGGGGAGGGCCTGGTGGGCGGCAGGTCGTAGGTGAGGCGGTCCAGCTCGGGCTGGGTGGTCGCGGCCAGCGCCTGGCCGAGGCGGTCGTTGAACTCGTCGATGGTCAGCCGCCCCTGGGCGAAGCACTCCCGCAGCTGCCGGGTGGTCATGTCCCGTTCGGCGTCACCGATACGCAGGTCCGGTCCTGAAGCCATCCGATCCTCCGTAGGCCGTGCGCCATTGCTGACAGGAAAAAGATATATCTCGTCTGGCGATGCCGCAAGCTGGGGACCTGTGGTGCCGGTCATCCGTGGCGCGAGTTGTTCGTGGCGCGGGCCCCGGCGGCCGGGTCAGCTGGCGGGCGCATTAGCGATCACGGCGGGCACCGAGACCTTGCCCGCCTTGGCGAACACCAGGGTCAGCGTGATCTGCGTGCCGCCCGGCAGCGCCCTGGCGCCGGTGATCGTCAGGTGCGCGCCGTTCGGCACCAGCCGGAGGGTGGCGTGCGAGGGGATCGGGATGTTGGGCACGGTGCGCATTGCCGGGGAACCGGCCGCCGGGGCGCTGAAGGTGACCGTGCCGCCCTCGCTGGTCCGGGCCGAGACGAGCTGGTCGGCCGGGCCGTTGTTCCTGATATCGAGGTAGGCATCGGCGCGCCCGGGGACGGCCGGGAGCGGGATGGACGCCCCGGAGACGTGGATGCCGCCGCCGGCGCCCAGGGCATGCCCGCAGGCGGTCAGCAGCGCGGCGCCGCCCGCCAGGAGGCAGGCCGCCGCGACGGCCCGCACGCCCCGGAGGCGGCTCGCTCCGCGCATTGATCCCTGCCTCCGTTTCGCCCGCTGCTCATGGTCTCACGGTCAGCGAGTCAGCCCGGCCGCCAGCCGGCCGGCCCGCCCGGCCTGCCCCGCCCGGCCGCGGGCCGATTCCTATCCATGCGCCGCCGCGCTGTTCCTCAGCGAGGCGACCGTGAAGACCCACATCGGCCACGTGCTGGCCAAGCTCAGCCTGTGCGACCGGGTGCAGGCCGTGATCCTGGCCTACGAGGCGGGCATCGTCGTCCCCGGCGAGCACCCGGGCGCCGGCTGACCGCGACGGCCCGCGCCGCGGCCTACCCAGCCCAGCCTGATGGGTGACTTCACCTGGTTTCGCCTCCCAGGGCGCCGGCCCGCTGCCGGACGGTACGACGCCAGCGGGGCGTCCCGGGGTTGTCTGGCCAGGTCAGGAATCGGCCGCGCCGGGCCGCACGGGGGCGACGTTCAGGACCGTGACGTCCTTCGCCGTGGCCTGGCAGGCCTTGGCGGTGAAGTCCAGGTACACCGGCTCAGTCTGGTTCGGCGGGTAGACCTTCAGCCAGTGCGCGGTGGTCAGCTGGCACTTGGCCGGCGGGAAGTTCAGGGCCTGCACGACCTGCAGGGTGGCGTGTGCCACCCCGCCCGGGGCCAGCGTCACGGTCTGCCTCGGCGCATCGGATTTGCGGGTCGCGGCGTGGCCGATCCGGCTGCCGCCTATCCCGGTCACGAACGAGACCCCGGGGAAGCCGAACAGCGTGCAGGGCGAGCCGGAGGCGTTCGTGAAGACGAGCGGGTAGTACATGCTGCCCGCGGCGCCGTTGCCGGTCCCGATGGACAGGTGCAGCGCGCTGGTCGGGCAGGCTCCGGGCCCGGGGGACCCGGTACCGGTCGGGGCGGGCCCTGGGGTGCCGCTGCCCCCGGACCCGGGCGATGTGGGCGTGACCGTCACCGTCTTGGTCACGGTGGGAGCCGGGGCCGGCGAGCCTGACGGGCCGCAGGCCGCGGCCAGCAGCGCGGTGCCGGCCAGCACCGTGATCGTGATCAGGTGCCGCGGAACGCGCAGAGACGTCACGGTGACCTCTTTTCCCCGTCTGGCGGCTCATTATCAGCCGCGCCCCTTAGACGGCGGCGCAGGCGCGCCGGTTGCAGCATCCCGCCAGCCTGGCAATAACCGCGGTTCCTCGCATTTGCCGTAATTGCCGCAGGTGGGCATGCGGTTTCCGGGTCACAGGAGGGTAACGTCATGATGATCCCATCTCGCGCAGGAGGCGCCCGTGCCCGGCAGTCCCACCTTCACCACCCGCCCCCAGCTGGCCGGCACGTTCGGCATGGTGGCCTCGACGCACTGGCTCGCGTCCGCGGCCGGGCTGGCGGTCCTGGAGAAGGGCGGCAACGCGTTCGACGCCGCCGTGGCCACCGGCCTGGTGCTCCAGGTGGTCGAGCCGCACCTGAACGGGCCCGGCGGCGAGGTGCCGGTGATCGGCTACGACGCGGCCGGCGACGGGGTGTTCGTGCTCGATGGCCAGGGGGTCGCGCCGGCTGCGGCCACGATCGGGGCGTACACCGCGCTGGGCCTGGACCTGGTCCCCGGCAACGGCCTGCTGGCGGCGACCGTGCCCGCGGCGTTCGGCACCTGGATGCGGCTGCTCGAGCACGGCCTGCTGCCGCTGCGCGAGGTCATGCAGTACGCGATCGGCTACGCCAGGGACGGCTACCCGATGCTGGGCACCGCCAGCGCGACGATCGACGCGGTGTCCGGCCTGTTCCGCGACCACTGGCCGACGTCGGCCGAGATCTACCTGGACGGCGGGGTGCCCGCCCCCGGCGCCCGCTTCGCCAACAAGCCGCTGGCCGACTGCTACACCCGCATCCTGGACGAGGCCGAGGCGGCGGGCCCGGGCCGGGAGGTCCAGATCGAGGCCGCCCGGCGGGCCTGGTACGAGGGCTTCGTGGCCGAGGCCATCGACGCCTACCTGGCCACCGCCGAGGTGATGGACATCACCGGCGAGCGCCACCGCGGGCTGCTGACCGGCCAGGACATGGCCTCCTGGCGGTCCTCCGCAGAAGCCCCGGCGAGGCTGGAGTTCGGCGGCCTGACCGTGTGCAAGACCGGGCCGTGGGGCCAGGGCCCGGTGTTCCTGCAGCAGCTTGCCCTGCTCCGCGGGTTCGACCTGGCCGCGATGGGGCCGGGCAGCACGGACCTGGTGCACACCGTGACCGAGTGCGCCAAGCTCGCCTTCGCCGACCGTGAGGCCTGGTACGGCGACCCGCGGCAGAGCAGCGTGCCGCTGGCGGAGCTGCTGTCGGCCGGGTACGCCGACCAGCGGCGCCCGCTGGTCGGCCCGGAGGCGTCCGCCGACCTGCGGCCTGGTGCGCCCGCCGGGGTCATGCCGGGGCTGCCCGGCTACGCGCTGGCCGGGTTCCCGGTCGCCGACCCGGCGCTGGGCTTCTTCCGTCCCGACGGCCGCACGCTGGCGCGCGCGGCCGCCGGCGGGCTCGGCGACCCCACGCTGGGCGGGACGCTGCCCGCGGCCGCCGCCCCGGCCACCCGCGGCCCGGCCACCCGCGGCCCGGCCACCCGCGGCCGCGCGGCCGAGCTCGGCCCGGGCGACACCTGCCACCTGGACGTCGCGGACCGGTTCGGCAACATGGTCTCGGCCACCCCGAGCGGCGGCTGGCTGCAGAGCTCCCCGGTCATCCCCGGGCTCGGGTTCTGCCTCGGCAGCCGCGCCCAGATGTTCGCGCTCACCCCGGGCTTCGCCAGCTCACTGGCCCCGGGCCGGCGCCCGCGGACCACGCTGTCACCGGGCCTGGTGCTGCGCGGCGGCGAGCCGTACCTGGCCTTCGGCACGCCCGGCGGGGACCAGCAGGACCAGTGGACGATGGGGTTCTTCCTGAACCACGTGGTGTACGGGATGAACCTGCAGGAGGCCATCGACGCCCCGGCCTACCACACCGACCATTTCCCGTCGTCGTTCTACCCGCGCGGGTCGGTGCCGCGGTCACTGTCCGCCGAGGAGCGGGTCGGCGAGCACGTGCTCGCCCAGCTGCGGCAGCGCGGGCACCACGTCGAGGTCAGGCCGCCATGGTCGCTGGGCCGGATCAGCGCGGTGTCCAGGGACGGCGGGTTCCTGTACGCCGCCGCCAACCCGCGCGGGATGCAGGGTTACGCGGCCGGCCGCTGACCAGCCGGCGCCTGAACGGCCGGCCGCCCAGCGGCCGGCCCCGGGCCCGGCTACAGCCTGACGCCGAGCACGTTCGCGATCATCTCCATGCTCTCCTGCGCGGGCAGCGCGGTCACGCAGAGCCGGTCCATGACCTCGATGTAGTGCTCGACCGCGTCCCGCCGGTCCAGGTACAGGGCGCTGGTCAGCTGCTCCAGGTACACGATGTCGGGCAGGTCGGGCTCGGCGAACCGGAGGATGCTGAACGGGCCGCCGGCCGCGGCGTGCCCGCCCACCCTGAACGGCAGTACCTGCAGGGTGATCCCCGGCCGCTGCGCGCAGGCCAGCAGGTGCCTGAGCTGGCCGCGCATGACATCCGGGCGGCCGACTGGGCGGCGCAGCACCGCCTCGTCGAGCACCACCCACAGGTGCGGGGCCCGCGGGCTGTCCAGCAGCGCCTGGCGGGCCATCCGCAGGCCGACCCGGCGGTCGATCTCGGCGCCATCCGCGCCGCCGTGCCCGAGGAGGGTGACCGCCCGGGCGTACTCCGGCGTCTGGAGCAGGCCGGGCACGAACTGGAGCTCGTAGGCCCGGATCCGGCTGGCGGCTTCCTCGAGCCCGACGTAGGCCTCGAACCAGCCCTCGAGCACGTCGGAGTAGTCGTGCCACCAGCCCTGGGCGTTGGCCCGCTTGGCCAGCGCCCGCAGGGCCTCGACCTCAGCCTGGCCGGTGACCCCGTACAGGGCCAGCAGGTCCGTCAGGTCCCGGTCCTTGAAGCCGACCCGGCCAAGCTCCAGACGGCTCATCTTCGAGTGCGAGCTGCGGATCTGCCGGCCCGCATCCTCCAGCGAGATGTGCCTGGCCTCGCGCAGCTTGCGCAGCTGCGCGCCCAGCAGCAGACGCAGAACCGTGGGCCCGGCGTCGCCCGATGGCTCAGTGAAGTCCCGGAGCAGGCCGCCGTCCGGTTCCCCTGACACCATGTGCCCTCCCCAGAACAGCAGACCCCGGCAGTCTGCCATGCCGGGAACCCGTGGCGCCAGACGGCATTCCGTCCTTAGCCAGGCACTTCACCAAAATCGCCGGCCCGGGCGCCGGTGATGAACGCGTCCCATTCCTCGGTGGTGAAGACCAGCGCTGGCCCGTCCGGGTGCCGGGAGTTGCGCATGGCGACGGCCTGCTGGCCGAGCCTGGCCACTTCGACGCAGTTGCCGCTGGGGTTGCTGCGCTGGCTCTTGCGCCAGGCAGCCTCGCTGAGCGCGGCGGCGAGGTCTTCGATGTTGGCGGGGTTCACATCGTTTCCCTTCGGTTGAATTCAGCGGAATTCACTGGTGGCGGCCCCGGAGGGCGGGAATGGCCGTCCCAAAGGGCCCGGGCCCCCCGGCCCCGGCGCGTTCCGGCAACGGCAGTGATTTGTCAATGCACGTGCATCAGCACTTGCACTTGCACATCCTGGCTGGCATCGTAGCGGAGGTGCGGGCCGTCCCGCCCGCGCACTCCGCGTCAGGCCCTGGGATTTCACCACATGCACCGAGGACAGCAGGCCGCACCAGCGGGCGCGCGCCTTGATGGCGGATTTGCGCTAGGGGAATCCGCCATCCCGCCCGGACTGCTGCCGTTGCCGGTCGCCGGGCCGCCAGGCCGGGCGCTGCCCAGCGCGGCGGCCGAGCCGGCTACCCCCCACGCGGCGCGCGAGTTCACCCGCGAGGTGCTGCGCCAGTGGGACCTGTGCGTGATCTACCCGGACGCGGCTGTGGTGGTGTCCGAGCTGGTCACGAACGCGCTGTGCTACGGAGCCCGGATGACCGCGCCGCCGCCGGGCAGCGACCGCGGCCCGGTCGACCTGACCCTGTGGCAGCGCGCCAGCTACCTGATCTGCGTGGTGGCCGACGGCAGCCCGGAGCCGCCAGTGCTCCAGCCGGTCGACCCCACCGCGGAGGCCGGCCGGGGCCTGCAGGTCGTCCAGGCGCTGAGCAGCAGCTGGGGCTGGACGATGCTGGGCGGCCGGCAGAAGGCCGTGTGGGCCGCGCTGAGCCTGGCCGGCAGCCGCGGCGGCCCGGCCTGGCCCGAGCCCGCGCACCCGGCCTTGTTATCGATCGTCCCCCGGCCGGGACGGCCGGGGGGGCAGGGCAGCCGCCAGGGCGTGGCAGGCGGCTAGGACGGTAGGCGGGCAGGCGGCCGGACGCTTGCCCGCCTACCGGGGGGACTGCCCGTGCGGGCGCCGGCTCGCACCGGTGCCCGCGCGGGCGCCCCGCGCCGTCAGCGCGGCGTGCTCTCGCCGGGCCGGAACGAGGGCCCGTGCCCGGGGATGATGACCTGCGCTACGCCCAGGATCCGCTCCCGGCTGGCCCGCAGCACCTCGCGGTCCGGCGCGAACGGGTCGTCGGCCGGCCCCTCGGCACTCCACCAGGCGTGCGTGCACACGAATACGCCGTCCGGGGTGGCCGCCAGCGTGCTGATGTCCTCCGGGGTGTGCCCGGGGGAGCGGATCAGCTGCACCGACGGGCTCAGCTGGGCCCCCTCAGCATCCCTGTCGGTCCACTTGTCGTCCAGGTAGACGGCCCAGTGGTCGTGGATCCTGGCCGCCGGGAACAGCGCGGCGTTGACCGTGTGGTCCGGGTGATGATGGCTGAACACCAGATCGGTGACGTCGCCGGGACCGGGCCCGTGCCCGGCCAGCGCGGCCAGCAGCCGCTCCCGCGAGGGCACCATGCCCGGGTCCACGATGATCACCGCGTCGCCCTCGACGATGAGGGTGACCGTGCTGGCCACCGCGCTGCTGTCGCCTGCGTCCCGGGCGTAGCCCTCCTGCAGGATGTGCACCTGCGCCGAGCCGGTCGCCGGGAACCCGAAGTCGTCTGCCACGCGCCGACCTTATCCCGCCCGCCCTGGCCTGCGGCAGTGTGCCCCGGCTGGCCGCCCTGGCCAGCGGCAGGACCGCCCTAGCCGGCCGCCCGGGCCGCGGCCTTGCGCTCCTTCTTGAACGCCCGGACCTGGGCCAGCGAGGCCTCGTCGGTGATGTCGGCCACCGAGTACCGTGACCCCTCCTCGCCGAACGGGCCCGCCGCCGCGCGCCACCCCGGCGGCTGGACGCCCAGCTGCTTGCCCAGCATCGCGATCATGATCTGCGCCTTGTAGGTGCCGAACCCGGGCAGCCCGGACAGCCGGTCCAGCAGCTCCGCGCCGGAGCCTGCATCGGCCCAGATCCGGCCCGCGTCGCCGTCGTACTCGTCCGCGATCACCCGGGCCACCGCCTGCACCCGGGCCGCCATCGCCCGCGGGAACCGGTGCAGCGCGGGCCGCTCGCTGAACACCGCGGCCAGCTCCTCGGGCGGGAAATCGGCCAGCTCGGCCGCGGTCGGCTCGTGGCCGAGCCGGTCCACCAGCACCTGCGGGGAGCTGAACGCCTTCTCCAGCGGCACCTGCTGGTCCAGCACCAGCGCGATCAGCAGGGCCAGCGGGCTGCGGGTCAGCAGCTCGTTGGCGCGCGCCTCGATGGGCAGGCTGATGGGCATGGCATCCTCCCCGTCTCCTGGACCCCCCATCCTGCCACTGCCAGCCGGAACTTCCGGCCGCCGCGTGGCGTTACCGTAGCGGCGGCCAATGTGGTCTAGTTAGCTGTCAGGCAGGTGCGGGGCCAGGGGTCCCGCCCGGAGAAGGAGTCCGCATGACGCCCCACATGAAGTACGGCATCGCCGGTGTCGTCGTCGGGCTCATCCTGTTCATCATCAGCCCGTGGCTGGCCATCGCCGTGATCGCGGCCGCGATCGCCATCCCCGCCGTGCTGTACCTGATGCTCGATCCCTCGCAGCGGCGCCGGCTGCGCGACACCCGCGGCCGCAAGCAGATCGGCCGCTAACGACCGCGGGCGTCACAGCACGGAACAGCTGAGCAGTCCTGGCCTGAGCAGTGCTAGCTGAGCAGGCCGGGGTACAGCAGCGCGAGCTCGTCCGGGTAGCCGGCGATCAGCCGCAGCTCGTCGTCGGTCAGCGGTTTGCCGGTAGCCGCCGCGCAGACCTGGACCAGCCGGAAGATGTCGTCGGCCCGGTCGCCGGGATCGATCCCCAGCTGGTCCATGACGTGCCGGAACCCGGCCATCCCGCCGTACTCCCCGGTGAGCACGACCCTTCCCTCCCGGGCGAACCAGTCGTCAGGGAACGGGCCCAGCGTGCCGTCGTCGTACAGCTCGTAGTTCTGCCGGTCCTTCAGCGCCCCGTCGGCGTGGATCCCCGACTCGTGCGCGAACGCGTTCCGCCCGGTGCCGGGCTGGTTCTGCGGCAGCGGCTGGCCGAACGCGTAGCTCGCCCACAGCCCGAACCGCCGCGCCCAGCTCAGGTCGAGCGCGTCGCCGATGGCCGCGTGCCCGGCCACGCCGAACCCGTGGCTGAAGGCCAGGATGCAGGACAGCAGGTCGGCGTTTCCTGACCGCTCGCCGATGCCGTTGACGCACGTGTTCACCCACGCGTCGTACCCGGCGTCCAGGTCGCCGAGCGCGCCGGAGACCGAGTTGGCCACCGCCATGCCCAGGTCGTTGTGGCAGTGGGTCTCCACCGGCAGGCCGGCCTGGCTGGCCAGCTTGGCGAACCGCTCCCGGATCCGGTACGGCGTGTCGCCGCCGATCGTGTCGCAGTACCGGACCCGGTCCGCGCCGGCCTCCCGCGCCGCGACCGCGAACTCCAGCAGGAACCCGTCGTCGGTGCGCGACCCGTCCTCCGCGTTCACCCCGATCGTCTCGGCCCCGGCGGCTACCGCGGCGCGCACCGACGCGGTCATCTCGGCGATCACGGCCGCCCGGTCAAGCCGCCCGCGGAACTTGTGCTCGATCATCTGGTCCGAGGTGGAGATCGACAGGTTGTAGTGCGCCAGCCCGAGCGGTGCGGCGGCCTCGACGTCCGCCGGGATGGCCCGGCACCAGCCGGACAGCCGCAGCGCGCCGAACGCCCCGGCCGCCGCCAGCGCGGTGTTCGCCCGCAGGTAGGGCACCTCGTGGAAGAGGAACGGGAACCCCGCCTCGGACTGGGCCACGCCGAGCTTGCCCAGATAGAAGTTGATCATCGTCTTGCCGAACTTGGACAGCCCGGTCCTGGCCGTCTGCACTCCGTCCCGGTTCGTGACGTCAAGGAAGTGGATGGTGGGCATGTGTTCTTTCTCTCTCCTGGCTCGCCTCGGCCCGGCCCCCCGGAACCCCCTGCGGCCTCACCGCCATCGTCAACGGTGATCGACACTGTCGTCAATGTTGATTAAGATCAACGGTATACGGCACCGGGGGACCACCCCCGCCGCCCTGGCCAGGCCCGCACGGCGCGGGCCGTGCGATCAGCCCGGGGTGGGGAGGCGATCCAGCGCTTCATGATCACGGAGGATTGCGGGTGCTCCAGGCCCCGCAATCCTCCGTGATCATGAAGGAAGCAGGCGGGCGGAACGGGAGGGGCGGTATGACGGAGTGGATCGGGGCCGCGGACGCGGCCCGGCGGCTGGGCATCAAGCCGGCCAGCCTGTACTCCTACGTCAGCCGCGGGGTGCTGGCCAGGCGGACCGCACCGGACGGGCGGGCCAGCCAGTTCGACGCGGCCGAGGTGGACCGGCTGGCCCGCAAGGGCCGCCCGCGCCGCCCGGCGGGCAAGTCCGGGCTGATCATCGGCTCGGCGCTGACCGAGATCCGGGACGGCGAGCTGCGCTACCGCGGCCTGGACGCGGTCCGGCTGGCCGCCCAGCGCAGCTTCGAGGACGTCGCCGAGCTGCTGTGGACCGGCGCGCTGCCCGCGGCGCCGGGCCCGCCCTGGCGGGCCACCGAGCAGGCGGTCGCGGTCGCCGCCGCGGCGCAGGCCGCCTTGCCCGCGGCAACGCTGCCGCTGGAGCGGCTCCAGGTCATCGTGCCCGCGCTGGCCGCCACCGACCCGCTCCGCCTCGAGCTCGGCCAGCCCGCGGTGGTCACCGCCGCGCGCAGCATGATCGCCGGGATGACCGACTGCCTGCCGCCTGCTCCCGGCCCGGCCGCCTCCAGCCCGGCCGCCTTCAGCCCGGCCGCCTCCAGCCTGGCCGTCTCCAGCCCGGCCGCCCCAGAAACCGCAGCCGTCACATCAGGCCTACCAGCCCGGACCGCCACAGCGGGCGTACCGGCAGC
This sequence comes from Streptosporangiaceae bacterium, assembly GCA_036375995.1. Classification (GTDB taxonomy): domain Bacteria; phylum Actinomycetota; class Actinomycetes; order Streptosporangiales; family Streptosporangiaceae; genus DASVBE01. The sequence goes on along the minus strand of DASVBE010000064.1, from coordinate 18,941 downwards.
CCAACCACTCGTCCCAGAAGCCCCTGTGATCATGTCAAGCCCATCAGACGCGAGTGTGTCACTGGGCTCAGGCGCCCCAGGGGATCCGCCTGGGTCGTCGATCGCGGCGCGGCTGGTGAGCAGGCTGTGCCCGGGGGAGCCGCCCGCCGGGCTGGCCGGTGTCGTGCAGTCGGCGCTGGTGCTGACCATCGACCACGAGCTGGCCGCGTCCACGCTCGCGGCCCGGGCCGCGGCGTCGGTGCGGGCCGACCCGTACGCGGTGGTGGCCACCGGCCTCGGCGCGGTGGGCGGCGCGCTGCACGGCGGCGCGTCGCTGGGCGCGGAGCTGATGCTGGACGCGGCCGCCGGCCCGGCGGACGCGCCGCGGGTCATCGGCGAGCTGCTGCGCCGGGGCGAGCGGATCCCCGGCTTCGGCCACTTCGTCTACACCGGCGGCGACCCGCGGGCGATGGCCCTGCTGGCCGCGGTGCGGCGGCTGGCCCCCGGCTCGCCCAAGGTCGCGGTGGCCGGTGAGATCATCTCCGAGGCGCACCGGCGCGGGCTGCCCCAGCCGAACATCGACTTCGCGCTGGCCGCGCTGGCCACCGCGGCCGGCCTGATCCGCGGGGCCGGGGAGGCCATCTTCGCGGTGGCCAGGACCGCGGGCTGGCTGGCCCACGGCATCGAGGAGTACCAGCGGGCCACGCCGATCCGGCCGCGCGGCATCTACACCGGGCCGGACGGGGACCGGGAATCAGCGCGGCCGGCCGGGCATTAGACCGTGTACACACGCCTGTGTCGGGGAGTGATCACCATGGCCGTGCGCCGCCTCAACCACGCTGTCCTGTACGTCAGGGACCTGGCCGCCACCGTCGGGTTCTACCGGGCCACGCTCGGCTTCGAGGTCGCCAGCGAGGTGCCGGGCCGGATGGCGTTCCTCCGCGCGCCGGGCACGGCCAACGACCACGACCTGGGCCTGTTCGCTCTCCCCGACGCGGCCGGGCCGCCGGAGCACCCCACGGTGGGCCTGTACCACCTGGCCTGGGAAGTCGGCACGCTCGGCGAGCTGGCGGAGGCCAGGGCCCGGCTGGCGGAGCGCGGCGCGCTGGTCGGCGCGAGCGACCACCGGGTGTCCAAGTCGCTCTACGCCAAGGACCCGGACGGCATCGAGTTCGAGGTCATGTGGCGGGTCCCGGCCGCCGAATGGGAGCGCGAGACCGCGTCCGGCGCGATGATCGGGCCGCTGGACCTGGACCGCGAGCTGGCCCGCTGGGGCGACCTGGCCACCGGGGCCGCGGCCGGCTCAGTTACCTGAGGCGCCGGCACCTGGGGCACCGGGCAGAGCTTCCCGGGCGCTGGCCGGCGGGCGGGTGCCCACCTCGATCGAGCCCTTGTAGGCGACCCCGCGCACGTGCAGCACTGGGGCGTCCGGCGGCAGCATCCGCTCCCACTCCTCGTCCGGGGACCACCCCCGGCTCACGCCCATCCCGGTCAGCTCGACCCGCATGCCGGGCGGCACCCAGAGGTCGATCCGCGACTTGTAGGCGACCGCCCGGATCGTGGTGTGCGGCCCGGTCAGCTCGGCCGCGCGCAGGTCGAGCGTGCCGGTGCCCTTGTACACCACGACATTGAACCGCTCGGGCACCTGCCACCGGCCGGCCCGCCGGACCGGGCCCTTGTAGGCCAGGGCCAGCCGTCCGGGCGCGGGCCCGCCGGGGCGGGACAGCGCGGGCGTGGCCGACGGGCGGGGCAGGTCGGCGTGCAGGCTGTCGAGGTCGTCCGAGGTCCTGGCGGTCAGCGCGGCCCGGGTGCGGGTGTCGAACTCCTCGTCGCTGAGCCGTCCCTCGGCGAACGACGCCTGGAGCAGCTGAACGACCGCGTCCCGGTCCTGGTCGCCGACCCGCAGGGCGGGCTGCGAGGTACTGGTGCCCGGCTGGCGGGGCAGTTCCATGATGACCTCCCGAAGTCGCGACATATCTTAACCTGCCGCGGCGGCCGGGGTACAGCGGCAAGCGCTACGGCTTGGGGGCGAGCTCGGTGTAGAGCGCCGTGGTTTGCGCGGCGATGGCGGCCCAGCCGAATTCGGCGACCGTACGGGCCCGGCCCCTGGCGCCCATGGCCGCCGCCAGGTCCTGGTCGCCGACCAGCGTGTTCAGCGCCGCGGCCAGCGCCGCGGGGTCGTCCGGCGGCACCAGCAGCCCGGTCTCGCCGTCGGCCACCACCTCGGGGATGCCGCCGACCCGGGACGCGGCGACCGCGGTGCCGCAGGCCATCGCCTCCAGGTTGACGATGCCCAGCGGCTCGTACAGCGACGGGCAGGCGAACACGGTGGCGTGCGTGAGCAGCTGGATGACCTCGCGCCTGGGCAGCATGCCGGTCAGCCACACCACCCCGGACCGCTGCTCGCGCAGCCCGTCCACCAGCGCGGTGACCTCGGCAGCCAGGGCCTCGGTGTCCGGCTGGCCCGCGCACAGCACCAGCTGGGCGGCCGGGTCGAGCTGCGCGGCGGCGCGCAGCAGCACCGGCACGCCCTTCTGCCGCGTGATCCGCCCGACGAACAGCACCATCGGCCGGCCCGGCGTCACCCCGTACTTCTCCAGCACGTCGGTGCCGTGGTCGGGGGCGTACTGGACGGTGTCGATGCCGTTGCGGATGACCCGCACCCGGGCCGGGTCCAGCGCCGGGTAGCAGGCCAGCACGTCCGACCGCATCCCGTCGGAGACCGCGATCACCGCCGCGGCCGACTCCACCGCGGTCCGCTCGCACCAGGACGACACCGCGTAGCCGCCGCCCAGCTGCTCGGCCTTCCACGGCCGCAGCGGTTCCAGCGAGTGCACGGTCATCACGTGCGGGATCCCGGCCAGCAGGGCGGCCAGGTGGCCGCCCAGGTTGGCGTACCAGGTGTGCGAGTGCACCAGGTCCGCGGCGGCCGCCGCGGCGGCCATCGTCAGGTCGGCCGACACGGTGGCCAGCGCCGGGTTGGCGCCGGCCAGCGCGTCCCACGGACGGTGCGCCACCGCGGCCGCCCGGTCCGCGCCCTGGCAGTGCACGGTCAGGTCGACGAGACCGGCCAGCTCCCGGGCCAGGTACTCGACGTGCACGCCGGCGCCGCCGTACACCTCCGGCGGGTACTCCCTGGTCAGCAGCGCGACCCGGAGCCGGCCCCGGCCGTCGCCGCTCACGCGGGCACCACCTGGCCCTTGCCGACCACGGTCACCCCGCCCTCGGAGACCACGAACCCGCGGGCCCGGTCGCGGTCCTTGTCCACGCCCACCGTGACCCCGTCGGGCACCACCACGTTCTTGTCCAGGATCGCGTTGCGTACCACCGCGCGCCGGCTGATCTGGGTGTTGTGCATGATCACCGACCGCTCGACCGTGGCCCAGCTGTTCACCCGGGCGCCCGGGCAGAGCACGGACTTGCGGACCAGCGCGCCGGACACGATCACGCCGTTGCTGACCAGGCTGTCGATCGCCCGGCCGACCCGGTCGCCCTTGTTGTGCACGAACTTGGCCGGGGCCAGCGACGGCACGTTGGTGTAGATCGGCCAGCGGTCGTTGTACAGGTTGAAGACCGGCTCGATCGCGCACAGGTCCATATGCGCCTCGAAGTAGGAGTCCAGCGTCCCGACGTCGCGCCAGTACCCGGCGTCCCGCTCCAGGGCGCCGGGCACCTCGTTGGTCAGGAAGTCGTACACCTGCGCGCTGCGCTCGCTGACCAGCATGGGGATGATGTCGCCGCCCATGTCGTGGCGGCTATGGTCGTTCACCGCGTCCTTGCGCAGCGCCTCGACCAGCGCGTCGCTGGTGAACACGTAGTTGCCCATGGACGCGTAGGTCTCGTCCGGGCGGCCGGGCAGGGCCGGCGGGTCGGACGGCTTCTCCAGGAACGCCTCGATCGTGCGCTGGTCGGAGCCGACCTGGATGACGCCGAACGCCCGGGCCTCCGTGCGCGGCACCGGCAGGCCGGCCACGGTGACCGACGCCCCGGACTGCACGTGCTGGCTGATCATCTGCCGGGCGTCCATCCGGAACACGTGGTCCGCGCCGAACACCACGACGATGTCCGGGCGCTCGTCGTAGATCAGGTTCAGCGACTGGTAGATCGCGTCGGCCGACCCGGTGTACCAGTGCGGGCCGCGCCGCTGCTGGGCCGGCACCGGGGTCACGTAGTTGCCGAGCAGGCTGCTCATCCGCCAGGTGGTGGTCACGTGCCGGTCCAGGCTGTGGCTCTTGTACTGGGTCAGCACGCAGACCCGCAGGCAGCCGGAGTTCACCAGGTTGGACAGGGCGAAGTCGATCAGCCGGTACTGGCCGCCGAACGGCACGGCGGGTTTGGCCCGGTCCGCGGTCAGCGGGCCCAGCCGCTTGCCCGCCCCGCCCGCCAGCACGATTCCCAGCACCCTCGGCTCGGCCATCTCCCCACCTCCGCGCAGCGGGCCGGGATGACCCGCAGATCACGGCCGGGCGCCTGCTGCCCGGCGGCCTATCACCCGTGCTGCCCCGTCTCACCCCGATGATGCCAGCGCGGCGCGGCCGCTAGGTGAGCAGCCGCGGACGATCCGGTGATGACCTCGCGAACCCGCGGGCCCGGCACGGCAGCCAGGGCAGGTGGCCCGTGCTGGTGGCCCGTGCGGGTGGCCCGTGCAGGCGGCCGGCACCGGCTAGCCGGCGGGCTTCTTCGCGGCCGCGATGCGCGTGACCCGGGCCGCGACCATCCGCGCGGCCATCAGCCGGGCCGCCTCCATGCCGACACCCATCAGGATCGACCAGGCCAGCGCCTCCTTCAGGGCGATGTCCGGGTCGTGCGGGTCGGTCGGCGGCTCGTTGCCGGTGAACTGCTTCCACCCGAAGGTGATCATCTTCCGGGCGATGCTCCCGGCGACGAACGTGGCCACCAGGGCCGTAAATCTGACTCCGCCGTCGTGCTTGGCTGCCATGGGCTGTCCTTTCCGGTGCATCCTGGAGATCATGCCACTGCACTGCCCCCGGCGCGCGCCGCCAAGCGGGACGCCTCGATGGCGGTGGCCAGCCGGGCCGGCTGCCGGGTGGCGATCAGCCAGTACGGGGCCCCGCCCGGGACGGTCACCTCGACGTACACGGCCCGCGGCAGGTACGGCCGGATCAGCAGCACCGCGGCCGGGTCGGCCCGGGGCCCGCGCAGCGCCCGGGTCTGCGCCGCGTCCAGCGCCGTGACCTGGCCGGCCGCAGCCAGCGGCAGCACGGACTTCCCGGCCCGCAGTTCGGTCCCGGTGACCTCGACCCGCGGCCGTCCGTAGGCCAGCAGCCCGGCCACCGTCCCGCCCATGATCACCACATACGAGGCCAGCGCGGCCAGCGCGGACAATCCCGCCCACACGGTGGACGCGAAGATCACTGCGACCAGCAGTCCGAGCAGCCACCACGAGGCCGGCACGCGGAGCCGTTCGGCGTAATTGCGCATTGCCCCACGGTAGTTGGTTTCATGGGGGGCATGACCGGCCGATCGGAGCAGGAAACCGGCAGCGCGGACGAGGCTGCCGCGGCGCCGGTGACTGCGGGGGACGGATACGGGCCGGCTGAGCCCGGGAGGGCCGCCGTGCCGGGGCAGGCGGCCGCGCCGGAGCAGGCCGGCGGGCCGGCCGAGCCGGGTCCGGCCGCCGGGCGTGCGGGCGGCCAGGGCGGGCTGGCCGAGGCTGCGGGCCGGGTCCGGGCCGCGGTCGCCGCGCTGCTGCAGCGAGCGGAGGAGCAGCGCGCGGGGGGCAGGCGCCCGCCGGCGTCGCAGCCGCCCGGGGGGACGGACGGGACGCCCGCGCAGGCCGGGCCGCCGGGCCCGGCGGCGCCGCGGGACGGCGGGCGGGCCGAGGCCGCCGGGGTGCCCCGGCTGCTGGTCCAGGCGGCCGCCTGGTCGTGGCGGATCCTGCTCGTCGGGCTGCTGATCTACCTGGGCTTCCGTGTCGCCAGCACGCTGCGCCTGGTGGTGCTGCCGTGCCTGGCCGCGCTGCTGCTCACCGCGCTGCTGCAGCCGCTGACCGCGCGTCTGCGTAATTCCTTTGGCATGCCCAGCCTGGCCGCGACCTGGTGCACGATCGGCGCCGCGGTGATCGTGCTGGCCGGGATCGGCACGCTGGCCGCGAGCCGGGTCAGCGCCGACTACCCGATGCTGTCCAGGGAGGTCAGGCACACCGCCACCCAGGTGCGCACCTCGCTGGCCGGGCCGCCGTTCCACCTGAGCAGCGCCCGGATCGAGGACTACTCCAACCAGGTGGTGCACTTCCTCAACCAGCACCAGTCGCTGGTGGCGGGCACCGTGGTGACCGGCGGCCGGATCGTCCTCGAGGTGCTGACCGGCCTGATCCTCACCATCTTCATCACGTTCTTCCTGCTCAAGGACGGCGACCGGATCTGGTCCTGGCTGATCAGCGGGCTGCGCCCGGGCCCCAGGCGGCGGGCCGGCAACGCGGGCGTGGCGGCCTGGTCGGCGCTGGTGAACTACGTCCGCGGCACCACGGTGGTGGCCTCGATCCACGCCCTGTTCATCGGCCTGGCGCTGTGGCTGCTCGGCGTGCCGCTGCTGGTCCCGCTGGTCATCCTGGTCTTCCTGGCCGCGTTCGTGCCGCTGATCGGCATCCTGATCGCCGGGGCGCTGGCCATCCTGGTGACGCTGGGCACCAAGGGCCTGCTCGCGGCGCTCATCCTGCTGGCCGTGTTCGTGCTGGAGAACCAGGTGGAAAGCCACCTGCTGCAGCCGCTGGTGGTGGGCCGTATCGTCCGGCTGCACCCGCTGGCCATCATCCTGGTGCTCGCGGTCGGCGGCATCATCGCGGGCATCGCGGGCGCGATCGTGGCCGTGCCCACCGCGGCCGCGCTGGCGCACGCCTGGCCGCACCTGCGCGAGGAACCCGGCCCGGACCCGGAAGGCGGCCACAGCCCGCCGGCCGGCGCCGAAGGACCCGGCCCGGATCCGGCCGGCACCCAGGCCGTGCCGCCGGCGGCCCAGCCGCCCGGCCCCGGCCCGGCGGGCAGCGGGTGAGCCGGCCGCAATCCCGGCCATCGGCGCGGGTACCGGCGGGCCCGGCGGTAAGGTCGCGTGCGTGAGTACCGCCGGGGAAGCAGGCCGCAGGCCGCTCGCGGGTCCTGACCGCGACGCCGTGCCCGTGCTGATCAAGCGTCTCGACCCGGCGCTGCCGGTGCCCTCGCGGGCCCATCCCGGCGACGCCGGCGCGGACCTGTTCGCCGCCGCGGACGTGGACCTGGCGCCCGGGCAGCGGGCCGTGGTGCCGACCGGGGTGGCCATCGCCCTGCCGGACGGCTACGCGGCGTTCGTGCACCCGCGGTCCGGGCTGGCCGCGAAATACGGGGTGACGATCGTGAATGCCCCCGGAACGGTCGATGCCGGGTACCGTGGCGAGATAAGGGTCACGCTGCTGAACACCGACGCCAGCAGCCCGGTCCGGTTGCAGCGCGGGGACCGGATCGCCCAGCTGGTCATCCAGCGAGTCGAGCGCGCCGAGTTCCACGAGGTCGACGTTCTGCCCGGGTCTGCCCGGGGAGATGGCGGGTTCGGGTCCACCGGTGGCCATGCGGCGGCTGGGCCGGTGCCCGTGAACCCGGATAACGGCCGGCCCAGCCCGGCAGCCAGGTAAGAGAGCGACAAGGTAAGGGAAGGTGCGGGGTGGTGTTCCGACGGCGGCGCCGCGGCGCGGCGGCTGAGCCCGGGGTCCAGGACGAGGCGGCGCAGGACTACCTGGACGGCGACGAGGACGGCTACGCCGGGGACGAGCCGGACGGCGACGGCGCGGCCGGGGCCACGCCGGCGGCCGGCACCGGCCCGTGGGACGGCGCGGGCGCTTACCCGGCGGCCGAGCGGATGGACTTCGGCAGCCTGCTGATCCCCGTCCGCGAGGGCCTCGAAGTGCAGATCAACATGGCCGAGGACCAGGGCGTGTGGATCGCCGTGCTGCGCGGCGACAACGGCCTGCAGCTGCAGGCCTTCGCCGCGCCCAAGACCAGCGGCCTGTGGGACGAGGTCCGGCACGAGATCGCCGAGGAGATCGTGAAGTCCGGCGGGGAGTGCCGCGAGGAGGACGGGCTGTTCGGCACCGAGCTGCACGCCCGGGTCCGCACCGAGGAGCCCGGGCAGCGCACCCAGACGCAGCCGGTCCGGTTCCTGGGCGTGGACGGCCCGCGCTGGTTCCTGCGCGGCGTGATCAGCGGCCCGGCGGCGCGCCGCCCGGAGCTGGCCCGGCCGTTCGAGGAAGTGTTCGAGGACGTGGTCGTGATCCGCGGCGACCACCCGGCGCCGCCGCGGGACCTGCTGGAGATCCGGCTGCCGGACGAGGCCCGGCAGGCCCTGGAGGAGCAGATGGCCGCGCAGCAGGAGCCGCCGGACCCGTTCGAGCGCGGCCCGGAGATCACCGAGACCCGGTAGCGGGTGCCGCCCGGCCCGGGAGCAGCCCCGGGCCCGGGACCGGCCCGCCTACTGGGCCCCGGACGTGCTGCCATGGCGCTTGCCGCCGAGCAGCTCGCCGAGCTCGTCCTCCACGTCCTGGCTGGTCACGAACAGCAGCTCGTCGCCGCATTCGAGCGGGTCGTCGCTGTTCGGCACGATCACCCGCCCGGCCCGCAGGACGGCCACCAGCGCGGTGTCGCCCGGCCACTCGATGTCCCCGATCCGGCGGCCGGCCAGCGGCGCGTCCGGCGGGATCGTCATCTCGACCAGGCTCGCGTCGCTCTGCCGGAACGTCATCAGCCGGACCAGGTCGCCGACGCTGACCGCCTCCTCGACCAGCGCGGAGAGCAGCCGCGGGGTGGACACCGCCACGTCCACCCCCCACGACTCGTTGAACAGCCACTCGTTGTTCGGGTGGTTGATCCTGGCCACCACCCGCGGCACCCCGTACTCGGTCTTGGCCAGCAGCGATACGACCAGGTTGGCCTTGTCGTCGCCGGTCGCCGCGATGACCACGTTGCAGCGCTCCAGCGACGCGTCGTCCAGCGAGCTGATCTCGCACGCATCGGCCAGCAGCCACTCCGCGCCCGGCACCCGGTAGACCTTGATGGCCCGCGGGCTCTTGTCGATCAGCAGCACCTCGTGGCCGTTTTCCAGCAGTTCCTTGGCGATGGACCGGCCGACCGCGCCGGCCCCGGCGATGGCGACGCGCATCAGTGGGCCGCCTTGCCGGGCGCGGCGGGACGGGCGAACACCGCCGTGATCCGCTTGAGGTCGCTTTCCCTGGCCATCACGTACAGCACGTCACCTTCCTGCAAGACGGCCCCGGGACCGGGGATCATCGCGTCGCCCAGCCGGGAGATGAACGCGATCCTGGCGCCCGCCGCCTCCTCCAGCGACTGCACCTTCTCGCCCAGCCAGTCCATGCAGCAGGCCACCTCGGCCAGCACGATCTCGCCGGTCGGGTCGCGCCACAGCGGCTCTGAGCCCTCCGGCAGCAGCCGCCGCAGCATCTGGTCCGCGGTCCACCGGACGGTGGCCACGGTGGGGATGCCGAGCCGCTGGTAGACCTCGGCCCGCCGGGGGTCGTAGATCCTCGCCACGACGCGCTCGACGCTGAACGATTCCCTGGCCACCCGGGCCGAGATCACGTTCGAGTTGTCGCCGCTGCTGACCGCCGCGAACGCGTCCGCGTGCTCGATGCCCGCCTCGGCCAGCACGTCCCGGTCGAAACCGATGCCGGTGATCTTGCTGCCCTTGAACCCTGGCCGGAGCCGGCGGAACGCCTCCGCATCCTGGTCGATGACCGCGACCGAGTGTCCCTGATCCTCAAGAATGTGAGCGATCGTCGAGCCGACCCGTCCGCAGCCCATGATCACGATGTGCACGGCCTTCCCTTCAGCCGACCAGCGAGAATGATGCCCGATCACGGTATGCCCTCAGATCACGTGCTGCTAGCCCCGGATACCCCAACGGCGGGGCCGGCCCGGCGGCACGGGAGCATGGGCTCATGACCGCACCCGCCGCCGCCCCGCCCCGCCCGGGCGACCTGCTCGAGCTGGTGGCCGGCGAGGCCGCGCACGGCGGCTGGTGCGTCGCGCGAACCGGCAGCGCCGGCGAGGCCGGGGGGCGCGTGGTGTTCGTCCGGCACGCACTGCCCGGCGAGCGGGTCCGGGCCCGGGTCACCCAGGCCACCGCCCGGTTCGCCCGGGCCGATGCGGTGGAGATCCTCGAGCCGTCACCGGACCGGGTGCCGCCGCCCTGCCCGCACGCCCGGCCCGGCGGCTGCGGCGGCTGCGACTGGCAGCACGCCAGCCTGCCCGCGCAGCGCGCGCTCAAGGCCACGGTGATCCGCCAGCAGCTGCGCCGGATCGCCGGGATCGACCGCGACGTGACCGTCGAGCCGGTGGAGGGTGACGCCGGCGGGCTCGGCTGGCGGACCCGGGTCCGGTTCGCGGTCCGCAAGGACGGCACCGCGGGGCTGCGCCAGCACCGGTCGCACACGGTCGTCCCGGTCCGGCACTGCCCGATCGGGCACGATCTGGTCAATGAGTCCGGCGCGGCCCGGGAACGCTGGCCCGGGGCCCGGTCGGTCGAGGTGGCCACCGCGCCCGGTTCCGGCCAGGTGGCGGTGCTCGCCGACGGCATCCTCGTGCGCGGCCCCCAGTTCCTCGAGCGCCGTGCCGCCGGGCGGTCCTGGCGGACCGGCGCGGCCACGTTCTGGCAGGTGCACCCGGGCGCGGCGAGCGCACTCGCGGTGGCCGTGGCCGACGCGCTCCGCCCGGCGCCCGGCGACACCGTGCTGGACCTGTACTGCGGCGCGGGCCTGTTCGCCGGCGTGCTGGCCGAGGCGGTCGGCCCGGACGGCACGGTGATCGCCATCGAGGCGGACACCGGCGCGGTCAGGGACGCCCGGCACAACCTGCGGTCCACCCCGTGGGCCCGGGTGCACAAGGGCGACGCCGCGGCGATGCTCGGCCGGTACGGGGTGTCCGGCGCGAACCTGGCCGTGCTCGACCCGCCCCGGACCGGCCTGGACCGGGCGGTGACCGAGATCCTGGCCGCGGCCGGCCCCGGCGGCCCGCTTCAGCGGATCGCCTACGTGTCCTGCGACCCGGCCACGCTGGCCCGGGACCTGGCCATCTTCGGCCAGCACGGCTGGGACCTGGCCGGGCTGCGGGCCTTCGACATGTTCCCGATGACGCACCACGTCGAGTGCCTGGCGGTTCTCACCCCGTGGTGACCCGCCCCCAGGCCGGTAGGAAAGGATGGCTGGCATGGAACTGAGGATCTTCATCGAGCCGCAGCAGGGAGCCAGCTACGCGGCCCAGCTCCGGATGGCCCAGGCCGCCGAGGAACTGGGCTACAGCGCGTTCTTCCGGTCCGACCACTACCTGAAGATGGGCCCGGTGAGCGGCCTGCCCGGGCCCACCGACTCGTGGCTGACGCTGGCCGGCCTGGCCCGCGAGACGTCCACGATCCGGCTGGGCACGATGGTCACCTCGGCGACCTTCCGGCACCCGGGCCCGCTGGCCATCTCGGTGGCCCAGGCGGACGAGATGAGCAGCGGCCGGGTCGAGCTCGGCCTCGGGGCCGGCTGGTACGAGGCCGAGCACCAGGCCTACGCGATCCCGTTCCCCGGCCTGGCCGAGCGGTTCGCCCGGCTGGAGGAGCAGCTGGCCATCATCACCGGGATGTGGGGCACCGCGGAGGGCGAGACGTTCTCCTTCGACGGCGTGCACTACACGGTCAAGGACTCGCCCGGGCTGCCCAAGCCGGTGCAGCACCCCCGCCCGCCGGTGATCGTCGGCGGCGGCGGGCCGCGCCGCACGCCGCGGCTGGCCGCGCTGTACGCCGACGAGTTCAACCGGGCCTTCGCCCCGGTCAAGGACACCCAGGAGCAGTTCGAGCGGGTCCACGCGGCCTGCCAGACGGCCGGCCGGGACCCCAGCACGCTGGTCCTGTCGGTCGCGCAGACGGTGTGCTGCGGCCGGACCGAGGAGGAACTGGCCCGCCGGGCCGCGGCGACCGGCCGCCCGCTGGCGGACCTGCGCCGGGACGCGCTGGCCGGCCCTCCGGGCGAGCTCGTCGACCAGCTCGGCGAGTGGTCTCAGATCGGCACCCAGCGGATGTACCTGCAGGTGCTGGACATCTCCGACCTCGACCACATCGAGCTGATCGCCAGCGAGGTGGCCCCGCAGCTCTGACGGTGCCGCCGGCCCGGGCGGTCCGCCCCGGGCGGTCAGGCTGGCAGCGCGCGCAGCGGCAGGCTGGCCAGGCCCCTGATCGTGTTGTTCAGGTAGGGACGCGGCGGGCCGGCCAGCTCCAGCGTTCCGATCCGCCGGGCCAGCGCGCCGAGCAGCAGCTCGCCTTCCAGCCGGCCCAGCGCCGCGCCCACGCAGGCGTGGATCCCGGACCCGAGCGCGACGTGCCCGGCCGCCTTGCGCCGCAGGTCGAATACGTCCGGGTCCGGCCAGGCCCGCGGGTCCCTGTTCGCCGCGCCGAGGAACAGCAGCACCTTCGCGCCCGCCGGGAGCACGGTCCCGGCAACCTCGGCGGGCCGGGTCGTGGTGCGGAAGAACGTCTGCACCGGCGAGGCGTACCGCAGGGTCTCCTCCACCGCGGCCCGGGCCAGCGCCGGGTCGGCCCGCAGCTGCTGCCACACCGCGGGCCGGGTGGCCAGCTCGTGCAGCGCCCAGGCGAGCGTGTGCACGGTGGTGTCCACGCCCGCGGACAGCAGCGAGCGGACCAGCAGGGCCGCCTCGGCGTCGGTGATCTCGCCCCGGTCCGCGGCCGCGTACAGCTCGGCGCCGAGCCCGCCGGGGGCCAGCCGGCCCCGCTCGCAGGCCTCGGCGATCCACGCCCGGACCGGTTCCGCGGCCGCGGTGGCCTGATGGAAAAGCCGGTTCCGCGGGCCGAACACGTTGAACACCATCGTCCCGTAGGCCAGCAGGTTCTCCCGCCCGTCCGGGCGCAGCCCGACCGCGTCCGGGAAGACCCGCAGCGGGTAGGCCTGCGCGGCGTCGGTGGCGCCGTCGAACTCGCCCCGCACGGCCAGGTCGCCGGCCAGCTCTGCGGCGCGCTCTTCGAGCTCGGGCCGCAGCCGCTCGATGACCCGCGGCGACAGCACCCGGCTGGTCACCCGGCGGACCCGGGTGTGCTCCGGCGGGTCGGCCTCGAGCAGCAGGCTGGGCGGCCGCCAGGGCTTCTCCCTGGTGAAGTCGCTCAGCCCCACGCCGGCTTTGGAGCAGTACGTCTCGTGGTCCCGCAGCGCGGCCTGGACCTCGGCGAACCGGGCCATCGCCCAGATGCGGTAGCGGCTCAGCCAGACCACCGGACCGGCGTCGCGCAGCTGCGCGTGGTACGCGCCGGGCGCAGCCAGGAACTCCTCGCTGAACGGGTCGAGGTCCAGCTCGGGCGGGCTGACGCCGGGTACGTCGGTCATTACCCGACGATAGGCACACGGCGGCGGCCGCGCGAGGGGCCGGCCGGGGCGGGCCGGCCCGCGTCCGGATAACCGTAATCCGGGAAGAACTGAGGCGGGCTGGAAGTTGGCCAGGCATGCCCAGGATGACCGATGATGAATGGCGCGCCTTCGTGATGACCGGCACCCGGACCGGGAAGCTGGGCGTGACCAGGGCCGACGGCAGGCCGCACGTCACGCCGGTCTGGTTCGTGCTCGACGGTGACGACGTGGTGTGGACCACGCACGGCTCCGGGCTCAAGGCGAAGGCGCTGCGCCGGGACCCGCGGGCCTCGATGCTCGTGGACGACCAGACCCCGCCGTACTCGTTCGTGAAGATCGACGGCACGGTCACGCTGTCCGAGGACGTGGCCGAGGTCCGCAAGTGGGCCACGGTCCTGGGTGGCCGTTACATGGGCGCGGACCGGGCCGATGAGTACGGCGCCCGCAACGGCGTGCCCGGCGAGCTGCTGGTCCGGCTCCGTGCCGGGCACGTCGTCGCGATGCGCGACATCTCGGACTGAGCTTCCAGGCCGGGGCTACGGGCGGCCGCGCGGGTCCTGGCCCTGCCACGGGTCGTAGTCGACCTCCAGCGCCTCCTGCTCGGGACGCTGGTCCGCGGGCACGTGGATCAGGTTCAGCCGGATCCTGGTCCAGGTGGTGAACCGGCCGCGCATCGCGTCGACCAGCACGTCCCGCGGCTCCAGCGCGGCCCACACGCCCGGGTGGCGCTGCTTCCACCGCTCCAGGCCGGCCATGGCCTCGTCCTTGGTCTCGGCCCGGGCGATCTCGATCAGCGGCATCACCGAGGCCCGCCGGCCGCTGGGCCCGGCGGTCTTGCCGGGGGCGGGTCTGGCCGGCGCGGGCTTGCCCGTGGCGGGCTTGCCCGTGGCGGGCCGCCGCTTGGACGGCTGGACCCTTGGTGCCTCGCCCTCCTGCTTGTCGTAGTGCGGTGGCCACGGCGCGTCCGGCAGGCCGGATGCGCGCTGCTTCGCGGCCAGGTCGAGGAGCGGCTCCAGCGACCCGGCCGCGTCGTCCATGCCCTCGGCCGGGTCGCCGCGCTCGGCGAACCGGGCCGGCATGGTGTCGATGGTGAACTCCTCGGGCCGGCAGTCCGGCACCTCGTCCCAGGCCAGCGGGGCGGACACGCGGGCGTCCGCGGTGGGCCTGACCGAGTAGGCGGAGGCCACCGTGCGGTCCTTGGCGTTCTGGTTGTAGTCCACGAAGACGCCGTGCCGCTCCTCCTTCCACCACCGGGACGTTGCGATCTGCGGGGCCCGCTGCTCGATCTCCCGGGCCATCGCCACCGCCGCGGACCGGACCTCGTTGAACGTCCAGCGCGGCTCGATCCGGGCGTAGATGTGCATGCCCCGGGATCCGGACGTCTTGGGCCAGCCGGCCAGCCCGAAGTCGGCCAGCACCTCCCTGGCCACCAGCGCCACCTGGACGATCTGCGGCCACTCCACCCCGGGCACCGGGTCCAGGTCGACCCGCAGCTCGTCCGGGTGGTCGATGTCGCTGGCCCTGACCGGGTGCGGGTTCAGGTCGATGCAGCCCAGGTTGGCCACCCAGACCAGGCCCGCCGCGTCGCGGAGCACGACCTCCTCGGCGGTCCGCCCGGACGGGAACGACAGCGTGACGGTCTCCACCCAGTCCGGCCGGGACGACGGCGCGCGCTTCTGGAAGAACGGCTCCTGCTCGGCCCCGTTGACGAACCGCTTGAGCACCATCGGCCGCCCGCCCGCACCGCGCAGCGCGCCCTCGGCTACGGACAGGTAGTACCGGACCAGGTCGAGCTTGGTGTGCCCGGTCCGCGGGAAATAGACCTTCTGCGGGTTGCTGACCGCGACCTTACGGCCCGCGACCTCGATGATCTCCTTGGGGTCCGGCATGTGACCACGATAGACGGTGCGGTTGCGCCGGCCCCGTTACCGTGTCCGCCAGAAGTCGCTGGTCAGGCCGATGCTGGCGAAGAAGGCGGCGGCCTCATCGGGGGTTCTGCGGCGGTAGCCGGGGGTCAGCCGGCCGGCGTACCAGCCGGTGGCGAGCCGCCACAGCGCGGTCAGGTCGAGGACCTCGCCGCGGTCCGTGCCGGTCCGCGCCAGCCACTCGGTGACGTGCTCCCGGCTGCAGAACAGGCGCTGCCGTGAGCAGGTGCCGACGACGTCGTCCCACATCCGCAGGACCGGGACGGGGAGGTGCGCGACCAGTTTCCCGGCGTCGGCGCCGGGGTCGGGGGGCTCGCCCGGCGCGACGTCGAGGGCCAGCGGCCGGCCGCAGGCCGGGCAGTGCGTGGCGACCAGGCAGTCCTGGCCGGTCAGGGCCGGGATCGCGAACGAGTCCCAGGCACAGCCGCCCCACCACTTCTGCGCCGGGCTGGACACGGTGAACCCGATCGGGTCCGCGGACCACGGGTGCGCCATGACGATCCGTTGTCTCGCCTGGTCAAGGACGACCAGGTGGGCGTCGTGCAGGTCGCGCAGCGCCGTGCGGGCTTCGGCTTCCGTGACACCGAACGCGGCGGCGAGCTCCGCCGGCGTGGCGGCCGCCGCGTCGTCCGCGAACCGCCGGTAGACGTGCAGCCGGACCGCGGTCAGGTCGATGGGCATGGCGCAGCCTAGCGGGTCCGGCGCGGGTGCCGTCCGGTTCAGCCGGTCAGTCCGTCAGGTCGGCGATGGCGGCGGCGAACACCTCGGTGTGCGCGTCGGCGTCGGCGCTGGTGGTGGCCGGGCACATCAGCGCCATGTTGTGGAACGGGGTGAGCAGGATGCCCCGGTTGACGGTGTACAGGTGCAGGTACTCGTCCAGGTCCAGGTCGGCCGCGGCGGCGGAGTCGCTTCCGGTGCGCGGCCCGGGGGCGCAGAAGCGGTACTCGGCGCGGGCGCCCAGCTGGGTGATCGTCCAGGGCAGGCCGGCCGTCGTGATGACATCGCGGACGCCGGCCGTGTAGCGGGTGGCTACCTCGGTCATGCTGGCGAAGGCCCCGTCGGTCAGGACCTCGCCCAGGGTGGCCCGCATGGCGGCGACCGACAGCGCGTTGCCCGCCAGCGTGCCGCCCACCCCGCCGGTGTCCTCGATGTCCGCGGCGGGGTCGGCCAGGATCCGCTCGGCCAGCGCCGCGGACAGGCCGTAGGCGCCGGCCGGGACGCCGCCCGCGATGGCCTTGCCGATCGTGACCAGGTCCGGGTCCAGGCCCCAGGCTTGGGTGCAGCCGCCCGGGCCGGCGCTGAACGTGTGGGTCTCGTCGTTGATCAGCAGGACGCCGTGCTGGCGGGTGAGGGCGCGTACGTCGTCCAGGTAGCCGGGTTCGGGCAGGACGATGCCGATGTTGGTCAGGGCGGGCTCCATCAGCACGGCGGCCACGTCGCCGGCCGCGAGCTCGCGCTCGAGGCCGGCCAGGTCGTTGAACTCGGTGACGCGGGTGGTGGTGACCGGGTCGACCGGGGCGCCGACATTGCCGGGGCGGGACCGGGGCCCGTCGGGGGTCGTGACGATGAACGTCTCGTCCACGCTGCCGTGGTAGCAGTAGGCGAACACGGCGATCTTCGGCCGGCCGGTGAGCTGCCGGGCCAGCCTGATGGCCCACCGGTTGGCGTCCGTCGCGGTCAGGGTGAAGCTCCACCGGCTGACCCCGAACCTTCTGGTCAGCTCGGCGGCAACCCAGGCGGCGTCCTCGGTGGGCAGCATCGTGGTCAGCCCGCCGTCCACTGCGATGCGCCGTGTTATGGCCGCCACCGTGGCGGCGGGGGAGTGGCCGGCCATCGCGCCGGTGTCGCCCAGGCAGAAGTCGGTGAGGATGTTGCCGTCCAGGTCGGTCAGGCGCGCGCCGTGGGCCTCGCGGTGCTGCAGGGGGAAGCCGCCGGGCCACATCCGCATCCAGGTCATCGGGACGCCGCCGAGCAGGTTGGCCGCGCCGTCGGCGAACGCTTTCCGCGACGCCGGGTGGCGCTGCGCGTAGGCCTCCCGCTCCCGGGCGATCAGGGCGGCGAGCCGGGTGCGGTCGAAGCCGGTTCCGTCCGGGGCAGGGCTGGCGGGCATCGCTGTCATCGCTGGCATCCCTCCTGACTCAGCAGGCGCAGCAGGCTCACCGTCAGCGGTGGCCCCAGGACGAACCTAAGCGACCGGCGGCGGCTGGCAAAACCTGATCAGGCGGCAGAAGCCGGACGTCAGGAGAGGGGCCGGCGGCCACGCTTTCCCGGGATCAGCTGGTTCGCGCGCTACGCCGGGCCCGGCGCGCCCGTCCCTGACGCTCGCCGGGCCGGGGCCAGCGTCCACGCGGCGGTGCGCGCGGTCCGGGACCGCTACCCGGACTATCCCTCGCTGTGGGCGCCGCATATCCAGGCCGGGCCTGATTCCGGCGAATAAGGCCGGTATCGGCCGCCACCTGTACCGCGGGCCGGATTTCCCGGCCGGCTGTCGACAGTCGGACCCGGGTTCCGCGCCCGGCGCACCGGCGGACGGAAAGGGCCGCTGGCGCCGTGGCACACCCGGCGGGACAATGGCAGAACCGGCTCGGAAAATGGCCATGAATGGCGGGTGGGCCCGGCCGGCGGCAGTGCCGCACGGCTGGAGGACGACGATGAGCCCGTTCTGGCGCGGGCCAAGCCGGGACCCTGGTGGTCGCCTTCGCTGAGCTTGCGGGCGGGAGGGCCGGCTAGCGGATCCGGCAGGTGCGGCCATGGTCGGCTGGGGAGCCTGGCTCGTGTGGCGGCCCCAGCAGGCCCAGCTGGGCCCTGAGGGTGCCGATCAGGCTCATGGTGACGGGTCATGGCCGGTGGCCGGATCGTCGACGTCCAGGGCACGCTGGGCTAGCCGCAGCGCTTCGTGCAGTTCCCCCAGCTGCTGCAGGAGCACGGCAAGGTTGTGCAGGCCGTCAGCGATCTCCGGGCTGTCCGGGCCGTGCACCGCCACGTCGATCGCAAGGGCCCGCTCGAACAGCCCACGGGCCTGGGTCAGGTCCCCGGTGACCTGCAGGTAGCTGGCGGCCCGGTCAAGCAGCCAGGCGGCGTCGCCGGCGGCGGCCGGGTCCCGCGGGCCGGGCAGCCGCTCGAACCGCTCCGCGACGGCCAGCACCTGGGGCAGCATCCCGGCCCAGGCGGGCCAGTTCTGCGGCGCGCCGAAGAGTTCCTCCGGCAGGCCGGCGCGCAGCTGCCGGAGTTCCGCCGCGAGGCCGCCGGTGCCGTGCACTGGCTGAATCATCGCCCGCTCCGTGTGCAGGGCTGGACGTGCCAGCCGGCTAAGACCCGGCTTTCGGGCTAATCCGGGGGTGCCAGCTGGAGCAGCCCGTTATTGGCTGGCCCGGCCGGACCGGCCGCCCGGGCTGGCTGCCCGGCCCCTGGTCCAGACCGCGGCAGTACCGGTCAGGCGGGCCGGGGACGTCCGCCCAGCGGACGGCCGGCTCGTCACCGAGGTCGCTCATCGTGATCGATCGCAGCCCGCCGCGCCGCGAGCGCCGCGGCCGCCTCAGCGCCTCACCGCTTCAGCGCCACCCCGGCCAGGCCGCCCCAGAACCGCTCCGTGTCGGCCGCGTCCAGGTCACCGGGGTCGGGCCGCCATTGCGGAATAGCCA
>DASVBE010000023.1:0-11129 GCA_036375995.1 Streptosporangiaceae bacterium | reverse complement strand
GCCGCCGCGCCGCACGTTCTGGCAGTGGCTGACGCGGCGGCCCCCGGAGATCACCGGCGGGTAGCGCCGCGGGGTCGCGGCCGTACGCGGTCCAGGCTGGCCCGGCCGGGCGCCAGATCGCCAGATCCTCCGCTTCCCTGGGGCCGTCATCCACGGCGAGGCACCGGTTCCCGGCAGCCGGGACCTTTGCCGCGGCGGACAGGACATTTGGCTCGTCCGCCGCCGGATGGCACCGGCGCAAGAGTGCAACTGCGAGCCCTGCCGGACGGCAGGCCTTGCCGACAGCAGGGGGTGATCTCGATGACTGCGCAGGTGTACCCGGTGCGGGTGGATGCGTCGCTGGACGCGCCGCTGTCACGCTGGCTGTGGCTGGTCAAATGGATCCTGGTGATCCCGCACTACTTCGTGCTGGTCTTCTTGTGGCCGGCCTTCGTCGTGCTCAGCGCGGTGGCGATGGTGGCGATCGTGGTCACCGGCCGCTACCCGCGGGCGATCTTCGAGTTCAACGTGGGCGTCCTGCGGTGGACCTGGCGGGTGCAGTACTACGCGATCGGCGCGTTCGGCACCGACCGGTATCCGCCGTTCACGCTGGCCGACGACCCCGCGTATCCCGCCCACCTGGAGGTGGAGTACCCGCAGCGGCTGTCCCGCGGGCTGGCGCTGGTGAAGTGGTGGCTGCTGGCCATCCCGCAGTACATCATCATCAGCGTGTTCACCAGCGGCTGGTTGTGGGTTCACCCGACCTCCCAAACTTGGTTTGGCTTCGACTACAACAACTGGGGCTTGTACTACGCCGGCTGGGGCGGTCTGGGGCTGATCGGCCTCCTGGCCGTGATCGCCGCGGTGATCCTGCTGTTCACCGGCCGGTATCCGCAGCAGCTCTACAACTTCGTGCTCGGCATGAACCGGTGGGTGCTGAGGGTGGCCGGGTACGCCGGGCTGATGACCGATGAGTACCCGCCGTTCCGGCTGGACATGGGCGGCCACGATCCCGGCACCCTGACCCTGCCGCCGATGTCGGGGCCGGGCCCTGCCTGAGGCGGGGGGCTCCGGATCGCCAGCGCCGGGCTCCTCGCCGGCCTCGTCGCCCCGGATCGTTAGGCAAGAGGCCAGAGTGACCCGGCGGGCGGATGGGGTCAGCCTCAGATCGGGACTTTCGGCCCTGGGGCGGCCCGGGGGAAGCCGGGTGAATAGGAGCGCCAGGAAGGGACGGCGATGATCGGCACCGGAGCGGGATCAGCAGGGCGGCGGGCGGACCGCCAGCCGCCGCGTGGCTCCGGGCGCTGGCGCCGGCCACCTGGCGGTTCCGTGCTGTCCGCTGATCAGGAGGCCGTCGTCATGACTGACATGCAGGTGGTCGAGGTTCAGACCTACACCCATGGTGCCGTTCCGGAAGAGGCCGTGGAACTGGCCGTGCAGCGGGTCCGCTCGCTGCTGCGGCTCGCTCCCGGGCGGGTGCTGTTCGTCCGCGTCAAGCTGGCCCTCGTGGCCGACCCGGCGGTACATCACCCGGCGACCGTCCAGGCCACCATCGATGCCGGCGGACGGGTCATCCGCGCTCAGGCCACCGCGCGGACCCTGCGGGAGGCTGCCGACCTGCTGCATGACCGGCTCCGGATACGGATGACGCACAGCCGGGCCTGGCCCGCCCGCCGGCGGACGGCCCGGGCTCAGTCGCTGCGCCGGCTGGCCCATAGCTGACGCGAGATCACGGCCAGGGCCCGCCGGACGGTCCGCGGCCAGCACGCCGGCGCGCCGGACTGGCGCCGGGCGCTGGCCGCGGCGTTATGGCCGCGGTCAGCGGGAGATGCGGCGGCGGGCCTGGCCGGCGCGGGAGCCCGCCCGGGCCCCGGTCCGCGCGGCCCGGGCGGCCACCGCGGACTGCCGGCGGATGTCCCTGACCGCGTGCTGGCTGCGCCAGGCCAGCGACGGGCGGCCGCCGGTGTCGGCCGCGGCGATCAGCAGGCCGCCGAGCAGGGACATGTTCTTCAGGAACTGGATCTTCTGCTGCTTGCGGGTCTGCGGCTCGTCCGCCTCCCAGAACCGGTGCCCGGCCAGCGTCGTCGGGACCAGCGTGCCCGCGATGGCCAGCGCGGCCAGCCGCGGCACCCAGCCGATGGCCAGCAGCGTGCCGCCCGCCAGCTGGACCGCACCGTTGATCCGGACCGCCTGCTCCACCGAGGCCGGCAGCGCGGGCACCTTCTCCGCCAGCGGCTTGACCACCGGCTCGGCGGCGGGCGCCACCCGCTCCGGGTGGCGAAGGGTGTCAAGGCCCTGGATGGCGAAGATCGACGCCAGCATGGGCCGCGCGATTGCTCTGACTACAGCCATGCGACTGCCCATGCCCCGGGGCGGGCCGGTTGTAACTGCCCCTGTCTGGCAATACGCGCTTTTCTACATGCCCTGGCCCTGCTCCGGGGCCGTGCTCCAGCCGCGGTCGGCGGGCTCGTACACCGGCCCGCCGTCCGCCGTGGTCTGGGTCAGCAGGCCGCGCCGGCCCCGTACGCCTCCGGTCAGGGTGCGGACCAGGGGCTGGCGGGCCGGGTGGCCGGGGCCGCCGGGCCGCCCGGCCCGGGCGGGTCGAGCCGCACCGCACTGCGGATCTGCCCCGCGCCGGCCGCGGCCAGCCGCGGCACGTCCTGGATCAGCCGCACCGTGTACGGGTCGGTGGGGTTCTCGAGGATCTGCTCGACCGGCCCGGCCTCCACCACCGTGCCCTGGCTCAGCACGATCGCGGACTGGGCGATGTTGCGGACCAGGGCCAGGTTGTGCGTGATGAAGATCATCGCGAGCTGGCGCTCGTGCTGCAGGCGGCGCAGCAGTTCCACGATCACCGCCTGCACCGACACGTCCAGGGCCGAGGTGACCTCGTCGCAGACCAGCAGCTCCGGTTCGACGACCAGGGCCCGGGCGATCGCCACCCGCTGCCGCTCGCCGCCGGACAGCTGGTCCGGGTAACGCCCCGCGTAGCCGGACCCGAGCGACACGTCGGCCAGCACCGCGTCGACCCGCGCAGTGCGCTCCCGGTGCGGCAGCCGGGCGAACTGCTCCAGCGGCTGGGCCACGATCTGGGCGACGGTCTTGCGCGGGTTCAGCGACGTGTACGGGTTCTGGAAGATGTACTGCACCCGCTTGAGCGTCTCCCGCGGCCGCTGCCGGGCCGACCGGCCCAGCGGCTGGCCCGCGAAGGTGATCTCGCCGGTCCAGTCCTTGTGCAGGCCGACGATGCAGCGGGCCAGCGTGGTCTTGCCGGAACCGGACTCGCCCACCACGGCCAGGCAGGACTGGGCCGGCACGTCCAGGTCCACCCCGGCCAGCACCGGCACAGGACCGTAGCTGGCCGACACCCCGCGGACCGACAGCGCGGCGCCGGCCGACGGCGGGCCGGACCGGGCCGGGACCCCGGCGCGGGGCGTGGGTGTGCCGCTGAGCTCCTGGGCCCGGTGGCAGCGCACGGTCCGGCCCTCGACGAGCACCGGCACCGGCTCGTGCTGCAGGCAGAGGTCGGTGGCGAAGCCGCACCGCGGCGCGAACGTGCAGCCGGGCCCCCGGCTGCCCGGCCGCGGCTGCTGCCCCTCGATGCCGGTGAGCAGCTCGGCCCGCTCCGGCGACGGGATCGCCGCGAGCAGCCCGCGGGTGTACGGGTGCAACGGCTCGGCGAACAGCCGCTGGGTCGAGCCGAGCTCGATGACCCGGCCGGCGTACATCACCGCCACGTCGGACACCAGGCCGCCGACCACCGCCAGGTCGTGGCTGACGTACACCGCCGCCACCCCGTACGAGGTGCACATGCTGCGGACGGTGTTGAGCACGTGCCGCTGGGTCGACACGTCCAGGCCGGTGGTCGGCTCGTCCAGCACGATCAGCGACGGCCGGCAGGCGAACGCCATGGCCAGCGTGACCCGCTGCTGCTGGCCGCCGGACAGCTGATGCGGGTAGCGGCGGAGCATCGCCGGGGAGGGGTCGAGCGATGCCTCCTGCATGATCTGGGTGATCCGCTCGGCCGGGTCGCCGACCACGCCGGGGTGCACCCGGAACGCCTCGGCCAGCTGGGTGCCGACCTTCAGGGTCGGGTTCAGCGCGGCGGACGGGTCCTGCGGCACGTACGCCACCCGCGCGCCGCGGGCCCGGCGCAGGTCGGCGGGGCTGAGCCGGAGCAGGTCCACGCCATCCAGGCACACCTGGCCGGCGCTGATCGCCAGGCCGCGGCGGGCGTGCCCGAGCAGGGCCAGGGCCACCGTCGTCTTGCCCGAGCCGGACTCGCCGACCAGGCCGAGCACCTCGCCGGCCCGGACCTGGAAGGACACGTCGCTGACCACCTCAGCGCCGCCGCGCCGGGCCCGGACCTCGAGACCGGAGACCTCCAGGCGGACGTCACCGGCCTGCGGGCCGGCCGGGCCGGGCTGGCCGTAGCTGGTCATGCTGCCTCCCGCGGGCCGAGGTCATCGAGCAGGGCCGCTTCCTCTGGCCGCCGGTCCACGCCGATGGCCACCCGGGCGATCGCGTCGCTGTACGTGTTCACCCCGATGGTCAGCAGGGCGATCAGCACCGCCGGGCCGATCACCGCCCACGGGTTCACGGCGAGGTAGGCGCGGTTGTCGTTGATCAGCTCGCCCCAGCTGGCGGCGGGCGGATTCTGGCCGAAGCCCAGGAAGGCGAGCCCGGCGATGATGATGATCGAGTAGGTCAGCCGCAGCCCGATCTCCACCATCAGCGGGGTGACCAGGTTGGGCAGGATCTCCCTGACCATCACCTTGGTCGGAGGCGTGCCCTGCAGCTCCACGGCCTTGACGTAATCCTGCTCGGACACATCCAGCGTGGCCGCGCGGATCACCCGGCCGACCTGCGGTGCGTGCGTAATGCCCACGGCCAGCGTGATCAGCCACAGCCGGGGGCCCAGGATGGACAGCAGCAGCAGGGCGAACACCAGCTGCGGGAAGGCCAGGATCACGTCCACCGTGCGCATGATCATCCCGTCCGCGACCCCGCGGAGGTAGGCGGCGGAGATGCCGGCCGCCGCGCCGAGACCGACCCCGATCACGGTCGCCGAGGCGGCCATGATCAGCAGCACCCAGCCGCCGTCCAGCACCCGGGACAGCACGTCGCGGCCCAGGTAGTCGGTGCCCAGCGGGAAGTGCGCGGAGGGCTTGGCGAGGTCCGGGCCGACGATGTCAGCGATGCCGTGCGGGGCCAGGAACGGGCCGATCACCGCGACCGCCACGATCAGGCTGGCCAGGATCAGCCCGACGGCGCCGCGCGGGGTCCGGGCCGCGGCGGCCAGCGCGGCCAGCCATTCACGCCGCCGGGCGCGGACCGCCGGGGCGGCGGGGGCGGCGGGCGCGGCGGCGTGGCCGGGAACAACGGCGGCCACCGTTACCTCGCGATCCGGCGCCGCGGCGTGGCCGCCAGCGCGATCACGTCGGTCAGGATGTTCATCAGGATGTAGAAGCCCGTCAGGATGAGCACGATCAGCTGGATGACCGGGATGTCCCGGGCGGTGACCGCGGAGACCAGCCCGGTGCCGATGCCGGGGAAGTTGAACACGTACTCCACCACCACGATGCCGCCCGCCAGGTACAGGAAGTTCAGCCCGATCACCTGGATGACCGGCGCGATCGCGTTGGGCAGCGCATGCCGCAGCACGACCTGGCCCTCCGGCACACCCTTGAGCCGGGCCATCTCCACGTAGTCCGACTCCAGCGCCTCGATCATCGCGGCCCGCGTCATCCGCATGATGTACGGGATGATCACCAGCGCCAGCGTGATGACGGGCAGGATCAGCTGCTTGGGCTGCTGCCAGGCATAGGTGCCCGGCGGGATCAGCGCGATGGCCGGCAGCACGTGGAACAGGGTGGTGGCGAGCAGGATCACCAGCGTGATCGCGATCACGAACTCCGGCAGCGACGTCACGGCCAGCGCGATCACCGAGCTGACCTGGTCGAACCGGCCGTCCCTGCGCAGCGCGGCGGCCGCGCCGAGGAGGATCCCGGCCACCGAGCCGATGATCCCGGTCGCGGCGACAAGCACCAGCGAGTTGATCAGCCGGGGCCAGATGAACGCCCACACCGGCTGCCCGTTGGCCAGCGAGGCGCCGAGGTGCCCGGTGAGGATGCCCGACAGCCAGCTCCAGAACTGCGCCACCAGGCTGCGGTCCAGGCCCAGCCGGTGCTCGAGCGCGTGCAGCGCGGCCGGGGTGGCGCTGCGGCCGAGCGCGGCCCGGGCCGCGTTGCCCGGCAGCACCTCGGTGGCCAGGAAGACCAGGACCGCGATCACGAACAGCGTGACGATGCCGATGGCCAGCCGCCGGATGAGCAGGTCGCGGAACGGGTGCCCGGCCCGGCGGGACGCCGGCTGGGCCCGGGACGGAGCTGCGTGCTGGCCGGCCGGCACCGGCGCGGGGGCTACCGCCATGACGCGCGGCCCCGCCGGGGACCGGATGGCCGCCGTCGGCCGTCCGGGAAGTCGGGAGTCACCGGGGTCGGTTTTCCTTACCACTGGGCGGATTCTGCACGGTACGGCGCAGCCGGCCCGCCACAATGAGTAGCGTAACCGGCGCACCGGTAGCGTATCGGGCGATAGCACGCCGGGCAACGAACGGCCGGCGCCGCGGGCGAGGCCACGGGCAGGCCGCGGCCGGGCTACGGACCGGGCAGGTCAGCGGGGCGGGTCGCCGGCCGGCAGGTAGCGGCCGGCCGGGCCGCCCGCCAGTTCGCCGCCGTCCACGATGACCCGGCCGCCGAGCAGCACGGCGCTGATCCGGCCGCGGACCGTGCGGCCCGCGTACACGCTGTCGCCGGTTCCGTCGCCGAACCCGTCCGCGCCGAGCACGGTCTGCCCGGCCGGGTCCCACACGGTCAGGTCCGCGTCCGAGCCCGGCCGCACCGCGCCCTTGCGCGGGTAGTGGCCGAACGCGCGGGCCGGGCCGGCCGCGGCCAGGTCCGTCAGCCGGGTCATGGACAGCCCGCGGGCCCGGCCCTCGGCCAGCAGCAGCGGCAGCCGGGCGCCGATCCCGGCCAGGCCGTAGCGGTAGGTCTGGCCGGCCGGCACGATGTCGTCCTGCACCTGGGACCGGTGCTGGCAGTGGTCCGAGCCGACCGCGTCAACCGTGCCGTCGGCCAGCCCGGCCCACAGCGCGGCGACGTCCGCGGCGGGCCGCAGCGGCGGGCAGACCAGGAAACGGCCCGCGTCCTGGCCGGCGTACCGCGACTCGCTGAACAGCAGGTGGTGCGGGCACACCTCGGCGAACACCGGCGGCTGCGGCCGGTGCCCGGTCCCGGCCCGGTCCCTGGCCAGCCGGATCTGGTCCAGTGCGCCAGCGGTCGACAGGTGGACCAGGTAGCAGGGCGCGCCCGCCAGCGCGGCCGCGGTCAGTGCCGCGGACGCGGATTCTTCCTCGACCTCGGGTGGGCGGGTGGCGGCGAACACCCCGGCCCCGCGCCGCCCGGCCCGGACGGCAGCCTCGGTCAGCGACTCGATCAGCGGCCCGTTCTCGCAGTGCACCGAGGTCATCAGGCCTGCCTGCCGGGCGCCGGCCATCAGCTCGTGGAGCCGCTGGACCGAGCACATGATGCCCAGCTCCGGGTAGGCCATGAAGATCTTGATGGCGCCGGCGCCCGCCGCGCGGATCGCCGGCAGGTCGGTGACCGGGGTCCGGTCCGGCGAGTAGACCATGGCGTGCAGCCCGGTGTCGGTGACGGGCCGGGCCGCCGCCACCTCGGCCCGGCTGCGCAGCATCGCGGCCAGGTCGCCTTCGCCGTCTTCGGGGCTGGTGAAGGACAGCACGGTGGTGGTGCCGCCGCGGGCCGCGGCCGCGGTGGCCCGGGGGATGTCCGGCATCAGGTGGCAGTGCGGGTCGACGCCGCCGGGCAGCACGTAGCAGCCGGCGGCGTCTACCGTCCGGCCCGCGCCGGGGCCGGTGCCGCCGGCCGCCCCGCCTGGCGGGACGAGCGCGGTGATCCTCCCGTCGCTGATCAGCACGTCGGCCCGCACCTCGCCGTCCGGCGTCACCACGGTCCCGCCGGTGACCGCGCGGACCGGTCCGCCCCCGCCTCCGGCGCCGGCCCCCGGCCTGCTCGCCGCGCTCACCGGGCGGCGCCCGCGGCGAGCAGGCCGGGCACCGGCGAGCTGACCGGGCTGACCTGGCCGGCCCGCACCGCCAGCCGGGGCACGATCAGCTGCTCCGCGACCTCGGCCGCGCCGGCCGCGTCCGGCAGTGACCAGGCCCCGGCCCGCAGTTCGGCCACGGTCAGGTCGGCCGGGCGGCCCACCGCCAGCGTGCCGGCCAGCCCCTCGCGGCGGGCCGCCGCGGCCGGTGTGGCCGTGGTCGCGGTGATCACCTCGGCCAGGCTCATTCCCGCGTGCATCAGCTTGGACAGCGTGGTGGCCTGGTCGTAGGCCGGGCCGTGCACGTTATGCGCGTGCAGGTCGCTGGACACCGTGTCCGGCGGGAAGCCCTGGGCGATGGCCGGCCGGGCCACCCGGTAGGCGAAGCTGCCGATGCCGTGCCCGATGTCGAACCGCACGCCGCGCTCCCGGGCCCGGCGGACCTCGGGGAGCACCCGGCCGGCCGGGTCCAGGATGCCGCCCTCGTTGCCGTGGTAGCAGTGCGTGATCACGTCCCCGCGGTGCAGGTGCGGCAGCAGCCAGGCGATCGGCGGGCGCATGTCGATGACGTGCACCATCAGCGGCAGGCCCAGCGCGTCGGCAGCCTCGCGGGCCAGCCGCAGGGCGGGTGCCGGGTCCTGGCCGGCCATCTGGTAGCCGAGCCTGACCTTGATCCCCACGACCAGGTCCGGGTGCTCCCTGGCCCGGGCGATGGCCTGCTCGGGCGACGCCCAGCGGATGTCCTCCAGCTCGCCGACCAGCGCGGAGATCATCCCCTCCACCGCGATGTTCAGGAAGGCCAGCACCCGGGTGGCGGACCGCTCGATCACGTACCGGCGGAACCCGGGGAACGTCTGCGCCCCGGCCGAGCCCGCGTCCACCGCGGTGGTCACCCCGCGGCGCAGGCAGTAGGTGTCCGGGTCGACCCCGTAGTGCGAGACGCCCTCGTACAGGTGCGTGTGCAGGTCCACCCAGCCCGGCGTGACCAGCAGGCCGGCCACGTCCGCAACCTCCGCGCCCGGCCCGGCCGCGGCCGCGCCGATCCCGGTGATGACCCCGTCGGTGACGGTGATGTCCCCGGTCAGGTCCAGGCCCTGGCCCGGGTCGAAGATCCGCCCGCCCGCGATGACCAGCTGGCTCACGCCGTCGTCCCGGCCCCGTCTGGCAGCAGGCCCTCAGCCTGCAGCCGGGCCAGGGTCCGGTCCAGCGCGGTCACGGTCTGCGCCACGTCGCGCTCGGTGTGCGCGGCGGACAGGAAGCCGGAGCCGTGGAACAGGTGCACGCCCTCCAGCAGCATGCCGCAGTGCAGGGCCGCGTTCAGCCGCGGCGGCAGCCCGGCTTTCAGCGCGGTCAGGTCCAGCTCGTCCGGGCCGTGCTCGCCGAACAGCAAGTGGAACGTGGAGCTCTCGCCGTAGGCCCGGCCGGGCACGCCGCGGCGGCGGAACACCCCGGTCAGCTCCTCCCGTGCCGCCGCGGCCAGCCGCGCCGCGGCGTCCTGCACGTCGCCGGAGGAGGCCAGGCCCAGGGTGGCCAGCCCGGCCGCGGCGGACAGCGGGTGCGCGTTGTGCGTGCCCGGGTGGCTGACCCGGCGCGGGCCCGCGGCGGGCCCGCCGACCAGGTCCAGCACCGCGGCCCGGCCGGCTACCGCGCCGCCGGGCAGCCCGCCGGCCAGGATCTTGCCCAGCACGGTGAGGTCGGGCCGGATTCCGGCCACCGCCTGCACGCCGCCCGGCGACCAGCGGAACCCGGACACGACCTCGTCGAAGACCAGCAGCGTCCCGGTCTCTGCGGTGAGCCGCCGGGCGGCAGCAAGGAATCCGTCCGGCAGCGGGACGGTGGCCCACGCCGCGCCGGACGGCTCCATGATCACCGCGGCCACGTCACCCGGAGCGAGCGCCGCGGCCAGCGCATTCTCGCTGGCCGGGATCGTGCGCACCGCCGCGCCGATGGCGTCCGGCAGGCCCGCCGTGTCCGGCTGGTCGAACGGCGCGTCAGCGCCCGTCGCCACCTGGTCGTGCCAGCCGTGGAAGTGCCCGGCCAGCCGGACGATCGCGGGCCGCCCGGTCGAGGCCCGGGCCAGCCGCAGCGCCAGCAGCGAGGCCTCGGTGCCGCTGGAGGTGAAGCGGACCCGCTCGGCGGACGGGACCAGCCGGGTCACCACCTCGGCCCAGTCGCTTTCCAGCTCATGGCAGGCGCCCGGGTGGAAGGCCAGCCCGGCCTGCTCGCGTACCGCGGCGACCACCGCCGGGTGGCTGTGCCCGAGCAGCAGCGCGCCGTGCCCCATCACGTAGCAGATCAGCTCGTGGCCGTCGAGGTCGGTCTTGCGGGACCCGGCCGCGCGGGCCACCGCCACCGGGAACGGATCGGCCAGCCGCACGTCGTGGGTGACCCCGCCGGGCAGCAGCGCCGCGGCCCGGGCGGCCAGCGCGGCCGAACGCGGATTTTCCCTGGCCCACTGGGCTGTCAGCCCGGCAGCACCGGTGCCTTTCGCGCTATGGTGCGTTTCCGTCCGCATGCAGCCGTGTTCCTTCCCCGCGCACACCTTGATCAACGACGTCCGCAATCTTATTCTGAACTGCAGTTCAAACTAATGAGCAAGCTGGGGCCAAAGGTAAGAACCGAGGTTCGCCGTGCTCGCCGGGCGCGGCCGACCGTCATGGCGGCCTGGGCGAGGGGCGGATGACCGGACACGACGTCTTTCGCGCGGGCCCGGTCCGTGATTTCCGCGGCTACGGCCGGTTCATCCCCCAGGTGCGCTGGCCCGACGGTGCCAGCCTGGTCGTCAACATCGTGCTCAACTACGAGTCCGGCGCGGAGTACTCGCTGCTGGACGGCGACGGCCGCAACGACAGCTGGGGCGAGTACTCCTACCAGATCGGCCCGCACGTCCGGGACCTGGGCACCGAGACGCACTTCGAGTTCGGCAGCCGGGCCGGGGTGTGGCGGCTGGCCCGGCTCTTCGACCGGCTCGGCGCCCCGGTCACGATCGGCGCCTGCGCCCGCGGCCTCGAGCGCAACCCCGAGGT
>DASVBE010000324.1:0-7754 GCA_036375995.1 Streptosporangiaceae bacterium | reverse complement strand
CGCGACCCAGATCGGAACGTGGGAGGAGTTCTACTTCTCCTGCCACCTCGCGAGCTGACCGGCTGACCGCCAGGTCCTGACCAGGCCCAGGACGCGCCCCGCCAGGGGCCGTCCTGGGCCTGCTGGCTGGTGGCCCTGTGCGGGCAAGGGCCCGGTGGCGAAGCTGGAGCCTCCTAGCCGCCGGCTGCGGCCAGTTCGGCGCCCAGGCGGAGCAGCTGCACGGTTGCGCCGCCGAGCATGAACTCGCAGTGCTTGGCCGCGGTGAAATACCGGTGCGCTGGGTGGCTCAGGTCGATGCCGACCCCGCCGTGCACGTGGACCGCGGTGTGCGCGACCCGGTGCCCGGCGTCGGCGGCCCAGAACTTGGCGGTGGCGATCTCCGCCGCGCAGGGCAGGCCCTCGGCCAGCCGCCAGGCCGCCTGCCACATGGTCAGCCGGATTGCCTCGCAGTCGATGTACGCGTCGGCCAGCCGCTGCGCCACCGCCTGAAAGCCGCCGATCGGCTTGCCGAACTGGATCCGTTCCCGTGCGTACTCCGCGGTCAGCTCCAGCGCCCGCGCGGTCACCCCGGCCGCGGTGGCGCACAGGCCGACCGTGCCCGCGCGCAGCAGCCAGCCGGCTGCGCCCGCCTCCCCGCCCGGCTCGCCGAGCACCCGGTCCGCGCCGACCCGGACCCCGTCCAGCACCACCCGCCCGGTGCTGTCCCCGCTGGTGACCTGCTGCCGCGCCACGGTCACGCCCGCGTCGCCCGGCCGGACCAGGAACACCGCGACCCCGTCCGGGGTGGCGGCGGGCACCAGCAGCAGAGCGGCCAGCGGCGCCGCCGGCACGGTGGTCTTCACCCCGGACAGCACCCAGCCGCCCGCCGCGGAGCGCTCGGCCCGGGCCGATGGTGCCGCCGGGTCGTCGCCGTCCTCCTCGGCCAGCGCCGCGGTCAGGATCAGCTCGCCCCGTCCCGCGGGCACCGCAAACTCCTCCTGCTGCGCCGCGGAACCGAACCGTGCCACCGCCCCGGCCCCCAGCACGATGGAGGCCAGGTACGGCACCGGCGCCACCGCCCGGCCCAGCTCGATCAGCACCGAGCACGCGTCGAGGAAGCCGAGACCGGCCCCGCCCAGCTCCTCCGGCAGCGCCGCGGCCAGCACCCCGGCCCCGGCCAGGTCGGCCCACAGCGCGGCGTCGAACCGGTCGGGCCCGGCCTCGGCGGCCGCCAGCCGCTCCGGCGTGACTTGCTCGGTCAGGATCTTCCTGGCCAGCCCGGCGAGCTCGGCCTGGCTCTCGGTCTCCGCGAAATCCACCGAAACTTACCTCCGGCTGATGGGCAGGCCCAGGGCGGCGGCCGCGACGATGTCCCGCTGGACCTCGTTGGTGCCGCCGCCGAACGTCAGGATGAGCGCGGAGCGGTGCATCCGCTCGATCCGGCCGGCCAGCACCGCCCCGGGGGACCCGTCGCGGACCGCCGCGTTCGCGCCGAGCACCTCCATCAGCAGCCGGTACGCCTCGGTGGCGAACTCGGTGCCGAACACCTTGGTCGCCGAGGCCGCCGCCGGGCCAAGGCCGGCCCCCGCCTGAGCAGCGATCCGCCAGTTGGTCAGCTTGAGGAACTCGGCCTTGGCGTGCACCCGCGCCAGGCTGACCTGGACCCATTCGCTGTCGATGACCCGCTGCCCGCTGGCCAGCCTGGTCGCCCGCGCCCACGCGGTCACCTCGCGCAGCGCGGTCAGGATCGGCGCGGCCGAGGTGAGCGCCACCCGCTCGTGGTTGAGCTGGTTGGTGATCAGCGGCCAGCCGCCGTTCTCCGCGCCAACGACGGCCGAGGCTGGCACCCGTACATCGGAGTAGTAGGTCGCGCTGGTCACCGGGCCGGACACGGTGGGCACCGGCGTCCACGAGAACCCGGCCGCGGAGGTCGGCACGATCAGGATCGACAGGCCCTTGTGCCGGGGCGCGTCCGGGTCGGTCCGGCAGGCCAGCCACACGTAGTCGGCGTACTGGATCAGGCTGGTCCACATCTTCTGGCCGTTGATCACCCAGTCGTCGCCGTCCCGCACCGCCCGGGTGCGCAGCGAGGCCAGGTCGGTGCCCGCCTCCGGCTCGGAGTAGCCGATCGAGAAGTGCAGCTCGCCCGCCGCGATCCTGGGCAGGTAGAACGCCTTCTGCCCGGCCGTGCCGTAGCGCATGATCGTCGGGCCCACGGTGTTGATGGTCAGGAACGGGACCGGCACCCCGGCGGCCGCCGCCTCGTCGGTGAAGATCAGCTGGTCCATCATCGTGGCGTCCCGGCCGCCGTACTCCGCGGGCCAGCTCAGCGCCAGCCAGCCATCCCGGCCGAGCTGCCGGACCACTTCCCGGTAGGCCTCGCCGTCGCCGTAGTCGCCGCCCTCGAGCCCGGCCCGCCGCTCCGGGGTCATCAGGGCGGCGAAGTAGCTGCGCAGCTCACTGCGGAGCCGTTCCTGCTCAGGTGCGTAACTGAGGTGCATCCGGCCGCCCCGACGCTAGACTAGAACACGTTCTACACAGTCTACCGAGCGGAGGCACGGTGGCCGAGGCCTATC
The DNA here is from genome assembly GCA_036375995.1 of Streptosporangiaceae bacterium. GTDB lineage: Bacteria > Actinomycetota > Actinomycetes > Streptosporangiales > Streptosporangiaceae > DASVBE01. Next base: position 5,199 of record DASVBE010000324.1, on the reverse strand, counting down.
TGGCCGGCGCGGTCAGGACCCCGGTCGGCCGCCGCGGCGGCGGCCTGTCCGGTGCGCACCCGGCCGACCTCGGTGCGCACGTGATCACGGCCCTGCTCGGCCGCACCGGCGTGGATCCGCTGGCCGTGGACGACGTGATCTTCGGCTGCGTGGACACGATCGGCCCGCAGGCCGGCGACATCGCCAGGACGTCCTGGCTGGCGGCCGGGCTGCCCGAGGCGGTGCCCGGCGTCACCGTGGACCGGCAGTGCGGCTCCTCCCAGCAGGCGGTGCACTTCGCCGCCCAGGCCGTGCTCAGCGGCACCGCCGACGTGGTGGTGGCCGGCGGCGTGCAGAACATGAGCCAGATCCCGATCGCCGCGGCCATGCTGGCGGGCCAGGCGTACGGGTTCGCCGACCCGTTCAGCGGCTCGCACGGCTGGCGCGCCCGGTACGGCGAGCAGGAGGTCTCCCAGTTCCGCGCGGCTGACCTGATCGCGGAGAAGTGGGGCATCGGCCGGGCCGAGATGGAGCAGTTCGCGCTGGCCAGCCACCAGCGCGCGATCTCGGCCGCGGCCGGGGGCCACTTCGCGGCCGAGCTCGCGCCCTACGGCGAGGTGACCGCCGACGAGGGCCCGCGGGCGGACACCTCGGCGGCGAAGCTGGCCGCGCTCAAGCCGCTGCGCGAGGGCGGGCGGATCACCGCCGCGCTGGCCAGCCAGATTTCCGACGGTGCGGCCGCCCTGCTGGTGGTCTCGGACCGCGCGGTCCGCGCGCACGGGCTGCGCCCGCTGGCCCGGATCGTGCACGTCTCGGCCCGCGGCGACGACCCGGTGCTGATGCTCACCGCGCCGATCGCGGCCACCGCCCACGCCCTGGAGCGGTCCGGCCTGAGCCTGGCGGAGATCGACCTGGTCGAGATCAACGAGGCGTTCGCTTCGGTGGTGCTCGCCTGGCAGCGGGAGACCGGCGCGGACCTGGCCCGGGTCAACGTCAGCGGCGGCGCGATCGCGCTCGGCCACCCGCTCGGCGCGACCGGCGCCCGGCTGCTGACCACGCTGGTGCACGGGCTGATCAGGACCGGCGGCCGGTACGGGCTGCTGACGATGTGCGAAGGCGGCGGCCAGGCGAACGTGACGATCATCGAGCGCGCCTGACCGTCCCGCCGGGTGCGGCCGGCGGGTCTCCGGCGGCGGCTGCCTCCCCCTCGGGCGGCCGTCTAGCCGGGAGCGGTGGCCGGGCCGGCCGGGGCAGCGGCCGGCCCGGCCAGTTCGCCGAGGGCGGCCAGCCGCTGCTGCGCCCCGGCCATGATCGAGTCGATCAGTTCCGCGCACGACGGCAGGTCCGTGATCAGCCCGGCGACCTGGCCGGACGACATCAGCCCCAGGTCGGGCCGGCCGTCCACCATCGCGGCCCGCAGCAGCACCGGGGTGTTCGCGGCCATCAGCACCTGGGCCCAGGTCAGCTCCGTGCCGCGGCGCATGGCCCGGCCCTGGCGGATCAGGTCCCGCCAGCTCAGCCCGGACAGCCCGCGGAACGCGGCCGCGCTCCGGGCCGACCGCACCAGGCCCGTCCATCGTCCGGCCCGGTCGAGTTTCACGACCAAAGGAGTACGCAGGACGCGGTGCGGGACTCCGTCCACCCTGGTGGTCACGACCGTGCCGGCCAGATCGGCGTCCAGGTAGACCTGCTTGACCGCGTCGGCCACCGGGCTGTCGCTGGTCAGCAGGAACCGGGTGCCCATGGCGATCCCGGCCGCCCCGTAGGCCAGCGCGGAGGCCAGCCCGCGGCCGTCGAAGTACCCGCCCGCCGCGATCACCGGGATGTCGACGGCGTCCACGACCTGGGGGATGAGCAGGCTGGTCGGCACCGCGCCGGTGTGCCCGCCGCCCTCGCCGCCGGTGGCGATCACCGCGTCGATGCCCCACGCCGCGACCTTCTCCGCGTGCCGCCGGGCTCCCACCGAGGCGATCGTGACCACCCCGGCGCCGCGCAGGGCGGCGACCAGCTCCCGGGTCGGGGCCAGCGCGAACGAGGCCACCGGCACCTTCTCGGCGATGATCAGCTCGGCCCGCTCGCGCGCGTCCGCCGCGTCGGCCCGCAGGTTGACCCCGAACGGGGCCGGGGTTGCGGCCTTGACCTCGCGTATCGCGGCCTCCAGCGCCGGCAGGCTCATCGTGGCCGAGGCGATGATGCCCAGGCCGCCGGCCCGGGACACCGCGGTGACCAGCCGGGGCCCGGACACGTAGCCCATGCCGCTCTGCACAACCGGGCAGTCGATGCCGAGCAGGCCGGTCAGCGGGGTACGGATCCGGGCGGTCATCCCAGCTCCGCGTCCCGGCGCCGGTCCGGGTCCAGGGTGCCGCGGATCAGCGCCAGCTCGGCCGGGGCGGGCGGCCGGGTCTGCGCCACGCCGGGCGGGATCACCAGCGGGAACCCGGTCGCCGCCATGACCTCGTCCACGGACACCCCCGGGTGCACGGACCGCAGCCGCATCCCGTGGTGGGCGGTGGCGAAGTCCAGCACGGCCAGGTTCGTGACCACGACCCGCACCTCGTGGAACCGGGCCGCCCGCGGGCCGAGCGCCGCCGCCCGGTCGTAGCCCATCCCGCTGACCATGTCCACCGGCTCGGTGAACACCCGGCGGGAGTGCCGCGGGATCCAGTAGCTGGTCGGGTGGTTGATGGTGTTGCCCGGCGCGCCGCGCACGCCGAGCAGCTGGGCCTTGGGCCGGGCCCAGTCGCCGACGCAGGAGATGTTCTGGTTGCCGAACCGGTCAATCTGCGCGGCGCCCATCATCACGTGCCGGTGCCCGCCGGCCACCATCGTGAACACCGACCGGTACGGCAGCCAGCCCTCGACGACGCCGTCACCCGGCGCCATCAGGTGCGCCTCCCCGTCGGTCATCAGCAGGTCCGGCGCGAACGTGAGCCGCGCCAGCCGGGCGCCGAGCGTGGGGATCAGGCCCATCGGGCTGGCCAGGATCGCGCCGTCCCCGCGCCACGCCTCGGCACACGCCACAACACAGACCTCAGCCCGGCTCGGCTCGCCCTGATCTGGACTGGCCGTCATGACGCCGCCGCCGCGGCCTGGCGGTCCGCGAACTGCCGCACGGCCTTCTGGTAATCGGTCTCGTCGCCGTCAAGGAACCCGGCGCGGAACCGCTCCCAGTCCTCCGGGCTGCGGGCCGCGGCCGCATAGTGCGCCTGGAACGCCTCGTCCCGCCCGTAGTCCGGGACGCAGCTGGTGAAGTGCGCGCCGCCCGGGGTGTGCGCCACACCGTGCACCATCGCCCGGTTGATCAGCAGGCTCTGCGGCGGCCCCGCGTCCAGCAGCGCGCCCGTCGGCACGACCTGCTCACACGACAGATAGGCCCGCTCCGCAGCCAGGCAGAACAGATCGTCGAAGTACGGATCCGGCCCCAGGTACTGCCCGTTCCCGGCGGCATCGGCCCGGTTGACGTGCACGAGCGCGGCGTCCAGCCGCAGGGCCGGCATGGCCACCAGCTCCTCGCCGTCCGGATAAGGCGACCGGACCGTTCGCAGCTCGGGATTCACCCGCAGAACATCGGTCCCCAGCCCGGCCCGCATGGGCAGGAACGGCAGCCGGTGCGCGGCCGCGAGCAGCCCCCAGTGCACCATCCCCTCGTCCACCTCGGTCAGCTCGATCCGCCCCTGCTGCCGTCCGAGCCGGAAATGCGGCTCCAGCGCGATCGAGTCGAGTGACACGAACCCGCAGACAACCCGCCGCACCCGCCCGAACGCAACCAGCAGCCCCACGTCAGGACCGCCAAAGGAGACCACGGTCAGGTCCGTAACCCCGGCCCGCACAACCGCCCGCACCAGGGCCATCGGCTTGCGCCGCGACCCCCACCCCCCGATCCCGATCGTCATCCCGGACCGCAGTTCCCCGGCAACCTGATCCGGGCTCATCAGCCGCCCGGTCACTGCCGCCGGTCCACGAAGGCCTGCCGGGCCGCATCACCAGCCCCAAGGAGGTTGAGCTCGAAGGTGAAGCCCTGCTCGTACCGGTACGAGCGCTTGATATCCACCGGGTCGATTCCGTTCAGCGACTGCTTGGCCAGCCGCATTACGGCCGGGTCCTTCTCGGCGATAGCGGCGGCCAGCGAGGCCGCGGTCGCGCGGAGATCCGATGGCGGCACCACGCCAACCACGGTGCCGAAACTGAACAGCTGCTCGGCGGTCACCGGCCGGCAGGTGTACACCATGGTGCGCATCAGCTGCTGCGGCACCAGCCGGGCCAGGTGCGTGGCGGCCCCGAGGGCGCCCCGGTCTACCTCGGGCAGCCCGAAGGTGGCCCCCTCGGCCGCCACGACGATGTCGGCACTGCCGGCCAGGCCCACCCCGCCGCCCAGGCAGAAGCCCTGCACCGCGGCAATCACGGGCACGGCGCAGTCGTACACCGCGGCGAACGCCGCGAAGCAGCCCTGGTTGGCCCCGACCAGCGCCTCGTGCCCCGGGGTCCGCTGCATCTCCTTGATGTCCACGCCCGCGCAGAAGCCGCGCCCCTCCGCCGCGATGATGACGGCCCGCGTCTCCGGGCCGGCACCCGCCGCGGTGACAGCGTTCGCCAGATCGAACCAGCCCTGCACCGGAACGGCGTTGACCGGGGGATAGTCGATGACGATCTCGGCGATGCCGCCGCTGCTGCGAACCTCGATTCCCATCGCAACGTCCTCGCTGGTCACCGGGGCGCCAGGCCAAGCCAAGGCGCCCCGTTACGCGCCCGCCTGCGGTGCTCGACCTAGCGTTTGCTTGGTGCCGACCCTAGCACGCAGATAACCAGAGGACCGGCGGCGCCGGGCGCCTCTATGGTGGACCGATGGCATCGGTCAAGCAGGTCCAGGTCACCTTCGACTGCGCAGAACCTGAGCGCGTCGCCCGCTTCTGGTGCGAGGTGCTGGGGTACGTCGTACCGCCGCCCCCGGAGGGGTTCGCCACCTGGGACGATTTCGATCACACGCTGCCGCCTGAGCGTCAGGGTTCAGCGTTCGCCTGCGTTGATCCCACCGGTGTGGGCCCGCGGCTGTTCTTCCAGCGCGTTCCCGAAGGCAAAGTCGTCAAGAACCGGCTGCACCTCGACGTGCGGGCCGGCACCGGGCTGGTGGGTGAAGAGCGCGTGGCCGCACTCGAGGCCGAATGCGCACGGCTGGTCCCGCTCGGCGCGGTCCGTGTGCGGCTGCTGCGTGCCGATGGATTC
>DASVBE010000287.1:0-20373 GCA_036375995.1 Streptosporangiaceae bacterium | reverse complement strand
CAGTGCCGCGCTCAGCCAGCCGGCGATGAGCCAGGAGTGGCATTGCCGACATTGGCTTCGCCTGGGCCGCATGGATCACCGACCCGGCCACGAACACCCTCGGCATCCTCCAGATCAAGAAGTAGCCGTCGTGCAGCCTCGTCCGCGGCCACGTTGCTGCTACCGTCAGCCCGTTGCTGATCTGGCCGATGTCTCCCCGGACCGGTACGCGCCGCTGATTGCCCCGGTAATCCAGCGGCTGACGCTGGCTGTTGTGGGCCAAGCGGTGGTCACCCGCGGCGGGCACACCCGGCCCCCCGGCGGACCGCTCCTGCGGCCCCGGTTCCGTCCGCTATCTGTCCGTGACCACCGTGGTGCAGCGGCGCCTGCTGACCGGTGATGACACGGTGACACAACGCACGACGGCCCGCGGGGACGGGGAAACCCCAGGCCGCGGGCCGTTTTCGCAGGTGGTGGCAGGTGTTGGGTTCGAACCAACGTAGGCTTAGCCGACGGTTTTACAGACCGCTCCCTTTGGCCACTCGGGCAACCTGCCGGGCGCCGCCGGATCGCGACGGCACAGTGAAGGATAGCGGAACAGGGCGGGCTCGGCACACCAGGAGGCCGGCCTCCGCATCCGGATCCTGCGCCTGGCGTGCCGACCCCTCCCAGGCCGTCTAACCTGGGACCCGTGGCTGCAGAATCCTCGTTCGACATCGTGTCGAAGATCAATCGTCAGGAAGTCGACAACGCGCTGAACCAGGCCGCCAAGGAGATCGGGACCCGCTTCGACTTCCGCGGCGTCGGTGCCTCCATCGCCTGGTCCGGTGAGCACGCGGTCGAGATCAAGGCCAACAGCGAGGAACGCGCCAGCGCCGTCCTCGACGTGTTCAAGGACAAGCTTGTCCGCCGCCAGGTCTCGCTCAAGGTCCTCGACCCCGGCGAGCCGAAGCCGTCCGGCAAGGAGTACCGCCTCGCCGTCGGCCTCAAGGAGGGCATCTCCCAGGACGACTCCAGAAAGATCTCGAAGATCATCCGCGACGAGGGCCCGAAGGGCGTCCGCGCCCAGGTGCAGGGCGAGGAACTCCGCGTCTCCTCCAAGAAGAAGGACGACCTGCAGCAGGTGATGGCCCTGCTCCGCGGCAAGGAATTCGACCTCGCCCTGCAGTTCGTCAACTACCGCTGACCGGCCACCGGCCACCATGAGCAGTTACGCCACGCGCCGGCCACCCGCGGACCGTAGGCGGGACTGCCCGGCAGGTGACGGCTGGCCGCCGGCCACGGACCAGCTGGCCGGCGTTCTCGTCAGCCGGCTACGTGGGCGCGGTGGCGGGACAGCCGCTGTCCCCGCGCTGCTGGGGAAGACCCACACGGCGCCCGGCCACCGCCGAGCTGACCTTCGCCGCGATCTTCCGCCCGCCGGCGCCCGGCCCGGACGGCCCGGCCGGCGCCGCCAGCACCCCCGCGGCCGCGGTAGCCGCCGCTCCCTTCATAGTCGTCGGTGCCGCCGGGACCCCCTTGGCCGCCGCCCCCCGTATCGCGGCCAGGACCTGTGCCAGCGCGAGGCAGTCCCGCGCCTTGTCGAAGTCCCGGCTGTGCTCCTCGCACCGGCTGCCGGCGGTCACGTTCTCGCAATCCCAGCAGCCGATGGTGTCGGCCCCGGACTCCCGGTACCGCGCCGCGTCGCGCAGCGCGCCGATGACCGTGTCCAGTTCCTGCGGCGTCATCGACGCCTCGGCCCGGCCCGCTAGCCGCGCCTTCCACAGCAGGGCCACGACGGGCCCCGCATTAGCCCGGTGCCACGTCACCAGCCTGCTCATGAAATGGCGTTCCCGGCGGCCAATTTCTGCCCCGGCGAGCGCCGCGCTCAATTCTTCGCGCAAACCCTCGGAATCCTCACGTACCCCGTCAGCGAGCACCGGCTCCTCCGCGCCCGGCCCCGGGAGGGCGGGTTCAGGCGGCGGCGGTCCGGCCCCGGCGAGAGGGGAGGGCTGCTGTGGCAACATCTCAGCGCTGCGGGGTGAGCGCTCCGGTGCTGCGTCGTTCATGCGTCCGCGGCCTCCTCGTCTACGCGGGCAGATCCGCCTGACACTGAAGTGATGTCCGGTGGAGGGGTAGGCAAACCCCCGGTTAACCCGCCGACCGGCCGATTTACCAGCATGAAGTTACGTTCCGCTACAACTAACCCACTCTCCGTGAGAGCAGTGTCAGGAACGTCCATAGGCAGGCGTTACCCGGAAAAACCCGCGATCTCACCTGTCCCGAAGGTTCGTTCGTGCAATCCCACAGACCGGCCCAGCCAGGCATCAGTGATCACTGCCTTAACAGCCACGGACGCCGCCGCGGCGCCCGCTCGTCACCGGGTTGGCGTACGAGCGATCTGGGTTATGTCATAGAATCGCCATAGGCACTTCTGCCAGTCATATCCGGCAGCCGAAGTGCTACATCTGAGTTCAACGCTCCGGCCAAGAGCCGACGCTGAATGGACACGCGCCGTCACCTCGCCACTGTCCTGGCCGCGGTGCGTCGAGGAGGTCCTCCCACTGTGGCCAAGCAGGTCCAGCAACGCGATCGTGTCATCATCAGGTTCGCCGGGGACTCCGGCGATGGCATGCAGCTGACCGGTGACCGGTTCACTCAGGAGACGGCGTCGTTCGGAAACGACCTCTCCACGCTGCCGAATTTCCCCGCCGAAATCCGCGCCCCGGCCGGAACCCTGCCGGGCGTTTCCAGTTTCCAGCTGCATTTCGCCGACCACGACATCCTGACGCCGGGCGACGCGCCGGACGTCCTGGTCGCGATGAACCCGGCCGCACTCAAAGCGAACCTGGCCGACCTCCCCCGCGGCGCCGACCTCATCGCCAACACCGACGAGTTCACCAAGCGGAACCTGACCAAGGTCGGCTACACCAGCAACCCGCTGGAGGACGGCTCGCTGTCCGCCTACCAGCTGCACGCGCTGCCGATCACCTCGATGACGGTCAAGGCCCTCGAGGGCTTCGAGATGTCCCGCAAAGACGCCGAGCGGGCCAAGAACATGTTCTCCCTCGGCCTTCTCTCCTGGCTCTACAACCGCCCCTCCGAGGGCACGATCAAGTTCCTCGAGACCAAGTTCGTTCATAAGCCCGAGATCATGAAGGCCAACATCGCCGCCTTCCGGGCCGGCTGGAACTTCGGCGAGACCACCGAGGTGTTCTCGGTCCAGTACGAGGTCAAGCCCGCCGACGACCTCGCCCCCGGCACCTACCGGAACATCACCGGCAACAGCGCGCTGTCCTACGGCCTGATCGCCGCGTCCCGGCTGTCCGGCCTGCCGCTGTTCCTCGGCTCCTACCCGATCACCCCGGCCAGCGACATCCTGCACGAGCTGTCCAAGCACAAGCGCTTCGGCGTGCGCACCATGCAGGCCGAGGACGAGATCAGCGGGGTCGGCGCCGCGCTCGGCGCGTCGTTCGGCGGCTCGCTCGGCGTGACCACCACCTCCGGCCCCGGCATGTGCCTCAAGGCCGAGACCGTCGGCCTGGCCGTGTCGGTCGAGCTGCCGCTGATCATTTGCGACATCCAGCGGGCCGGGCCGTCGACCGGCATGCCGACCAAGACCGAGCAGACCGACCTGCTGATGGCGCTGTACGGCCGCAACGGCGAGTCCCCGGTCGCGGTGCTCGCCCCGTCCACCCCGGCGGACTGCTTCCGCACCGCGATCGAGGCCGCCAGGATCGCGCTGAAGTACCGCACGCCGGTGGTGATCCTCTCGGACGGCTATCTCGCCAACGGCTCGGAACCGTGGCGGATACCTGAGCTCGCCAGCTTGCCCGATCTCCGCAGCGAGTTCTCCTTCGCGCAGGGTCACGAATGGTCGCAGGCGGGCGGGCAGCCTGAGTTCCTCCCGTTCAAGCGGGACCCGCATACCCTCGCCCGGCCCTGGGCCATTCCCGGCACGCCCGGTCTCGAGCACCGGATCGGCGGCATCGAGAAGGCCGACGGCGCCGGGACGATCTCCTACGACCCGGACAACCACGACCTCATGGTGCGGCTGCGCCAGGCCAAGATCGACGGCATCGCGGCCGGCATCGGCCCGCTCGAGGTCGACGACCCGGACGGCCAGGCCAAGGTGCTGGTCCTCGGCTGGGGCTCGACGTTCGGCTCGATCGGCGCCGCGGTCCGCCGGGTCCGGCTGGCCGGCGGCTCGGTCGCCCAGGCCCACCTGCGGCACCTGTCACCGTTCCCGGCCAACCTCGGCGAGGTGCTGCGCAGCTACGACAAGGTGCTCGTCCCCGAGATCAACCTCGGCCAGCTGGCCCTCGTGCTGCGCGGCCGGTTCCTGGTCGACGTCATCTCCTACAACCGTGTCCGCGGCCTGCCGTTCCGCGCGGCCGAGCTCGCCGGTGTCATCCAGGAGGTGATCGCCAATGCCTGAGATCAACGGCTCAGCCCACGAGGTCAACGGGACCAACGGGGCTAACGGAGTCAACGGGGCGAACGGGGCCCACCCGGCCGCGCCCCGGCCCCGCTCGCTGACGCTGGTCCCGGTCACCTCGGCCAAGCAGACCACCAAGGACTTCAAGTCGGACCAGGAAGTGCGCTGGTGCCCGGGCTGCGGTGACTACGCGATCCTGGCCGCCTTCCAGGCGTTCCTGCCCGAGCTGCAGGTGCCCAGGGAGAACCTGGTCATCGTGTCCGGCATCGGCTGCTCGTCCCGGCTGCCGTACTACGTGGACAGCTACGGCCTGCACTCGATCCATGGCCGGGCCCCGGCGATCGCGACCGGCCTGGCCGCGACCCGGCCCGACCTGTCGATCTGGGTGATTACCGGGGACGGCGACGCGCTGTCGATCGGCGGCAACCACCTGATCCACGCGCTGCGCCGGAACGTCAACATCAAGATCCTGCTGTTCAACAACCGGATCTACGGGCTGACCAAGGGCCAGTACTCGCCCACCTCCGAGCAGGGCAAGGTGACCAAGTCCACCCCGTTCGGCTCGCTCGACACCCCGTTCAACCCGGTGTCGCTGGCCCTCGGCGCCGAGGCCAGCTTCGTGGCCCGCACGATCGACTCGGACCGCAAGCACCTGACCTCGGTGCTGCGCGCCGCCGCGGACCACAAGGGCGCCGCCCTGATCGAGATCTACCAGAACTGCCCGATCTTCAACGACGACGCGTTCCTGCCCGTCACCGACCCGTCCACCAGGGACGACCGGCTGATCCGGCTGGAGCACGGGCAGCCGGTCCGGTTCGGCCCGGGCGGGTCCCGCGGCCTGCGGTTCAGCCGGTACGGCTCGCTGGAGGACGTCGACGCCACCACCGCGGACGAGAGCAGCCTGCTGGTGCACGACGCGCACGCGACGGACCCGTCCTACGCGTTCGCGCTGTCCCGGCTGGACACCTCGGACTTCGCGCACTCGCCGATCGGCATCCTCCGGTCGGTCGAGCGGCCGAGCTACGACGACCTGATGAACCAGCAGATCGCCGCGGCCCGCGAGCGGCAGGGCGAGGGCGACCTGGCCGCGCTGCTGGCCGGCGGCGACACCTGGCGGGTCAGCTGACGGGTGCCCGCTCCGCCCCGGTCACGAGCTGACCGGGGCGGAGTGCTGGCCGGGCCGAGCGCTGGCCGGGCCGAAGTGCTGGCCTGCGCCGCCAGGCACCAGAATGCTCGGGTGACCCAGGACCAGACCACGGCCCGCTCCGCATTCCCCGACTGGCGGTTCGCGCCGAACATCGGCGGCAGCCCGGACGTCTACGAGATCGAGAACCAGGCCCTGGACCGGGGCGGGCACGTGCTGGACGCGATGCGCGCCCTGGCCCCGTGGGCCGGCCGGACCCTGGTCGACCTGGGCTGCGGCACGGGCTTCTGGCTCCCCCGGTACGCGGCCGAGGCCGCCGAGGTGATCGGCATCGAGCCGGACTCGGTGCTGCTGACCCGGGCCGAGCAGCGCATCCGTCACCTGCCCAGCGTGCAGGTGGCGGCCGGGTCGGCCGAGCACCTCGGGCTGCCCGCCCGGTCGGTGGACGTGGTGCACGCCCGGTTCGCCTACTTCTTCCCGCCCAACGGTGACGCCGGGCTGGCCGAGGTGCTCCGCGCCCTGCGTCCCGGCGGCAGCCTGGTCGTGGTGGACAACGACTACCGGTGGGGCGAGTTCGCCACGCTGCTCGCCGCGTCCGCGCCCAAGGACGGGCCGGGCACGAAGGGCCGCGCCGAGCTGACCGACTCCTGGTGGCGGGACCGTGGCGCGGCCCGCCGCGAGGTCCGGTCGTCCTGGTCCTTTGACCGGCGCAGCGATCTGGACGCGGTCCTGCACATCGAGTTCCCGGCCCCGGTCGCCGACACCTGGCTGGCCCGCAACCCGGGCGCCACCGGCCTGACCTACGGCTACGTCCTGTACGCGGTGACCGCCCCATGACCATCGGCGACCTGGACCCAGAAGCGCTGCAGGACGAGTGGCTCGCGGCCCAGCAGGACTGGGCAGTCAACAGAGCCGCGCAGCTCCGCTGGTGGCAAGCCGAGCGGAGGCCCACCGAGGCGGAGACCGCCCGCCTGGAGCAGGCCCGCGCCCGGTTCCAGGCCGCCGAGCGCCGCTGGGACGAGGCTTATCGATCCGGGGTGATGATCGATGCTGGCGACGACCCGGACGGCACGCTGGCCCGGCTGAACGCGGCGGTCGCCGCGGACCCGCTGGCCGACGAGCCCCGGCTGGCCTACGCGGACGCGGTCGCGGGCCGGGATCCCGAGCGCGCGGAGTTCATCCGGATGGAGGTCGAGCTCACCCGGCGCCGGGCCGGCCACCCGGCGCGGACCAGCCACGAGGACGGCGAGCTGTCCTGGCGGTCGCACGAGAAGATGACCACGCGCGGCCGGGAGTGGGCCCGCAGCCTGCGGAATCTCGTCGGCGGGTTCGGCTTCTACCGCGGCTTCGTCGAATCGGTAAAGATCGACGCCACCGCGTTCCTGGACCTGGCGCCCCGGCTGTACCGGCTGGCGCCCATCCTGCAGCTGGACCTGTCCGGGGTGGCCCCGGTGGCCGGGCGCCTATTCGGTTCCCCGCACCTGCGCCAGATCCGCACGCTGAGCCTGCTGCGCAACGAGCTCGGCGACGCCGAGGCAGCACTGCTCGCGGCGTCGCCGCACCTGGGCGAGCTGCGCTGGCTGGACCTGGGCCTGAACCGGATCGGCGCGGCCGGCCTGGAAGCGCTGGCCGCCGCACCGAACCTGCCCCGGCTGGAGTGGCTCGGCTTCCGCGTCAACGCCGTCGACGATCCCACCCCGCAGCACGCCGACGAGTACGACGCCGACTCCCCGGTGGCCAGGGAACTGCAGGCCAGGTATGGCCCGCGGCCCTGGCTGAGCGCGCACCGGCGGCCGGAGTGGCCGCCGGACCGGGACTGCTACGCGTCCGCCTGGGAGCACCGCTAGCCAGCACCCCGGGAACGATCCGATCGATGTAACGTCGCTTACCTTCTTAGGAAAGCGACGTTACATCGATCGCTTTCAGCAGCCGCGCTGGACGGTCAGCGCCTTGATCGTGGCCCCCCACTCGTAGGCGATCTGGTACGGCCACGACCGCAGCGGCAGCGAGCCGGTCATCACGTAGACCTGGCCGCCGAAACAGCGTTCCAGCCGCAGCCGGGCCCGGAAGTCCTGCGGCGCGATCGTCACGATGACCACCGAGTGCCAGTGGTATTGGCGGGCCAGCCGCCCGGCGAACTCGGCCTCGCCCTGGGTGGTCGCGGGCGACGGGTGGAAGCAGATCAGCCTGACCCCCGGCACCGGCGCCGGGCAGGCGTAGTGCGAGGCCACCGTGCCCTGGGAGATCACCAGGTACCGGGCCCGGTGCTCGCGGGCCAGCTGGAGCGCGACCGGCAGCGGGTCACCCTGGGTGTTCAGCATGAGGATCGCGTCGACCCGGTCCGGCATCCCGGCCGGCGGCCAGACGAACAGCCGTGCGGTCAGCCCGGCCAGCAGCAGTACCAGGGCGGCGGCCGCGATCAGGGCCCGGCGCCAGCGGGCCCGCCCCGGAGGGCGGACGGCCGTCCTGGACGGCCGGGGAACCTCATCGGTCAGCACGGGCACTCTCGTGGTCGGCGGACTGTTGCGGCATCCATCAGCACCGAGCATAAGTGCCCTGGCCTGCGGACTTCGAATCCTGACCGGGCCGGCCCTGGTCGTTATAGTGGCCGTCTGGTCGTTTTGACAGCACATGAGGGAGGCGGTAGCGTCCGGGGCCGTGCCTGAGGTAGCTGACGTGATGGGCCCGGTGGCGGCTAACCTGCAGCGGATCCGCACCGCCCGCGGGCTGTCGCGCAGTGAACTGGCCCGCCAGTCGTCGGTGGCCAAGGCCACGCTGGCCCAGCTGGAGGCGGGCCAGGGCAACCCGACCGTGTCCACGCTGATGTCCCTGGCCACCCACCTCGGCGTGATGCTCACCGACCTGATCACCCCGCAGGCGGCCGCCGTGGTGCAGGTCACCCGGGCCGGTGCGGGCACCGTGGTCCGCGGCGACGGCCTGGACGTGCGGCTGGTGCACTGCAGCACCGGGCCGGACGCGATGCAGGAGATCTACGACATGCGGATGACGCGGGGCCAGTACGACTCGCCCGCGCACGGCGCCGGGGTCCGCGAGCACCTGTTCGTGCACCGCGGCCGCCTGGAGGCCGGCCCAGCGGGCGAGACGGCCACGCTAGGGCCCGGCGACTTCATCGCGTTCCCCGCGGACCGGCCGCACCTGTACCGCAGCCTGGCCGCGGACACCCAGGCCCTGCTGATCCTCCGTTACCCGGCCGGGCAGGCCGGGGCCTGAACCCGGGAGCCTTCTCATGGACGACAACATCCAGCAGGTCGCCGCCACGCTGGCGGCCGCCGGCCTCGGGGGCGCGGTGGTCGAGCTGCCGGTCGACGTGCCCACCGCGGCCACCGCCGCGGCCGAGCTTGGCTGCGAGGTCGGCGCGATCGCGAACAGCCTGATCTTCGCCGTGGACGGCGCCCCGCTGCTGATCCTGACCAGCGGCGCGCACCGGGTCGACACCCGCAAGGTCGCCGTGCTGCTCGGGGTCAGCCGCAGCAAGGTCAAGCGGGCCAGCCCCGAGTTCGTGCTGGCCGCCACCGGTCAGCAGGTCGGCGGCGTCGCGCCGGTCGGGCACCCGGCCCCGGTGCGCACGATCGTGGACGAATGGCTGGACCGCTATCCGCAGGTGTGGGCCGCGGCCGGGCGCGCGCACGCGGTGTTCCCCACCACGTTCGCCGAGCTGCTCAAGGTCACCGGCGGCGAAGCGGCCGACATCGGCGAGGACTGACCCCGGGACCCGGGCTACCGGTGCCGGACATACCAGAGGTCGACGGTGTCGGTGTGCCGGTGCCAGCTCAGCGTGAACCGCCAGCAGCCGGGCGCGGGCACCTCGATGTCCGACGGGTAGATGTTGCCGGGCCAGGAACCGGCCGACCAGGACGACCGGACCACCGGGGTGGCGGCGTTCAGCGGGTGGCCGGTCAGCCGGAGCGGGGCGCCGTGCCGGGCCGACCGGACGACCCAGAGGATCTTGTCGCTGTACGGCTGCGGGTGGCCCGCCATCAGCGGGAAGCCGAACAGGAAGCCGGCGACCTGCTGGTGCCTGCCGAGCACGTAGATCAGGGCCGGCGGGTTCGCGGACGCGGTCCAGGACGGCGCGGCACCGCTGAGCAGCGGCTGCGGCCCGCAGCCGCCGGCGGCGTAGTGCGCGCCCGGCACCGGCGGCGGCCCGCTGGGCTGCGGCATGGGAGGCGGCGCGGGCGCCGGGGCGGCGGTAGCGGTGGCGGGCCGTGACGGCGCGGGCGGGGCCGGGTGCGCGGGATGAGCCGCGGAGCAAGCCGTGACGGCAAGCGCGGCCGCCACGGTGGCCAGCCGGGCTAAGCGGACCATGCCCTGACTATAGGCCCGCCCCCCCGGGGACCGGACCAGCCGTCGGCCGGGGCGGAGCGTCATTCGCCGGTGGATCCGTCGAGGCGCTCCCTGATCAGGTCGGCGTGGCCGTTGTGCCGGGCGTACTCCTCGATCATGTGCACCAGCACCCAGCGGAGCGAGAACCAGGCGCTGACCCGGAACCCGGCGACATCCAGCGAGGGGGCGGCGGCCACCAGGGCACGGGCGTGCTCGCACTCGGCGTGCCAGGCGGCGAACGACTCGGTCACGCTGGCCGTGGCGGCATCCCGGAAGGCTGCTTCCCAGTCCAGGTCCGCGGAGAAGATCCCGGACATCGGCTCGCCGCCGAGCACCGGCCGGAACCAGTTGCGCTCTACCTCGGCCATGTGCCGCACGATGCCGAGCAGCGAGAGCCGGGACGGCGGGACCACGCCCTCCCGCAGCTGGTCGTCGGTCAGGCCGTCGCATTTGCGGGCCAGGGTGGCCCGCTGGAACTCGAGGAAAGCGGTGAGCGTGTCCCGCTCGCCCACCTCCAGCGACGGGGTCACACGTTCGGCAACCATGCGCTCAGCTCTACCACGCGGGCCGCTGCCGCAGGCTGCGCGGGCCGGCCGAACCGGAAAACCAGAATCCGCCGCCCGGCCGTGACCTGCGGCGGGATCCTGATCCTGAACCACAAAGCGTGAGCGGTCATGGCGCGGCGTGTTTCCGGGGCAGAGTCCAAATATCATCCCTCTGTGCCCCTGCCCCCGCTTCCCCGCATGGCCATGGCCCCGGCCGTCGCCGCCGTGGCCGCCGCGGCCGTACTGGCCGGCTGCACCAGCTCCGCGCCGCCCGCCCGGCCGCTTGGCCCGCCGGTCAAGCCGCCCGCCGGGCTGCGGGAGCTCACGGTCCTCACGCCGATGGTCAAGCACTGGGGCTCGTTCTTCGGCGGGGCGCCGGGGAACCGCGGCACCCGGCTGTCCCCGGTCCCGCTGACCCTGCCCGGCAAGGTCGTCGCGGTCGGCTCCTCGAACTCGACCCAGTATGCGCTGCTGGCCGACGGTCACCTGTACGCCTGGGGCCTGGGCACCCAGGGCCAGCTGGGCGACGGCCCGCTGCGGAACTCGTTCCGCACGCCGGTGCGGGTCCGCTTCCCGGCCGGGGTGAAGATCGCCTGGCTGCCCGACGACGCGATGCCCTACGACTCGGGGCTGGCGGTGGACACCCACGGCCGGGTGTGGGGCTGGGGCCACAACGGCGGCGGCGAGTTCTGCCTGGGCAACACGAAGAGCTACGCCATCCCCGTGCGCCTGCCGTTCCGGCACGTCACCGCGGTGGCCGGGGCCAGCAACCACGCGATCTACGACGCGGACGGCACGGTGTGGGCCTGCGGCCAGAACGTGGCCGGCGACCTGGGCACCGGGCGCCGGGCCAGCACGACCCGGCCGGAGCGGGTGGCCGGCCTGGCCGGGTCGGACGTGACCCGGCTGGTCGCGTCGTTCGCCAACTCCGGCGCGCTGCTGTCCGACGGCGAGTACTTCAACTGGGGCTACAACGCCAACGGCCAGCTCGGCAACGGGCATAAGGGCCGCGCCTCGGGCGTCCCGGTCCGGGTCCGGCTGCCGCATCCGGTGACGTTCGTGGCCCAGGGCGGGTCGCTGTGGGACAACGGCCAGACGCTGGTGATCCTCACCGACGGCTCGCTGTGGTCCTGGGGCGACAACCAGGCCGGGGCGCTGGGCACCGGCACGACGCAGAGCCAGGCCACCCCGGTCCAGTTCCGCTCCCCGCCCGGCGTCCGCTACGTCCGGCTGGCCACCGGCTCGAAGACCTCGTACGCCATCTCGTCCGGCGGCAGGGTCTACGCCTGGGGCGTCAGCCACGTCGGCCAGGTCGGCAACGGCCACCCCCGTACGATGCTGAACCCGGTCATCATCGCCCGCCGGGCGACCTCGATCTCCTCAACAGCGAACAACGTAGTGATCAGCCTGGGCGCCCGCCCAGCCAGGCACCCGAACCCGCCCGCACACCATCGCAAGACGCACCGTCCCGCGCACCGGAAAAGAAACCATCAGTAGTCACCCACGGCGGCCACCAGCGACTCCGCCCCCCCGGCTGCTCATAGGCGCAGAACCAAGAGGACAGTCAAGCGCGGGGAAGCGGAGGTGTGGCCCCTGCTAACCCGGCCCAGCCGCACCGTCGCCGTCGCCCCCGGGCGCTCACCGGTCCCGGATCACCCGCCCTACCCAGCCCAGGCCGCCGGCCTTAATGAGGCCGATCGTGGCGCAGGCGAGGACCACGGCCCGGACCAGATAGCCGACCAGGCTCCCGCCGGGCTGATGCGTGACGTCCCTGATGACCTCCCAGCCGAAGCCGACGACCGTGCTCGCGCTGAGCCAGATCATGTCCAGCTTGCCCTGCACCAGGCCCTTGACCAGGCCGGCAGCGCCGAGGATCAGCGCGGCAGCCGACAGCTTGACGGCCGTGGCGGTCGCGAAGAGCCAGATCAGGCCCGCGACCGCGGCGAGCGACCCGATGACCCACGCCAGGAGGCGGGTGTATCCGCTGGCCCCAGCTTCGCCCGGACGCCGGTGGGCGCCGCTCATGAGCCCGGGCCGCCGGCGGTGACCAGCACGCTGGCCCGCCCCTGCCGCAGACGGCCAGGGTCAGGGCGCCCGCCATGGCGAGCACCGTTATGAGCCGGGATACGCCGAGCCCGCATGGTCTCATTGTCGCCCGCCCCGGCCCGGCTAATTGGGCCGGCGGGCGGATTTCCCCGCGGCAGAACTCAGTCCCGGACGGTGACCCGCCGCGGCGTGCTGCCCGCCGGGCTGTGGCTGGTGACCGCCGGCGGCACGCGCAGGCCGTCCTGCCGGGCAAGATCCTCCGCCCGCCCGGCGGCCAGCGGCTGGCCGGCCAGCTCGGCCAGCCGGGCCAGCATCGCGTCGGCGTACCGGGTGTCGATCTCGGCGATCCGGCCGGGGTCGATGCCGTTCTCCGCGTAGTCGCCGCCTGCCCGGTAGTGGAAGACCAGCCGCCGCGCGGTGGCCTGCATCGCGGCCAGGTCCGGCGGCACCGCGGCGAGAAGGCCGGCGAACGGGCCGGGGTCGGTGACCCGGCTCTGCGTGCCGTACCAGGCGTGCCCGGTCCAGGCGTGCTCGGTCATGCTGGTCTGGCTAGGCCGGTCCGCCGCGCTCATCGAGCCAGAGCAACTGCCCGTCCCGGTCCGTCGGCCGCTCCTGGCGGGACCACCACTGGACGTCGGCGGCCTCCCAGATCGTGCTGGCCGGCCGCGTCTGGCGCATCCGCTGCAGGAGCACGGTGGCCAGGCGCAGCGCTTCCGCTCCGGGCACGGTGACGGCGCCGTCCAGGGTGCCCAGGATTTAGTTCTACGGCCGCTGGGGAGCGGGTCGAACGCGTTCAGGCGGGCGGGTCCTGGGCGGCCGCCGGGCTGGGCCACGCCTGGCAGAGCCGGCCCAGCGCGCGGCGCACCACGGGCAGGTCGATCAGCAGCCCGAGGCCTGCGGTCGTGCCCGCGCCGACGGCCGCGCCGGCGATCGTGTCGGTGAAGTAGTGCCACTCCAGGCTCATCACCGCGACCGCGACCACGACGGTCACCGCCCAGGCCACGACCGTGAGCAGGACCCGCGGCAGGCGGGTCCCGGCCTGCTGGGGCGGGATGAGGAGCAGCACAGTCGCCGTGGCGGCCAGCGCGGACACGGTGGTCACGTGGCCGCTCGGGTAGGCGAGGTTGCCGAGGTAGGTCCGGTCGACCAGGGGCTTGATCAGGGCCTCGTCCAGGCCGGTGGCGACCGGCACGGCCGCCACGGCGAGCAGCGCGCCGTTGAGGCGGCCGGCCAGCAGGCAGCCCGCCGCGGCGGCCACGACCAGCACGGTGGCGGGCTTCAGCGTCCCCGGGAAGGCCAGCCAGCCCTGCAGGTCGCCGTGGCCGAAGAGCCAGCCGATGACCGGCGCATCAATGGCCCGGTCGAACCCGTCCGCGGTGCTCTGGTGCGCGAACAGAATGCCGAGCGCCGTGACCAGGACCGCGCAGCCGGCCACCAGCCAGACCGTCCCGGCCCGGGCCGTGGCTCCCAGCAAAGGCCGCCCGACCCGCGGCTGCCATCCCCCCATGGAACCAATGTGGCACACACGGCGCCGCAGGGGCGGCCCGCGGCCCGGAAAGCGGCCGGGGCCGCGGCTTTGCCCGTGACGGCCTAGCGGCGGGTTCCGCCGGGGTCGGTGAGCTGGCCGGAGGCCCGCAGGGCGGCGCGGCGCTCGCGCCATTCCGCGGCGACCTGGGGAAGGCGCTCGTCGAGGAACTCGGCCAGGGCGACGCCCTCCTCCAGCGGGGCGCGGCGGGCCCTGGCGTCCTCGGGGAGCAGGGCGAGTCCTTCGCGGAACAGCGCGGCCTGCTCGCTGAACAGCCCGGAGTCGAAGTTCTGCGGTTCCAGCGCGGCCAGGCTGACGCTGATCCGGTCCACCCGCTCGCCCGCCCGGCGGGTGCGGTTCAGCAAGCGCATGGGCTCGAGCAGCTTGACCGCGCCGGTGATCGCGCTGCGGCTGGCCAGCAGCGCCTCGGCCAGTTCGTCGATGGTCTGCTCGGCCGGGTCGCAGATCGCCAGGTAGCCGAGCAGCCGGCCGGCCATGGGCGGGAACCCGTGATGCTTGGCGTACAGCCGGGCGGCGTGCTCAGCGAAGATCAGCTCCGCATCGGTCGGCATGCGCTCACCGTAGCAATTATGACTGAGATAGCTCAAGAGTGTGTCATCTCAGTTATCACTGCCCGGTAAAACGTCAGCTCGTAGTCCCTCAGGGCTGGCCTTCGGTCCACGGCCCGCTACGATCGCAGGCCGTGTTGCTGATGCTCTGGAGTGCGCCGCGCAGCCGGTCGACGGCGTTCTTCCGGATGATGCTCGAGCGCGGTGACTTCATCGGGGTGCACGAGCCGTTCTCCTATCTGGCTGAGTTCGGGTACGCGGAGGCCGGCGGCGTGCGGGCCACGTCCGCGCCTGAGCTGATCGCGGCGCTCGGCTCGGCGGCCAGGGAGCGGGCCGTGTTCGCCAAGGAGACCACCGGGCGGCGCTATCCCGAGGTCCTGGCCAGCCCGGGCTTCCTGGCCGGGGATGCGGTGCACACGTTCCTGATCCGGCACCCGGCCGAGACGATCAGGTCGTACCTGGCGATCAGCCCGGATGCGCCGCGGGAGAAGATCGGCTTTGAGTCCCAGTACGAGGTCTACGCCGCGGTGACCCGGGCCGCGGGCCGCGCACCCGTGGTGATCGAGTCCGCTGACCTGGTCCAGCGCCCGGCGGACACGGTGCGGGCGTACTGCGCGGCGACCGGTATCGGCTTCCGGCCCGGGGCGCTCCGCTGGCAGCCGTCCGACCGGCCGGAATGGGAGCTTTCCCGGGCCTGGCACACCGACGTCGCGGAGAGCAGCGGGTTCCGCCCCCCGGCCAGCCGCGGTCCCGGGCCGGCGCCGCTCACCGGGGAACGGGAGCACCCGGCGGCGGCCGCGTACCTGGCCTACCATCTGCCGTTCTATCAGCGGCTGCACGCGCAGCGGCTGGTCATCGGGTAAGACAGAGCGATGACCCAGCTGACGCTGATTGCCGAGGGCCGGGCGGCTGATACGCCGGGCCTGGCGGCCGGCTTTGCGATGCGGCCGCCGGCCGAGGGTGATGCCGGGCAGCTGGGGCGGCTGTACTTCGACGCCGGCGTCCCGTACGCGAACCTCGCCCACCCCGAGGCGGCCGTCGAGGAGATCCAGGCGTTCTTCCGGGGTGAGTTCGGGGACTGCTGGCCAGGCGCAAGCGGGGTCGTCGAGCATGACGGCCGGCTGGTCGCGGCCCTGCTCGCCGTGCACCGGGCGCCGTGGGGCGACACCCCCGACGGCCCGTTCATCACCGATCTGTTCACCGATCCCGGATTCCGCCGCCGGGGGCTGGGCCGGGCGCTGATCGCCCGGTGCCTGGATGCGGTGCACCGGTCCGCACGGCAATGTGCTGCGCTGCGGGTCGAGAGCGAGAACGCACCGGCCGTCCGCCTTTACCGGAGCTTCGGGTTCAGGCCGTACGCTCCGCCGGAGTGACGAGCAGCTCGCTGAGGTCCTCCTCGGCCAGGCGGGACAGCAGCTCCGTGCACCACCACAGGGAGCTGCTCACCCGGGCGCTGTTCCGCAGGAGCTCGGCGCGGACCGCGGCGACCGAGGCCCGGAACGGCGGGTGCGGGCCGAAGCGCAGCTGGGCGTGGTAGTCGACCAGTGAGCGCTCGGACCGGGTGATCCGCAGGCCGGCCAGGCTGCGCCGGAGGCGGGCCAGGAAGAAGAACTGCGGCAGGCCGCCGCGCTCGGTGAAGCGGCCGTAGCCGATGACCCTGATCCAGGCGATGCCGTCCGGGGTCAGGCCGGTCTCCTCGGCCAGCTCGCGGACGGCCGCGGCGCGGATCAGGTCCTGCAGATCGGTCACGCCCCGGGTGTCGGCCCAGTCGGCCGACCCGGAGCCGGGCGCGGTCCACTGGCCGGGGTGAATGGCGTTCCCTGTCCCCTGGCCCGCGATGACGAAATAATCATCGGAGGTCAGCGCGAGCGTCGTGGTGCCGAACTGGTTGGCGCACCGGCTGTGGCGGCAGTCCGGGACCACGCCCGCGGGAAAGCAGTAATCGGCGCCGCTGAAGACGGTGCGGCCGTTCCTGCTGGTGACGTTCAGCCGGAGCGCGTCGTTGGTGACCAGCGTGTCGTAGTAGCCGGTGGGCTGAATGGCGGTCGGCCGCAGTCCGCCCGGGC
This sequence comes from Streptosporangiaceae bacterium, assembly GCA_036375995.1. Taxonomy (GTDB): domain Bacteria; phylum Actinomycetota; class Actinomycetes; order Streptosporangiales; family Streptosporangiaceae; genus DASVBE01. The sequence goes on along the minus strand of DASVBE010000287.1, from coordinate 3,738 downwards.
CGGCCAGCAGCGGATCGGTCCGCAGGCGTATTTTCTCGCCGTTGAACAGGATCGTGCCTTTGCGCCGGGTAAAGCGGGCCAGCAGCGCGTACCGCAGGAAAGGCGGGAACGGCGCGCGGAAACGCGTGCTGCTGACCAGGAGCGGGGAGGCCGCCCCGCGGGCGAGCGCGGTGCTGACCGCGGCCGACGTCAGCAGGGAGTCGGCCGGGTGCCCCGGCCGGGCCAGCAGCTCGTAGCCGGAGTCGCGCAGCGGCGGCGCGATCGTGAGGCCGCCCGGGCCGTGGCCGTCGCCTGGCGCCGGCTGGACGCGGTATCCGCGCGCGGCGCTCCAGGTCGCGCCCAGCGCCAGCAGGTTCAGCTGGTGCTGTGTCACGTCATCAGCGTAGCCGCGGGCTGCGCGGCGGGTCAGCGACCGGGATCAGCGCCATTTGCCTGGCCGTTTGCACGCCTGCCCGGCGGGACCCGTGACGGTCCCGGGCAGCAGTGAGTTCCGCAGGTCAGCGGCGGCGATGGTGGACGCCCCGGGGATCAGCGAGCGGATCTCGACCGAGCTGCGGCTCGGCGGCCGTGGTACAGGCTGAACCCGTCGACGCAGGCGATGACCGTGGCCAAGCCGCCCAGCGGGCCGGCGCGCCGCTGGCGGCCGGCCCGGGGGCGGGCTGGGTCAGCCCTGGCTGAACTGCGGCACGGCGTTCGCCGGGACCGGGATGACCTGGGTCTGGCCGAAGCCGCCGAACGCGACCGACACGTCCGAGGCCTGCAGGTGGTGCTTCGCGGACCGGCTGGGATCGATGCTGACCGTTGCGTGCAGGTGCCGCATCTTCCTGGCCATGGCCCTGGCCTCCGTCAGGTAGGCCCGGCCCGGGATGATGATCTTGATCCTCTCGCTGCCGTTCTTGACGGACTTCTCGAGGTAGATGGGGTCCACGTTCTTCGTGATCCGCAGGGACATCTGGTGCACCACGTGGTGCGCGTCCACCCACACCGTCAGGGACGCCACGCGCGCGCCGGGTTCCGCGCCGGGCAGCCAGCTCAGCGGCCGCAGCCGGGGAGTGGCGGTGGCGCGGAGCCCGGTCAGCCGCGTTCCGCCCACGTCCCGGTGGCCGGTGACCTGGAACCTGGCGGACGGGCTCAGCAGGCCGAGCAGGGTCCTCGGGTCGGGGACGCTGACGCTCGGGTGACCGCCCGGGTTGGTGTCGTGATACCACCGCACCTGGTTGTCCGGTCCCATGATGTGCAGGTAGAGCTGACCGTTGACGATGCGGTTGATCGCGGTCTGGGTGGACGCGGGGTGGCCGTCGCGGGCCGGGAAGCTCTGGCTGATCACGTCGTTCCAGTTGTGCCCGGCGTACGTGATGCGATCAGAACCCGAGCCGTCGAACTTGCCGTCGTAGCTCATCCGGTAGGAGATCGTGGCCTTGCCGGACCGGGCCATGGCCCGCCGCGACTGGCTGGCCACCTGCTCGACCGTCGCGGCGGTCAGCACGGCGGGCCTGGGGGCCCCGGACGCGGGCGGGCCGGACGGCCCCGTCCGCGGCGCCACGCCGGCCCCGATGCCCGGCACGATCAGGGCGGCCGCCACGGCGGCGGCCGCCGCCGGGGCGGCCACCAGGCTGACCCGCGTGGCCAGCGTCCGCCGGGCCCGCCGGCGGTTCAGGCCCGTGAGCAGGCCCGGGCCCGGCTCGACGGCGGCGAGCTCGCGGCGCAGCTGGTCACGCAGCTGTTCGGCGAGCTGATCCTCAGTGAGCATGGAAAACCTCCTGCGCGCCACGGTTACCGGCCGCGGCGATGTCGTTAAGGGTGACGCGGAGACTGGCCAGGGCACGTGAGGTGTAGGACTTCACCGTCCCCTGGGAGATACCGAGCAGCTCAGCGGTCTCGGCGACCGACAGGTCCTCGAGGAACCGCAGCACCACGACCTGGCGCTGGCCGGCCGGCAGGCCCATCAGCGCCTGGATGACCGAGCGCCGCTGGCCGATCTGCTCGGCGAGCTCGTCAGCCACGCCGGGCGGATCGGCCCCGTCGGGCAGCGCGGCCTCCCGGGGACGCCGCTGCAGCCAGCGCACCCGGTCCCGGCACAGGTTGACCAGCACCTGCCGGACGTAGGCCTCGGGGGCGCCCCGGGCCGCCGTCCACCGCCGCGCGGTGCGGAGCAGAGCCGTTTGCAGTAGATCCTCGGCGTGGCCACGGTCTCCGGTCAGTGCGTAGGCGGTCCGCAGCAAGGCCGCCGAGCGCCCCCGCACAAAGTCGTCGAACTCCTGGCCCGTGTTCATGCCCATCAGAACGCCATCCCTCGGGGGGCGGGTTGCCACGGCCGCGGCCGGAATCTGGCCGGGCCGGGCCAGCCCGCTCAGCACCATGGTGCGGGACGGGATGATCCGCTGCTGGACGGGCTGCGAGGATCGTCAGGTGGTTCCTGATGACGTCCGCGATTTCTTCGGCTGACCGCGGCTCCAGGTGCTGCCACCGGAGTGGACCAGGTATTCCAGCCGGCATTCTGGCCGGCCTTTCCCGCGCCCGCGCGGTCGCGGCTGGGGCCGCCGCCCGCGCCGCACTCACCGTAATCCTTCCTGGAAGAGCTGCTGCTGAGCGTGCCGCGCCGGGCCTTGTGACGTCAGGTGCGGGGTTCCTCGCAGATCCGGATGAAGATGCCGAGGGCCTGGACGACCTGGGCCACGGAGACGCCTTCGAGCTCGCGCGCCCAGCGGTCGTGCAGCACCCGCAGCCGGGCGCCCGCGCGGGCGAGCACCTCGTGCTGGGCCGGCTACGACCTGGGGTACAACCTGACGTTCGCAGCCGACGCGATGGCCGACTTCAGCCCGCGCGCCCACCAGCACTGCCTCGAGGTGACGTTCCCGCAGTTCGGCGAGGTCGACACGACCGGGGCGATCATCGCCGCGCTCGGCCGGGCGCCGCAGCCGGCCTGAGCGGGCCCGGACGGCAAACGGCACCCCCGGCTGGGCCGGGGGTGCCGTTGTCAGCTGGTGACTAGGAGACGCGAGGCCCGACCGGGTCGGTGAGGGTGAACATCTGGCGGTCGGGGACCTGGCCGCCGGACAGGTTCTCCTGCTCCAGGAACAGGCCGTTGAGCGGGGACGTGGTGTCCGGGTTCAGGGTGAGCACCAGGGGGTTGCTCAGCGAGGTGTCGGCCGCGAACTCCAGCGGGAAGTAGTGCAGGCGCACGTGGCCGCCGGGGCGGGTGACGACGATCCCGGCCTTGAGGTCGGGGATCCAGAACGAGCGCGGGGTCCCGCAGCGCTCGAGGCGGATCTTGAAGCCCAGGGTGGCCGACATGGCGCCGACGCAGTAACCGGACTCGTTGCCGTCGGGGGCGAACTGCGCCTGGTACACCCGGTAGGCCGGGGGGTAGTTGAGGCAGGCGTAGGACGTCGGGTCGATCGAGTTCGCGCCGCCGGTGCCGCACAGCTGGCTCAGGGTCCCCACCATGCGGAGGATGAAGTCCTCGTTGGTGCGGGTGTTGCTGGCCTGGCGCAGGTTGACCTTGCGCCCCTGGTACAGCGACGGCGGCACCACTCCCAGGCCGGTCGCGTTCTGGATGTAGTCCGGGCTGTTGCCCTGGTTCAGCATCAGGTTCGAGATGTTCGTGCAGCGCACGCCGCTGTTCTGGCAGACCGTGGTCTCGGCCGGCTTCACGTTGTGGCTGCTGGCGGAGGCGGCCGTTGCGCCGGCCAGCCCCACGGTAGTGCTCACGGCCACCGACGCAGCGAGCACATAGAG
>DASVBE010000283.1:0-20147 GCA_036375995.1 Streptosporangiaceae bacterium | reverse complement strand
GGCATGCCGTCCGGCACGACCAGCGACGCGGTGCCGATCAGCTCAGCCAGGCTGGGATCACGCTGCGCCGCCTGGCAGATGTCGATGTTGGGGGTGGCGATCCAGCCGCCCCGCCCCCGGCTCAGCGCGCCGAGCACGTGGTTGATCGCCTGGCGCTCGGTCAGCCGGTCGAAGCCCAGGCCGGCCAGCAGCACCCGGCGCGGGGCCCGGCCACCGCCGGGACCGTCCGGCCTCGCCCGGTGAGCAGCAGCCGGGCCCGCCATCGGCCGGGCCCGGCGGTGCGCCGGGGCGGGCCGCGGCGGTGCCACCGGCGCCGGGCGGACCCGGTGCCGCCCCCGGCTCAGGCCCGCCGGGACCGGCGGGACCGCCGGGTACTCGCCAGGATCGGTGCTGGCCGGCATCAGATCCCGTGCCCGCGCGGCCCGCAGCTGGGCGGGCCGGTCCCGGGTCGGGATCACCACGCCGACGTCAGGCCAGCTGATCATGCTGCCCTCCTCAGGTACCCGTAGCCGGCCAGCATCGGCAGCGTCAGCCCGGTCACCAGCCGGCGGTCCGCGGCCGGCAGCGCGGTCCGCCAGCGGTTGTCCGTCGTGATCGGGACCTGGCCGGTGGTGAACCGCATCGGGTTGCCGGACACGGTGTGCGCCAAGCCGAGCTCGGCCCACCACCGCCCGGGGCCGCCGCCCAGGGCCGGCCCGGCGAACGCGCCGCCGGGCAGCCCGGCGAAACCGGCGATGCGGGCCAGCACTGCCGCCGGGTCCGCGGCCAGATCCTCGTACCGCACCCGCAGCACCGGCACACCGCACCGGGCCAGCAGCGCCACCGCGGCGTTGTGGCCGTTCCACAGCCCGGCCGACACCGCCGGGGAGTACCGGGTGAGGTAGCTGGCCGCCGCCGCGTCCGGGCGCCGGATCAGCCGCGTCCACGAGTAGGCCACCGCCCGGCTGTCCCGGACGACGTGCACCACCCGGAGCCGGAGCGGGCCGAGCCAGCGCAGGCAGAACGCCAGCGACGGGTGCTTGCTCGAGTCGATCAGCACCTCGCACCCGCTGGCCGCCGCCAGGCCCGCATAGACGCGCTGGTAGTAAGAGGTGTACTCGGCCAGCGCCGGCCGCCGGGCCAGGCCCGGCAGGGGCGCGGCCAGCCGCGGGATAAACCTTGACCGGTCTACGGAAGCCGCGAGGCGGGTCACCCGCCCCGGGTCGATCTCCGCCCAGCCGCCGAAGGCGTGCTCGCCGACCCGGTGCCAGAACGGGCAGGCGGTGAACGGAAGACCGCAGCCGCAAAGCTCATTGCGGACGAGGCTCCGCTGCCACAGGTGGACGGTTTCCCCGGCCGCGCACACGCCGGGCCGGGCCGCGAGTAACCGCTCGAGGAGGGTGGTTCCTGACCGGCCCAGGCCGCCGAGATAAACGACCCGCGGGCCCAGGGCCTCCTGGTGATCACGAGACGGCGGCCGCCACGTGCCACGGCCGTACCAGCAGACACCCACACCTGTCCCCTAGAAGTCAAGGAACCGCCAGGGGTCCGGTGCGGCGGATTCGGAGAGTATGCCAGATTGGCGGCAGGTGATCAGTTAATACATATATTACGTCTTGTAAATGAGGCATGACGAGACGTGACAATTCCGGACGCGTGCATATTCCCGGGTACGCAACCCGAACGCCGCAGGTACATCGCATAAACCGGGCGGCGCAGGGTTACCGCCGCGCCGCCCGGTAAAAATCTCACTCACCGCGCCGGATCAGGTCGCCTCGGTGATCATCGCGGAGCCGACCGTGGCGCTGGTGCCCTCGTCGATCAGGATCAGCCCGCCGGTCATCCGGTTCCGGCTGTAGGGGTCGGCGAACAGCGGCTGGGTGGTGCGGAGCGTGACCCGGCCGATCTCGTTCAGCCCCAGCTGGGCCGCGTGCTCGTCACGGTGCAGGGTGTTGACGTCCAGCCGGTACTGCAGGTCGCGGACGATGGCCTTGACGGTCCTGGTCGTGTGCTTGACGATCAGCCGGCTGCCCTCGGTGAGCGGCCTTGCGTCGCTCATCCAGCAGACCATCGCCTCGATGTTCTGCGCGGAGGCCGGCTGGTTGTGCGGGCGGCAGAGCATGTCGCCGCGGGACACGTCCAGGTCGTCGGCCAGCAGCACGGTCACCGACATGGGCGGGAAGGCCTCGGAGACCGGGCCTTGCGGCCCGTCGATGCGCTGGATCACCGTGCTCAGCCCGGACGGCAGGTGCGTGACCTCGTCACCCGGTTTGAGCACGCCGCCGGCCACCTGGCCCGCGTAGCCCCGGTAGTCGTGCAGCTCCGGGTCGGTGGCCTGGTGCGGCCGGACCACGTACTGAACCGGGAACCGCGCGTCGATCAGGTTCCGGTCCGAGGCGATGTGCACGTGCTCCAGGTGGTGCAGCAGCGACGGCCCGTCGTACCAGGGCATGCTGGCCGAGCGCTGCACGACGTTGTCCCCGTGCAGGGCCGAGATCGGGATGAAGGTCAGGTCGCCGATGTCCAGCTTGGCGGCGAACTTGGTGAACTCCTCGGAGATCCGCTCGAACACAGCGGCGTCGTAGCCCACCAGGTCCATCTTGTTGACCGCGAGGACCAGGTGCGGCACCCGGAGCAGGGTGGCCAGGAACGCGTGCCGCCGGCTCTGCTCGGTCAGCCCGTTCCTGGCGTCGACCAGCACCACGGCCAGGTCAGCGGTGGACGCCCCGGTGACCATGTTCCTGGTGTACTGAGTGTGGCCCGGGGTGTCGGCGATGATGAACTTGCGCCGCGGGGTGGCGAAGTAGCGGTACGCGACGTCGATCGTGATGCCCTGCTCCCGCTCGGCCCGCAGGCCGTCGGTAAGCAGGGCGAGGTTCGTGTAGCCCTCGCCGCGCTCCTTGCTGGTCCGCTCCACCGCGGCCAGCTGGTCCTCGAAGATCGACTTGGAGTCGAACAGCAGGCGCCCGATCAGGGTGCTCTTGCCGTCGTCCACCGACCCGGCGGTGGCCAGCCGGAGGATGTCCATGTGCCGGCCGTCCTCGGCCCCGTGGCTGGCCGCGGGCTGCGCTGCCGTCATCAGAAGTACCCCTCCCGCTTGCGGTCTTCCATGGCCGCTTCGCTGGTCCGGTCGTCGGCGCGGGTCTGGCCCCGCTCGGTGATCCTGGTCGCCGCGATCTCGGCGATGACCTCGCTGATCGTGGTGGCGGTGGACTCCACCGCGCCGGTGCAGGTCATGTCGCCCACGGTGCGGTAGCGGACGCTGATGTCCTGCAGCGGCTCGTCGTCCCCACGGGTGATGAACTCGTTGTCCGAGAGCAGGATTCCGTCCCGCTCGAAAACGGTCCGCTGGTGCGCGAAGTAGATCGACGGGATCTCCAGCTGCTCCCGCTCGATGTAGTGCCAGACGTCCAGCTCCGTCCAGTTGGACAGCGGGAAGACCCGGATGTGCTCGCCGCGGCGCATCCGGGTGTTGTAGATGTTCCACAGCTCGGGGCGCTGGTTCTTGGGGTCCCACTGGCCGAACTCGTCGCGGAACGAGAACACCCGCTCCTTGGCCCTGGCCTTCTCCTCGTCCCGGCGGGCCCCGCCGAACACCGCGTCGAAGCGGTTGTCGGCGATCCCGTCCAGCAGCGTGGTGGTCTGCAGCCGGTTACGGCTGGCCCACCGGCCGGTCTCCTCGGTGACCTTGCCCGCGTCGATCGAGTCCTGCACGGAGGCCACGATCAGCCGGACGCCGAGCTCCTCCACCCGGCGGTCCCGGAAGTCCAGCACCTCGCCGAAGTTGTGCCCGGTGTCCACATGCATCACCGGGAACGGGATCCGCGCAGGCGCGAACGCCCGCTCGGCCAGCGCGAGCATGACGATCGAGTCCTTGCCGCCGGAGAACAGCAGCACGGGCCGCTCGAACTCGGCGGCCACCTCGCGGATTATGTGGATGCCCTCGGCTTCCAGCACGTCGAGCTGCGAGAGCAGGTAGTCGGAGCGCGTGGTGGCCATCAGTACCTCATCCGGTGGGCGGGAACAGGTCGTCCTCGGCGCGGCACTGGCCAGCCAGGCCAGGCCGCGGGCGGGCGTCAGCCCGGGCTCGCCTGGGCCGCGGCGATGGCCGCGAGCAGCGGGCGGGCAAGTGACACCTCGCAGATGAGGATATCCGGCAGCGAGGGGTGGGCCTGATTGTAGGCGAGCGGGGAGCCGTCGATCCGGGACGTGTGCAGCCCGGCGGCCCGCGCGACCGCGACCGGCGCGGCCGAGTCCCACTCGTACTGGCCGCCGCTGTGCACGTAGGCGTCCGCCGCACCGCGGATCACCGCGGCGGCCTTGGCCCCGGCCGAGCCCAGCGGGACCAGGTCGGCGCCCAGCCGCTCGGCCAGCGCGGCGGACAGCGCGGGCGGCCGGGTCCGGCTGACCACGAACCGGGGCCGGGCCGGCACCGGCGCCTGGCGGGCCACCGGCTCGGCGGTGCTCAGCGTCACGCCCTGGGCGGGCAGCGCGACCGCGCCCGCGGTCAGCTCGCCCTGCTCCCACAGGGCCACGTGCACGGCCCAGTCGGTGCGGTCCAGCTCACCGAACTCGCGGGTGCCGTCCAGCGGGTCGACGATCCAGACCCGGCGGGCGGACAGCCGGGCGTGGTCGTCGGCGCCCTCCTCGGACAGCACCGCGTCGCCGGGCCGCAGCCGGGCCAGCTCGGCGATGAGGAACTCATGCGATTGCCGGTCGCCTGCCTGGCGCAGCGCGGTGGCGTCCCCGCCCCCGGCGCGCAGCTTCAGCAGGCGCTCACCGGCCTCGGCCGCCAGCTCATGAGCCAGCAGGTCGTCAGCGGCCGTCATCAGGCAGGTACTCCATCAGTGCTCGGGGGATATGCGGAGCCCCCAAGTTAGTACGCCCCGGACCCCCGCCACACCGCGGACAGCGTTTTCCACAGGATTTGCAGGTCGAGCACCAGCGACCAGTTCTCCACGTACCGCAGGTCAAGCCGGACCGATTCCTCCCAGGACAGGTCGGACCGGCCGTTGACCTGCCACAACCCGGTCAGCCCGGGCTTGACCACCAGACGGCGCCGGACGTAGTCGCCGTACCTGGCCGCCTCGTCCGGGAGCGCGGGCCGCGGGCCGACCATCGACATGTCGCCGCGCACCACGTTGAACAGCTGCGGCAGCTCGTCCAGGGACCAGCGGCGCAGCCAGGTGCCGACCTTGGTGATCCGCGGGTCCTTGCGCATCTTGAACAGGACCCCGTCATTATCGTTGCTGGCCGCCAGCTCGGCCTTGAGCTTCTCGGCGTCCATCACCATCGTGCGGAACTTGTACACGGTGAAGCCGCGGCCGTCCCGGCCCACCCGGGTCTGCCGGAAGAACGCCGGGCCGCCGTCGTCCAGCCGGATGATCAGGGTCACGAACAGGAACACCGGCGCGGTGAGGGCCAGCGCGGAGAGGCCGACCAGCTTGTCGAAGGCGTCCTTGATGACCTGCTTGGTCCCGGTGAACTCGGGATGGTCCATGTGCAGCAGGGGAAGCCCGGCGACCGGCCTGATCGTGGTCCGCGGGCCCGCCACGTCCAGCAGGGCCGGGGCCACGCACAGGTCGGTGCCGGTCTTCTCCAGCTCCCAGGCCAGCTCCCGCAGGCGCACGCCGCTCATCTCCGGGCAGGCCAGCACGGCCACGGTGTCGGCCTTGTACCTGGCCACCACTTGCGGCACGTTGCGCAGGCCGCCGACGAACGGGACGCCGTCGATCTCGCCGGGGGTGTCCGGGTCGGCCACGCACGCGGCCACCACCTGCAGCCCGTGGTAGCTCTCCCGGCGCAGTTCGGTGGCCAGCGCCGCGGCGACCCGGGTGTGCCCGACCGCGACCACCCGGCGCATCGCCACGCCGCGGGTGCGCAGCCGGTGCAGCCGCTTGCGCAGCAGGTAACGCGCACCGAGGTCGAAACCCGTCAGGCAGGGCAGCGCGATCACCACGTAGCCGCGGGCGATTTCGGACTTGCTGGCGTAGGACAGGATCGCCACCGCCGCGGTCAGCGTCACCCCCGCGTTCAGCACCCGGCGGAACTCGTCAGACCCCACCCCGACGAAGCGTTTGTCGTACCCGCCGGCCAGGCCCAGGAAGGCCAGCCAGATCAGCGGCAGCCCCAGGCTCAGGATCAGGTAGGACACCGGGTGGCTGCCGGTCGCGTCGAACCGCACTTCCAGCGCCAGCAGGCCGGCGGCAAGACCGCACAGAAAGTCGGCCATCATGACGGCGCGCAGATGCAGGGCAGTCCACCCCGCAGGACCCTGCCCCGTGCGCGTTCCGGTCTTGTCAGCCGACCGTCGGCCTGAGGCGACTGTCTGACCTGACACTGATGCACCCCCTCCAGTCACGCTGGCGCGTGGCAGGGGAACCCCTACGCGGCGCGGCCCCTGCGCACATAAGAAAGACGCCTAACCAAATAGGGCGGTTGACGCATTTCCCAGCGATCTGAGCATCATAGGGCAGGCCAGGGTGGGGTGTAACTAGTCATCAGGACTACCGTCAAGGCGCTGAACACCGCAAATCCGTGAAATAACGGGATGATCAGGATGCCGCGTGCTCAGATTCCGCGGTGAAATTCGTTCTGGGCAGCGGTCAGCCCGGACCGCAGCAGCGCCTCGCTGGCGTCCGCGGCCAGGTCGAGCACCAGCGGCAGGTCCTGCCGCTCGGCCGGGCTGAAGTCCCGCAGCACGAACACGGCGGGGTCCATCCGGCCGGGCGGGCGGCCGATGCCGATCCGGGTCCGGTGGTAGCCCGGGCCGCCGAGCGCGGCGGTCACCGAGCGCAGCCCGTTGTGCCCGTTGTCCCCGCCGCCGAGCTTCAGCCGCACCACGCCGAACGGCAGGTCGAGCTCGTCGTGCAGGATCAGCACCCGCTCCGGCGGGATCTTGTAGAACGCGCGCAGCGCGGCCACCGGACGCCCGGACAGGTTCATGAAGGCCAGCGGCCGGGCCAGGGTCACCGGGACGCCGGCCAGCAGGCCGGTGGCCACGGCCGCGCCGCTGCGGTCCCGGCGCAGGGTCACGCCCATCCGGGCGGCGAGCACCTCGGCCGCCATGAACCCGGCGTTGTGCCGGTGGCCGGCGTACTGCGGGCCCGGGTTGCCCAGGCCCGCGATCAGCCAGCGGTCGGTCATCGCACGCTCACCCCGGGGCCAGGCTGCGCCCGGCCCCGGTCAGGCCGGTCAGCCCTCGGACCCGGAGTCCTCGGCCGCCGCGGCCTCCGGCGCTTCCGGCACCGGCGGGGCGGCCTCGCCAGCCTCCTCCTCGGCCGGCTCGATGCCCAGCTCGGCCTCGATCTGCTCGGCGGTCGGGGCCGCGAGCACCTGCAGGATCAGCGCCTCGGGGTCGCCGGCCAGCGTCGCGCCCGCGGGCAGCTCCAGGTCGCTGGCGTGCACCGCGGCGCCGATCGCCATGCCCTCCACGTCGACCTCGACGCCGGACGGGATGTTGGTGGCCTCGGCCTCCACCGAGATCTGGATCATCTGCTGGTTGAGCATGCCGTCCGGGGCCACCTCGCCGGTCACCTGGACCGGGATTTCCACGGTGACCTTCTCGCCGTGGCGGACCAGGAGCAGGTCCACGTGGTCGATGGAGCCCTTGATCGGGTCGCGCTGCACGGCCTTGGGCAGGGCCAGCTGGCTGCCGCCGGGCAGCCCGTCCAGCAGGATCAGCACGTTCGGCGTGCGCAGCGCCAGCAGCAGGTCGTGGCCGGGCAGGCTGACGTGCCGCGGCTCGGCACCGTGGCCGTACAGCACGCCGGGCACCCGGCCCTCACGGCGCACCTGGCGGGCGGCACCTTTGCCGAACTCGCTGCGCGGTGCAGCAGCGATACGTACCTCGGGCACGGCAGGACTCCTCAGCGTCAGAAAATTCCTGCGCAGTCTAGCCGACTCCAGGCCTGGCCTGGTCCGCATCAGCGTCCAGCAGGCGGCAAGCCGGGCCGCCAACCGTAAACCGTTCTGGGAACAGTGTCAGCTCTGGCCGTCGAACAGGCTGGTCACCGAGCCGTCGCTGAACACCTCGTTGATCGCCCGCGCGATCAGCGGCGCGATGGACAGCACGGTCAGCTTGTCGAACCGCCGGTCCGGCGGGATCGGCAGCGTGTTGGTCACGATCACCTCGCTGATCGGCGAGTTCTTCAGCAGGTCGACCGCGGGCCCGGACAGCACCCCGTGCGTGGCGGTGGCGATGACCTGGGCGGCGCCCTGCTCGAACAGCGCCTCGGCGGCGTTCACGATGGTCGACCCGGTGTCGATCATGTCGTCGACCAGGATGCAGCTGCGGCCGGCCACCTCGCCGACGACCTCGAGCACCTTCACCTTGTTGGCCACGTCGGTGTCGCGCCGCTTGTGGATGATGGCCAGCGGGCAGCCGAGCCGGTCGGTCCACCGCTCGCAGACCCGGACCCGGCCCGCGTCCGGGGCGACCACGGTCACCTCGGACAGGTCGAGCCGGTTCTCCAGGTAGGAGGCCAGGATGGGGAGCGCGAACAGGTGGTCCACCGGGCCGTCGAAGAACCCCTGGATCTGCGCGGTGTGCAGGTCCACGGCCATGATCCGGTCCGCGCCCGCGGTGAGGAACAGGTCGGCCATCAGCCGGGCCGAGATCGGCTCGCGGCCGCGGCTCTTCTTGTCCTGCCGGGCGTAGCCGAAGAACGGCGCGACCACCGTGATCCGCTTGGCCGACGCCCGCTTGAGCGCGTCGACCATGATCAGGTGCTCCATGATCCACTGGTTGATCGGCCCGGTGTGGCTCTGCACCACGAACACGTCGCAGCCGCGGACCGACTCCAGGAACCGGACGAAGATCTCGCCGTTGGCGAAGTCGTACAGCCGGGTTGGGGTGGTCTCGATGCCCAGGCAGCCGGCGATCTCCTCGGCCAGGCCGGGGAAGGCCCGCCCGGAGATGACCAGCAGCCGCTTCTCGCCGGTGGCTGTGATGCCCGTCACTCGTCCTGCACTCCCTCGTCCTGCGGCCCACTGTGCTGGCCGTTCGCTCACTCACCTGCCGCCAGTGTGGTCCCGGGCGACAGATGGGCGAAAGGCCCTACGGTGATCCCGCCTCCGATGACCGCCGACTCGCAGACCGACTGGATAACCTGTGCGCCGGCCCCGACCGCGGTGTCCCGCAGCAGGCAGCCAGGACCGATCCGGGCCCCGGCGGCCACCGTGGTGCGGCCCTCCAGCTGGGTGCCGGGCCCGATCTCGACGTCGCGCTCCAGCTCGACCCCGACGTCGATCCACGTCGTCGCCGGGTCGCGGATGGTCACCCCGGCGCCCATCCAGCGGGACAGCACCCGGTCGTTCATCACCCGGCGGGCCCAGGCCAGCTGGGCCTGGTCGTTGACGCCCATGACCTCCTCCGGGTCGCCGCAGCGGACGCTGGCGACCGGGTAGCCGTCCGCGCGCAGGATGCCGACCGCGTCGGTGAGGTACTCCTCGCCCTTGACGTTGTCGGTCGGCACCCGCTTGATGGCGTCGGCCAGCAGCCCGCCGCTGAACGCGTACACGCCGGAGTTGATCTCGGTGATCGCGCGCTGCTCAGCGGTGGCGTCTGAGTGCTCCACGATGGCCTCGAAGCCGCCGTCAGCGCCGCGGATGATCCGCCCGTACCCGGCCGGATCGGGCAGCACGGTGGTCAGCACGGTGGCCGCCGCCCCGGCGGCTGCGTGCGCCGCGGTCAGCGACTCCAGCGTGCTGGCCCGCAGCAGCGGGGTGTCCGCGTAGGTGACCAGCAGGGTGCCGTGGATCTGGCCGACGGCCTCCAGCACGGTGCGCACCGCGTGCCCGGTGCCGCCGCGGCGCTCCTGCACGACCACGGTCACGTCCGGGGCACGCTCGGCGAGTTCGGCGGCGACCTGGCCGCGGCCGTGGCCCGCCACCACGATCAGCCGGCGCGGGGACAGCTCCCGGGCGGCGGCGATCACATGGCCGAGCATCGTCTCGCCGCCTACCGGGTTCAGCACTTTGGGAATGCTGGACTTCATCCGCGTGCCCTCGCCCGCGGCCAGGACGATTACAGCGGCCGGTACGCTCGCGCTCACACAGCTCCTCGGTATCGGTGCTGGCCCCCGTGGTCCGGCTGCCCTCCCCCGGGCGGCCAGGACCTGGCCAGGATACCTTCCGCCGCATCAGCACCGCCGGACAGCAGGCGAACCTCAGGTCCCCGCCACAGCGCAGGAGCGGCGCGGAAACCGCGCAGAAACCGCATGCCGGTGTGCTCCCGGGCGAGGATTCGAACCTCGGTTGACTGGACCAAAACCAGTAGTCATGCCACTAGACCACCCGGGACAGCAGCTTCCCCGCTTACTTTACCGAGAACTTCCGGCCCGGGCGGTGGCCAGCGCGTTCACCCGGCGGAACCGCAGGTCAACGGCCCGGCCACGGCGCCCGGCAGGAACCGCCGCCGTTTGCTTCCCGATTACCCGGGCAAACAATCCGCCAAGGATCTTGCTGAACCTACGGATCCGTAAGCTACGGTTACGTAAGCGTATTTGCATCAGCCCCTGACCTCGGTGCATGCGAAGGCGCTCGCCCCCTGACCAGAAACCAGTGAGCGAGGAAAGCCATGACCGCTATCGACAGCACCGCGCTCCCCCCGGTGGCCGCCCCGCCCCCGCCCCCGCCCGCGACCACAGCGCCCACGGCGCCGGTTCCCGCCCCGCGCGCCGTAGCGCCCGACATCGACCCCGAGCCGGTCAGCACGCTGCAGCGGGTGCTGGTGGCAGTGTTCGTCGGCGTGCCGATGCTGGCCATCGTGGCGGCCATCCCGGTCGCCTGGGGCTGGGGCCTGGGCTGGCGCGACGTGGTCATCGCGGTGGCCTTCTACCTGTTCTCCGGGCTCGGCATCAGCATGGGCTTCCACCGGTACTTCACCCACGGGTCGTTCAAGGCGGTCCGCGGCTTCAAGATCCTGCTGGCCGTCGCGGGCAGCTCCGCGCTGGAGGGACCGGTGATCACCTGGGTCTCCGACCACCGGCGGCACCACAAGTTCAGCGACCGCGAAGGCGACCCGCATTCGCCGTGGCGGTTCGGCGACGACTGGAAGGCCCTGATCAAGGGCCTGGGCTACGCGCACATGGGCTGGCTGTTCAACGACGAGAAGACCTCGGTGGAGAAGTTCAGCCCGGACTGGCTCGCGGACCGCGACATCGTGAAACTGTCGAAGGGGTTCGGCTGGATCGTGTTCGGGTCGCTGGCGGCCCCGATCCTGATCGGCGGCCTGTGGTCGATGTCGTGGCAGGGCGCGGTGACCGCGTTCTTCTGGGCCAGCCTGGTCCGTGTTGCCTTCCTGCACCACGTGACCTGGTCGATCAACTCGATCTGCCACACGTTCGGCAAGGAGGAGTTCGAGGTCAGGGACAAGTCCAGGAACGTGAACTGGCTGGCGATCCTGTCCTTCGGCGAGTCCTGGCACAACCTGCACCACGCCGACCCGACCTGCGCCCGGCACGGCGTGCTGCGCGGCCAGATCGACATCGCGGCCCGGTGCATCTGGGCGGCCGAGCGGCTCGGCCTGGTCTCCGGCGTGCGCTGGCCGGACGAGGCCCGGCTGACCGGGAAGCAGACCGGGCGGCTGACCGGCACCGCCCGGCGGCTGGGCTCGATGGCCCGGCGCGGCCCGGCGGTCGCGGCCCGGCGGGCGGCGCGCGCGATTCGCTGACTGGCCACCGGTTGGCCATGATGGAGCAGTGACAAGCCAGCCAGCCGTGAACCGGAATTCGAACCGGCGGCGGATGACCGGCAAGGAGCGGCGGCAGCAGCTCCTCGACGTGGGCCGTCACCTGATCGCCGAGCGCGGCCTGGACGGCACCTCGATCGAGGAGATCGCCGCTCAGGCCGGGGTCTCCAAACCGGTCGTGTACGAGCACTTCGGCAGCAAGGAGGGGCTGTACGCAGTGGTCGTGGACCGGGAGATAGACCGGTTCCTGACCATGGCCAACCACCTGCTCGAGGGCGAGGACACCAGGGAGAAGTTCGAGGCGGCCGCGATCGGGCTGCTGCGCTACATCGAGGAGAACACCGACGGGTTCCGGATCCTGGTCCGCGACTCCCCGCCGGCCGGGTCGGGCTCGGGCAACTTCGGCAGCCTGATCGCGGACATCGCGAGCCAGGTCGAGTACACCCTCCGCGACGCGCTGGCGGCCCGCGGCTACGACCCGAAGCACGCCCCGATGTACGCCCAGATGCTGGTCGGCATGGTCACCTTCACCGGCCAGTGGTGGCTGGACGCGCGCAAGCCGAAGCTCGAGGAGGTCGCCGCGCACCTGGTCAACCTGGCCTGGAACGGCCTGCACCAGCTGGAGGTCAAGCCGCGCATCTCGGCCGAAGTAGCGCAGAGTCAGCGGGCCCGGCCGACCACGAAGACCCGGCGGAACGGCAGCACGGTGCCGTAGGGCCGGCGGGGGTAGGCGGCCCTGGCCGCGGCGCCGTACCCGGCCAGGAACTCCGCCGCCTGATCCGGGTCCAGCGCGGCCAGCACCGGGCGCAGCCCGCTGCCCTTGTACCAGTCGGTGACCGGGTCGTCGCCGGACAGCACGTGCTGGTAGGTGGTCTCCCAGGCGTCCACCTCGCACCCGGCCCGGGCCAGCAGGTCCAGGTACTGCGCAGGCTCGGCGGACTGCCGGTTGAGCGGGACGTCGCGCAGCAGCGGCCGCCACCGCGGGGACGCGGCCAGGTCCCGCAGGATCTGGTGGCTCGGCTGGTCGAAGTTGCCCGGCACCTGCACGGCCAGCCAGCCGCCGGGGGCGAGCAGCCGGGGCCACCGGGCCAGCACGTCCAGGTGGTCGGGCAGCCACTGCAGCACGGCGTTGGAGACGATCACGTCGTGCGGCTCGGCGGGCTGCCAGTCCCGCAGGTCGCCGAGGACGAACCGGATCCGGGCCACAGGATCGGCCGGGGCGGCCGGGACCGGCGCCGCAGATCCCGTAATCCGTGATCGTGATCCGCCGCCGGAGCCGGCGGCGGAATCCTGGAAGGCGCGCGCCGCGCTGATCATTTCCGCCGAGCTGTCCAGGCCGGTGACCTCGGCGCCCGGCCACCGGGCGGCGAGCTCGGCGGTCAGCTCCCCGGGGCCGCAGCCCAGGTCGGCGACCCGCTTGGGGTCCTCCGCGCCGACCCGGGCCAGCAGCTCATGGAAGGGCCGGGACCGCTCGCCGGCGAACCGCAGGTACTGGGCTGGGTCCCACATAGCGCGCTCCAGTTCTCTCGATATCAAGACACCTCTCTTACGTGTACCGGGCAGAATTCTCGATGTCAAGAGATATGCTGCGGGCATGCCGTCCCAGCCTCCCGCCGCGCGCCCCGGCAGCGCCGCGCGCCACGCCGCCGCCGGGCGCGCCGCCGCCGCCGGCCGCGACGAGGTCGACGGCCTGGTGGCCAGCTGGCAGGCGGAGCGGCCGGACCTGGACACCGAGCCGCTCCAGGTGCTCAGCCGGGTGTCCCGGCTGGCCCGGCACCTGGACCGGGCCCGGCGGGCCGCGTTCGCCGCGCACGGGCTGGCCGCCTGGGAGTTCGACGTGCTCTCCGCGCTGCGCCGCCAGGGCGAGCCCTACCAGCTCAGCCCGGGGGCGCTGCTGCGCGCCACGCTGGTCACGTCCGGCACCATGACCAACCGGATCGACCAGCTGGAGAAGGCCGGGCTGGTCCGCCGCCGCGCCGACCCGCAGGACCGCCGCGGCGTCCTCGTCACGCTGACCAGCCGCGGCGCCACGGTGGCCGACGCCGCGCTGGACGGGCTGCTGGAACGGGAGCGCGAGCTGCTCACCGGGCTGACCCCGGCGCAGCGCCAGGAGCTGGCCGGGCTGCTGCGGATCCTGCTGGTGCCGTTCGACGCCGCCGGCGAACCGGACGAGGGCTAACCCAGGGCTAACCCGGGTCGGCGTCCTGGGCGACCTCGAGCCAGTGGTCCTCCAGCTCGGCTTTCTGCGCCTGCACCGCCTTGAGCTCGTCACCCAGCGCGATCAGCTTCTCGTAGTCGGTGGCGCTGGCCGCCAGCTCCGCGGTGAGCTCGGCCTCCCGTTTCGTGACCGCGGCCAGCTGGCGGTCGAGCCGGGCGAGCTCTTTCTGGGCGGCGCGCTGCCGGGTGGCGGCCGACGGCCCAGCAGGCATGGCCGCGGCTGCCGGTGAGCCGTTATCTGACGGGATACGGGAGCCGGCCGCGGACCGGCGTTCCAGGTACTCGGCCACACCGCCACCGAGGAAATCGAGCCGGCCGCTGTCCAGCGCCAGCACATGATCGGTGACCCGCTCCAGGAAGTACCGGTCGTGGCTGACCACGACGATCGACCCTGGCCACCCGTCGAGCAGGTCCTCGAGCTCGGTCAGCGTGTCGATGTCCAGGTCGTTGGTGGGCTCGTCGAGCAGCAGCACGTTCGGCTCGGCCATCAGCGCCAGCAGCAGCTGGAGCCGCCGCCGCTCACCGCCGGACAGCTCGCCGACCAGCGTCCACTGCCGCTCGCCGGACAGGCCGAACCGCTCGAGCAGCTGGCTGGCGGTCAGCTCGCCACGGCCGACCCGGACTGACCGGCGCACCTGCTGGGCCGCCTCCAGGGCCCGCAGCCCCGGGTCGATGTCCGGCGTCTCCTGGGTCAGGTAGCCGAGCTGAACCGTGCTCCCGCGGACCACCTCCCCGGTCACGGCCAGCCCGTCGCCCGCGGACCTATCACCCGCGGGCCCATCGCCTGCGCCGGGCTCGATGCGGCCGGACAGCAGGCGCAGCAGGGTGGTCTTGCCGCTGCCGTTGGGCCCGGCCACGCCGACCCGGTCGCCGGGCCCGAGCCGCCAGGTGACGTCGTCCAGCAGGACCCGCGGGCCGGCCGTGACCGTGACGCCGAGGATCTCGAGCACGGTCTTGCCGAGCCGGGCGGTGGCCATCTTGGTCAGTTCCACGCTGTCCCGCGGCGGCGGCTCGGCGGCGATCAGCGCGGTGGCCGCGTCGATCCGGAACTGCGGCTTGCTGGTCCGGGCGGGCGGGCCGCGGCGGAGCCAGGCCAGCTCCTTGCGCAGCAGGTTGCGCCGCCGCCGCTCGGTGGCGCCGGAGATCCTGGCCCGTTCCGCGCGGGCCAGCACGTAGGCCGAGTAGCCGCCCTGGTAGGCGTGCACCTGCCCGCCGGCCACCTCCCAGGTCCGGTCGCAGGCCTCGTCCAGGAACCAGCGGTCGTGGGTGACGACCACATAGGCTGCCGCGTTCCGGCGCAGGAAGCCGGCCAGCCAGCTGATCGCCTCGATGTCGAGGTGGTTCGTGGGCTCGTCGAGGAGCAGCAGGTCCCGCGGCGTGGCCAGCAGCGCGGCCAGCGCGACCCGGCGGCTCTCCCCGCCGGACAGCCGCCCCGCCTGCCCGTCCAGGTCCAGGCCGCCGAGCAGGGCGCCGGCCACCTCGCGGGCCCGCGGGTCCGCGGCCCAGGTGTGCTCGGCCACGCCCGCGCCGAAGACCAGGTCACCGATCCGCCCGTCAAGCTCGTCGGCCTGCGCGAGGTAGCCGAGGCTCAGCCCGCCCGCGTGGGTGACCCGGCCGGCGTCCAGCTCGCCACGGCCCGCGAGCGTGGCCAGCAGGGTGGTCTTGCCCGCCCCGTTCCGCCCGACCACGCCAACCCGGTCCCCGGCCGCCACCCCGAGCGACACCTGGTCCAGCAGCACCCGGGGCCCGAACGCCTTGGCCGCCGCCTCCAGGTTGACCAGGTTCACGCGTGTTCCGCGGAGGTGATGACGGCCGCGCCGGGAACCGGGCCGTGCACCCTGGCCACCGAGCGGCACACGCCGGCGCCGGCCAGCGACACCGCGATCTCCCGCGCCTGGGCCGGCCCGGGGGCCAGGAACGCGCAGGTCGGCCCGGACCCGGAGACGATCGCGCCGAGCGCGCCGGCCTCCCGGCCCGCGGCCAGCGCCCGGCGCAGGTCGGGTCGCAGCGACAGCGCGGCCGGCTGCAGGTCGTTGGCCAGCAGCGGGCCCACCTCGGCCGGGTCCGCGGCGCGCAGCGCGGCCATCAGCTCGGTGCTCAGCTCGGGCCGGCCGACCACGGTGCCGCGCGCGGCACGCAGCCGGTCGCAGGCGGCGTAGACCTCGGGCGTGGACAGCCCGCCGGCCGCGAACGCGAGCACCCAGTGGTAGGTGCCCGCGGCCAGCGCGGCGGTCAGCCGCTCGCCCCGGCCGGTGCCCACGGCGGTGCCGCCCAGCAGGGCGAACGCCACGTCACTGCCCAGGCCCGCGGCGAGCGTGGCCAGCTCGGCGGCGGACAGCCCGGCCTGCCACAGCGCGTTGCAGGCGACCAGGGCGGCCGCCGCGTCCGCGCTGCCCCCGGCCAGCCCGGCGGCGACCGGGATGCGCTTGCGGATCTCGATGGCCACCGCGTTGCCGGTCTTCCGGCCCGCCGCGCGGGCCAGCGCGACGGCGGCCTTGACCACGAGATTGTCCCGGCCCGTCGGCACCATGCCGGCGTCCTGACCGGTCACCTTCACGCTGGACCGGTCCGCGGCCCGCACCGTGACCTCGTCGTACAGCGACAGGCCGTGGAACACGGTGACCAGGTCGTGATAGCCGTCGTCGCGCAGCGGCCCCACGGCCAGCTGAAGGTTCACCTTGGCGGGAACCCGGACGGTTACTTCAGTCACGATGATCAGATCGTACGCGGCGGCGCGCGGCGGCGATGGCGGTGAACCCGGCTACGCCGAGCGCCTCCCCGCGCAGCCCGGGGTCGATGCCCGCCTCCCGGAGCACCTGCTCGGCCGCGGCGGGCGAGCCGGCCCAGCTGGCCAGCGCGGCCCGCAGCGTCTTGCGCCGCTGCGCGAACGCCGCGTCGACCACGGCGAACACCTCCTGGATTCCCGCTTCCCTTGCCGCGCCCGCCGGCTCGGGGTGGCGCTCGAACGCGACCAGCCCGGAATCGACCCTGGGCACCGGCCAGAACACCGACCTGGGCACCGAGCCCGCCCGCCGGGCGGTGGCGAACCAGGCCAGCTTGACCGACGGGATGCCGTACACCCGGCTGCCGGGCCCGGCCACCATCCGGTCCGCGACCTCGGCCTGGACCATGACCAGGCCACCGCGCAGCGTGCTCACCGTGGCCAGCAGGTGCAGGACGACCGGCACGGCCACGTTGTAGGGCAGATTGGCGACCAGCACGGTGGGCGGGTCGCCCGGATCGGGAAACTCAGCGATCCGGGCCGCGTCCGCGGTGACCACGGTCAGCCGCCCGGCCAGGTCCGGCGCCCGGTCCGCCACCGTCCGCGGCAGCTCGGCGGCGAGCACCGGGTCGACCTCGACCGCGATCACCCGGCGGGCCGCGGCCAGCAGCGGCAGGGTCAGCGAGCCGAACCCGGGGCCGACCTCGAGCACCACGTCGTCCGGGCGCAGCCCGGCCGCCGCGGTGATCCGCTGCACGGTTCCCGGGTCGACCACGAAGTTCTGCCCGAGCCGCTTGGCCGGCCGCAGGTCAAGGCGCCCGGCCAGGTCCCGGATGTCGGTCGGGCTGAGCAGTGCTACCCCAACCACGGGGCTACCCCAACCACGGGGCTAGCCCGGCCACGGGGCTAGCCCGGCCATGGTGCGGCCGGCCACGGGCCGAACACGCGGTCGCCGGTCGCGGTGACCGCGGCGCACAGCCCGGCGGTGTCCATGTCCTTCAGCTCAGCGATGAACCGCAGGGTGTACGCGGACATGGCCGGGGTGTTCGGCTTGCCCCGGTTGGGCACCGGCGTGAGAAAGGGGGCGTCGGTCTCGACCAGGATCAGGCCGGCGGGCGCCACCGCGGCGGCGTCCCGCAGCGGCTGGGCGCTCGGGAACGTGATGTTGCCCGCGAAGCTCATCACGTAGCCCGCGTCCGCGCAGGCCCGGGCCAGCCCGGCGCCGCCGGAGAAGCAGTGGAAGACCACGTGGTCCGGCGCCCCTTCTTCGGCCAGCAGCCGGAGCACGTCGTCGTGCGCCTCACGGTCGTGGATGACCAGCGCCTTGCCGGTGTCCTTGGCGATCTGGATGTGCGCCCTGAACCACTCCTGCTGCACCTCGGGCGGCGCGTGGTCGCGGTAGTAGTCCAGGCCGGTCTCGCCGACCGCGACCACGGCCGGCTGCGCCGCCAGCCCGGCCAGCTCGGCCAGCACCTCGTCCTTCCCCAGCTTCGCCGCGTCCGCGGTCGAGTTCGGGTGGATGGCCACCCCCGCCCGGACCGGCCCCGGCTGCGCGGCCAGCGCCGCCGCCCACCGGGACGACTCCAGGTCCGTGCCGATGGTGATCATCCGGGTGATGCCGGCCGCGGCCGCCTCGGCCACCACGTCCGCCACCGGGCGGTCGATCATCTCCAGGTGGCAGTGGCTGTCGAAGGCCGGGGCGGGCAGCGGCTCGGGCGGGCGGGCTGCGCTCACCCCTGCTCCAGCCGGGCCAGCTCCTCGTCGGCCACGGCCGGGTCCAGCTTCGTGAACAGCGGGGCCGGCGTGGCCAGCGGGGTGCCCGGCGTGACCGGCATGTGCTCCCACCGGGCCGCGACCCCGTAGTCGCCGGTGATCACCGGGTACTCCTCGCCGCCCTCCTCGCTGACCTCGTCCACCCGCGGCCGGCCGGACCACTCGCCGGTGCCGCCGAGCAGCTCGAACACCTTCTGCGAGGACTCCGGCAGGAACGGGGTGAGCAGCGTCTTGCCGTCGTCCACCAGCTGGAGCGCGACGTGCAGGATCGTCTTCATCCGCTCCGGGTCGGACTCGCGGAGCTTCCACGGCGCCTGGTCGGACAGGTACTTGTTGGCCTCGGCCACGGTCCGCATCGCCTCGGTGATGGCGGCCTTGAACCGGGACCGGGACAGCGGCTCTCCGACCGCGCCGAACGCCTGCCGGGACGCGGCCAGGATGGCCTGGTCGGCGTCGGTCAGCGAGCCGGCCGCCGGGATCTCGCCGATGTTGCGCGCCGCGAACGACACCGTGCGGTTGACCAGGTTGCCCCAGTTGGCCAGCAGCTCGTCGTTGTTGCGCCGGATGAACTCGGCCCAGGTGAAGTCGGTGTCCTGGTTCTCCGGGCCGGCCACCGCCACGTAGTAGCGCAGCGCGTCCACGCTGTACCGGGCCAGGAAGTCACGCACGTAGATGACCACGGACCGGGACGAGGAGAACTTGCGGCCCTCCATCGTCAGGTACTCGCTGGACACCACCTCGGTGGGCAGGTTCAGCGCGCCCAGCGAGCCCGGCGCGCCGCCGCGGGCGCCCTTGCCGCTGTAGCCGAGCAGCATCGCGGGCCAGATCTCGCTGTGGAAGACGATGTTGTCCTTGCCCATGAAGTAGTACGACTCGGCGTCCGGCGACTGCCACCAGGCGCGCCACGCGTCCGGGTCGCCGGACCGGCGGGCCCACTCGATCGACGCGGACAGGTAGCCGATGACCGCGTCGAACCACACGTAGATCCGCTTGTCCGGCCGGTCCCGCCAGCCGTCGAGCGGCACCGGCACGCCCCAGTCCAGGTCCCTGGTGATCGCCCGCGGCTGCAGGTCGGACAGCAGGTTCAGGGAGAACTTGAGCACGTTCGGCCGCCACTGGCCGCTCTTGCTCTGCAGGTAGCTGCCCAGCGCGTCGGCGAACGCGGGCAGGTCGAGGAAGTAGTGCTCGGTCTCCACGAAGACCGGGGCCTCGCCGTTGATCCGCGAGTGCGGGCTGATCAGGTCGGCCGGGTCCAGCTGGTTGCCGCAGTTGTCGCACTGGTCGCCGCGCGCCCCGTCGTACCCGCAGATCGGGCAGGTGCCCTCGATGTAGCGGTCGGGCAGGGTGCGGCCGGTGGACGGGGAGATCGCGCCCATCGTGGCCTTGGCGAAGATGTAGCCGTTGCGGATCAGGCCGGTGAAGATCTCCTGGGTGACCGCGTAGTGGTTGCGGGTCGTGGTCCGGGTGAACAGGTCGTAGGACATGTCCAGGCCCACCAGGTCGTTCACGATCACGCGGTTGTACCGGTCGGCCAGCTGCCGGGCGGTCACGCCCTCCGCGTCGGCCTGCACCTGGATCGGGGTGCCGTGCTCGTCGGTGCCGCTGACCATGAGCACCCGGTTGCCCGCCATCCGCTGGTAGCGGGAGAACATGTCGCAGGGCAGGCCGAACCCGGAGACGTGCCCGATGTGGCGGGGTCCGTTGGCGTACGGCCAGGCTGGCGCGGCCAGAATAGAGCGGCTTGTGGGCATGGCCTTAGCCTAG